>JAOTVA010000077.1 GCA_029863645.1 Gemmatimonadota bacterium
ACGTCGGCGAAGTCGTAGGTAAACACGGGCACCCCCCCGTGGTCATCCTGGGTTCCGGAGATGACGGTACCAATCTGCACGCCGCCCTCAGGGTACGTCGGTACCACCCCGAGGCCTACGTCGTGGTGCGAAGCTTCCGCACCTCTCCGTTCACGTCCGAGGTCGCCAAGGAGTCCGGCGCGCACGAGGTGAATCTGGCCGCGCTCATCGGCAGCAGCATGCCGGCGAGTTGGTTCTAGGGCGTGACCGCAGACCCTCTGTGCCGTTCGCGCTTTGTTGGCGCCCACGGCATCTTCGGCCTATGAAAAAGATCGTGATCTTGGCGGCAATAGTGTGCGCCACGGCGACGGACGCCCTCGCCCAACAAGGCGCGGAGCGAGGCGAGTGGCGGGTTTTCGGAGCGGATGCCGGCGCTACACGGTTCTCACCGCTCGATCAGATCCACGCGGGGAACGTCGCGGAACTCGAGGTGGCCTGGCGCTGGAGCGCCAGGAACTACGGATCACCTCCGCCGTCCCAACGCATGCAGATCAGTCCGCTGATGATCGACGGAGTGCTCTACACAACCGTGGGTAATCAACGCGACGTGGCTGCGATCGATGCTGCTACCGGCGAGACGATGTGGACCTGGCGGCCGGGCGAGGCCGAGCGGAGGTGGGGGGACATCATCGAGCCGCTCACGAGGAGCGCGGGCCGCGGCGTGAGCTACTGGACCGACGGTGCGGGAGACGAGCGCATCTTCGTGGTCACGCCGACCTATCAACTGGTCGCTCTCGACGCCCGCACAGGATACCAAGTAGCTGGCTTCGGCGAGGGCGGGGTGGTGGACATGATGGACGATCTCCGCTGGGACGAGCGACCGGGGAGCGTTCGGGAGGGTAGGGTCTCCAATTCCTCACCGCCCGCGATCCTAGGGAACGTTGTTGTTCCCTCCGTCTCGATGCACACGGGCAGCATCCCCACGCGGTCCTCACCCAATGAAGTATGGCCCATGAACATCCCAGGGGATGTCGTGGCGTACGACGCCCGCACCGGTCGCCGACTCTGGCGCTTCAACACGGTTCCGAGCGACGGCGAGCTGGGCGTGGACACGTGGCTCCCGGCGGACCCAAGCATGTGGGACGTACCGGTGGGCACCCACCCATGGGTCCAGGAGCGGCCGGAGCTACTCGAGGCGTCCTGGCGGTACACAGGGAACGTCGGGCACTGGGCACCCGTGACGGCCGACGAAGAGCTGGGCCTCTTCTACGTCCCGACCGAAACGCCCACCAACGACTACTTCGGTGGGTACCGACCCGGCTCCAACCTGTTCGGGAACTCCGTCCTGGCACTCGACGCGGAGACTGGGGAGCGCGTGTGGCATTACCAGCTCACCCATCACGAGCTCTGGGACTACGACTTGCCCGCGGCGCCCATCCTGGTCGACATCGAGGTGGACGGGATCCCTATCAAGGCGTTGGTGCAGCTTTCGAAGCAGGGCTTCGCGTACGTCCTCGACCGCGAGACCGGAGAGCCGGTATGGCCAATCTTGGAGCGTCCGGTGGCGCCGTCGGATGTGCCCGGGGAACGGGCCTCGCCCACGCAGCCTTTCCCGACCAAGCCGCCGCCATTCGAGTCTCAGGGCATCAGCGAAGACGACGTGATCGACTTCACGCCGGCCCTCCGCGCAGAGGCGTTGCAGGTGCTCGAGAGCTACCGCATCGGTCCCCTCTACACCCCGCCGTCCTTGGTAGGCCCTGGCAACAACGGTACCCTCTCGCGTCCCGGCGCCGCGGGTGGCGCCAACTGGCCGGGCGGAGCGGTCGACTCCGAGGAGGGCATTCTCTTCGTCCCGTCTCGGTCGCTGGTCTCTCGCTTCGGGCTGGTTGAAGGGACGGAGCGCACCGGAGTGCGCTACCACGTCGCGGAGTCGCGTGCCGCACCCACCCTGCGGGGCCTGCCCATCCTGAAGCCGCCCTACGGACGCATTTCCGCGATCGACCTCAAGACCGGGGAGATGCTCTGGCAGGTGCCGCACGGGGAAACGCCGGACTACATTCGCGACCACCCCGACCTACGGGGCGTCGATGTGGGCCAGACCGGTCGGCCGACCATCGGATCGGGACTCCTGGTCACCTCGACGCTCCTGTTCTCAGGGGATGGACCTGGCGGAGCCCCAGTCCTGCGAGCCTACGACAAGGCCACGGGCGACGTATTACACGAAGTACCCCTGCCGGGGGGTGCGACGATCGGCTTCCCGATTACCTACGAGGTGGATGGACGGCAGTACATCGTGGTCGCTGCGGTGGACGAAGAGTCCGTCTCGGAACTGGTCGCGTTCGCTCTTCGATAGGCTTCTGTTTAGAATCGGCACAACAAACACCGGAGGAGATTCGATGAAGGGGAAGGGAGGCACTACAGCGATCGTCGCGGTAGGCGCAGTCATGATCGCCGTTCTTGGGTGGGTGTATACGGCCCCTTATCCGGGCAATACAGGCCTTTCGCGTACGCCCGGGGTGATCATCGGGGGTACGGACACGCCACCTGTAAGCGATTGGACGACAGTCGACGAGGGCGGAAATCTGATCATGAAGATGGCCGGCTTCCCGCCATTCGTGGTCTACCTCAATTACGCAACGACTCCTGAGGGAATAATTACGGCGACCCGTCCGGACGGCGGATACTGGGCGCGACGCGTGCGAGAACGTGGTGGCGATGGGTGGCTGCGCATCGGTGATGCGACCTATGCCATGACTGCGACCGAGGTCCTTGGTGACGCGCGCCTGCCCATGCTACAGCTATGGGCTGGCAGCCCCGACGCGGACATCAGCAGGCCCCTCGCTGGCGTCGGCGAGCCGCTGGACACGTGGGAAGTCTTCTTCTGGACGCCTAGGTAGGCTCGCCCTCGAGCTGTTCGCGGAGTGACTCGAGCGCTGCTTGGTTCGCAGCGACCAGCTTTTCCCTCAGGTTTCTGGCGAAGGCCGCGCCCAAAGCGCTCCGGATTTCCGGTTCCGCCCTCGTGAGTTGCCGGAGGACGCGGGCGTCGATCGACCAGTAGCGGGAGGTCTCGGAGAGCACGGCAGTGCCGGTGGCTGGCTCTTGCGTGAGGACGGTCATTTCGCCGACGAACGCGCCTGCGTGGCAGGCCGCCACGCCGATTCCACCCACGGTGATCAGCGCTTCGCCAGAAGAGAGGTACACGAGGTCGTTCACGGCCTGGTCTTCACGGGTCAAGATGGTCCCGGGCGCACCCGTGCTCCAGACTCCGGCATCCAGAAGCTTCCGCTGGAGACGACCGCTGAGCTCCGGCAAAGCCTTCTCAACGAGACTTGTTTCTTCCGCTGAGAACGTGGCTCTCCGGCTCTCCAGATGCATGAAGCCGAGCTGCCCGACGTTGACGGTGAGAAGGAGACTTTCCCAGAAGACTCCGACTGGATCCGCCAACACCCAGAAGGCGTACGCGATGCCCGCGACCGCTGACAGGATGGCGAGCATGCGCAAAGCGCCGATGTGGCGCATGAGCATCGAGAGCACGAGCAGCAGGTAGGAGAGGTGCCCCACCCACCCGCCGACAGACAGGATCGAGTCGATTGTGAATTCCACGGCTTCGCCTCTTGGTGGGGCAGTTGGGGGAGCGGTCTCGTCGTGGCAGCTTCCACCAGACTCGCTGGCATCTGGCTGAGACTATGGGGGCTCGCGAGAATGGGGCAAGCGAACCGTCACAACGCACACATCGAGCGGGCGGTAAGGTCGCTGGCCCGTGTCCGAGTCGGTGTAGTAGCTCTCTGAATCCCGTTCTTGCCTCGGGCCGCCGTTGTAGGGCATTGCCCTACGACAGGTCTCGCGATCCTCCCGACAGCCTCATCCCGCGGTGCGGCTACATTTGATATGCGTCTAACGCGACGCCCCAGCGATTCGAGACGGTTGCGGCTGGGACATCAAATCTGCGAGCCGTCTGGGGGTCCCGAGGCAGCAGCAGCGCGGGGCCCCAAGTTTTTGTGGGGCATTGAGCTTCAGCGGCTATGCCTTCGGCACCCTCAGATCCGTGAGGATGGCCTGAAACCTGGGGTCGTCACGAAGCGGGTCCAGATCTGAGTCGTTCTCGGCCCATTCCGCGATCATCAGGCCGTGCAGGCACGCCCGCTGCAGGCAATCAATAGCCCGGTCCTTCTCGCCCATCATCGAGAAGCCACAAGCCACGTTGTACAGGGAGTCCGCGTTGGTTGGGTCGAGCGCCAGCGAGCGATCCGCCCACTCGACCGCCAGGTCCCTCTCTCCTAGATCGACCAGACCACCGAAGCCGAGGTTGAGGGCGCGGGTATCATCCGGGTTGAGCCTGAGATGTAGTTCGGCGCGCTCCACGCCACGTCGCGCGGCGGCGGTAGCTTCGTCGCCTCGCCCGAGGGCCCGATAGACTTGGCGCAACAGAATCGGAGTCTGGAAGTCCTCCGGCCTCGCACGCTCAGCGCGCTCGTATAGAGCGGCCGCCTGCTCTAATCTGCCCTGCTGGACAGCCACCCTTGCATAGAAGTAGAGCGCCTCGAAGAGGTGGGGATCGAGCTCGAGTGCTCGCCCGAATCTTGCCTCGGCGAGTTCTGGCTCGCCCCGAAGCACGTGGTACAAGCCGCGGGAGACGTGAGCCTCGGCAAGATCGGGGGCCAGGGCGAGCGCTTGTTGGCTGGCTCGGTCCGCGCCTTCGAGCTTCACCTCGTCGGCCTCCCAGTACATGCAGATCATGGCGTAGCTGTCTGCAAGGGCGGCCCATCCGCGCGCATAGCCAGAGTCCATCTCCACCGCTTTTTCGAACATCTGGACGGCGAACTCGACGTTCCTCAATCCCCAACGACGGAAGTAGTGCCCTCCCCTCAGGAAGAGCTCATAGGCTCCTATGTCTCTCGTGGCGTAGGCTTCGGGGACCCGCGCAGTCAGCGTCACCTCGAGAGCGCCTGCGACGCTGCGGGCGATCTCCTCCTGGATCTCGAAGATATCTTCGAGCTCACGATCGAAGCTCTCCGCCCACAAGTGGTAGCCGTCCGATGCGTTGATCAGCTGCGTGGTCACGCGAATTCGCTGCCCCGACTTGCGCACGCTTCCCTCGAGGACCGCGTCCACGTGCAGATGACGAGCGATCTCGCTCACGTCGGTCCGCTGCCCCTTGAACTGAAAAGAAGAGGTTCGGGAGGCCACCCTAAGCTGTTCGATCTGGACGAGGTAGTTGAGGATCTCCTCAGCGATTCCATCACAGAAGAACTCCTGATCCTGCTCGGGGCTCATGTCCTCGAAGGGGAGGACCGCCACTGAGGGGCCAGGGGAGCCATCGTGTGGTGCCACTGGCAACTGGTGGACCGCTTCACCCGGTGTCACTTCGTCCTTCTTAACTCCACCTGGCGTCAGATCGAACACCCAGGCGAGCACCACTGTGACGGGGAAACCGGCGATCGACAGGACCACTACCAGCGTGAGCGCCCAGTCCGGCAGCCCGAGGGGCGCGAAGGTGATCTCCGCGACCTGAAGGAGGACGAAGACCACAACGGCGTAGCTCACCACAACTGGGATGACCTTGCGCCGGTTCAGTTCGCCAGGCAATCGAGAGAAGAACGACACGAGCGACATGGGCGATCCCCAACCTCACCCGCCGACGGGAGCCAAGCTTCCTGCCATCCCTTCGCCGCTCGGGTCGTCGATCACGAACAGCCAAGTGCCGTCGGGTTGCTTCCGTACGACCTCGACGCTGTGGAAGGGCCTCGTGACAGATGCTCCATCCAGGCCTGGAATCGTGACGCTGCCCTTGGTGCGCGTGACCGCGACGGATCCGTCGGCACTGGGGACCGCCGTGACCGCCTCGATGCTACCCGTCGACTGCTCCGCCATCGCCTGCAGGACCTCTCGGATCGCGGCGTGGCCGGTCACGACTCGCTCCGGAGACACTACGAAGGTGGCGTTCGGCTCATAGAGGGCTACTGCCGCATCGAGGTCACCCTCCTCCACGGCCTTCATCAAGAGTAGATCACATTCCTCGGGATTCCGCGCTGGCATGGGTATTCCTCCTCCTTGTCGGCCCGTCGGCGTTTCGACGGCAGCCAAAGACAGGTTAATGAACTCCGGGGCTGGCGTCTGTCGGATAAGCCCGGAAAGAAGCGTGGTGTGATTTGCGTGCCGGGGGACTGCGGGCGCGTATCCCTACAGCCCATTTGGGGGTTTGGCCGATACCGGCGGCCCGCCCGTGCGGGAAGATTCTGGTGTGGCATGACCCGCCAGCCACGTAGGGTGGGGCGGTGGGTACCGACTCCCGGAGGCACGGTCGCCAATGATGAAACGAACACTTCTTCTCGGGCTCGCCTGCGCCGGTTGCGTCACGGTGAGCAAATCCGTGCTGATGGACCGGTCGATGTACCCAGTGCCTCAGCGGGCAGTCCAGGTCTTCCTGGAGGGCGACAGCATCCCGTCTACATGTGAGCGAGTCGCACTGTTACATGCATCCGGCGACGAGGACTTAACAGACGAAGGAGACATGTGGGACAAGCTCCGAGAGGAGTCCGGAAAGCTCGGGGCCAACGCCGTTCTGATCCATGCCATCGAGGAGCCGGGGACCGCCGAGCGCATCGCCTCCGAGCTCTTCGGAACCGAGTCGGACCGAGATGCGGACGCCATCGCGCTTTGGTGTCCGGACGGGACCCGAGTCGACTAGGCCGGCGCGAGCCAGGCCCCATGAAGCACCGGAGCCTCCTTCGCTTCGTCCTGGAGGGCATCGAGGGTGTCTGCGTGCTTCTGAGTGTGCTCTGCACCTGGCCACTTTCTAGAGCGTGGTTGGGTAATTGGGGCGCCAGTCGGGCGGAACGGGAACGTATCTGGCCCGGGGACGCGCTGGTGTCCCCAAACCATGACGCGTACACGCGTGCCGTGACCGTCTCGGCCCCGGGTGCGAGAGTATGGGAATGGGTCGTTCAGTTCGGCCTGGGACGTGCAGGCTTCTACTCCTACGAGCTTCTGGAGCGCCTCGTCGGCATTCCGGTCAAGAACGTCGAGAGCGTCGAGCCCTCTCTCCAGTCCCTCTCGGTCGGAGACGAGATTCAACTGCACCCGAAGGCTCCCGGGATCCCGATCGCGCTCCTGGAACCCGGTAGGCACATCTGCTTTGGAGTCCCGGATGACTCCAACGCCACTAGCGCCCGACCAGATCCAGCCCGGTCGTGGTCGATCTACATCGAGCCCCTCGGGGCCGATGGCAGCCGACTACTTCTTCGCGGCTGCGTCGAGCCGCTGCGCGAGCCCACGCTAGTGAAGCGCCTGGCTCTAGCCGTGGAAGGCCCGATCGACTTCGTGATGGAGCAGCGCATGCTCCGGACCACCCGTCGGCTGGCCGAAGCTGTGGTAAGACAGAGGAGGGGTCGGTAAGACGGCCCCACCACCGCAGGCGACCTCGAGCTTGCCGATTTGCGACTCGTCCAATTCGAGCACGACATCGATGTCACGCGTGAATCGAGGACCGCCGTACACGACCGCCGCCACGCCCCCCGTGACCATATAGGAGATCCCGACTTCTCCGAGGGGCCCGGTGAAGAGCGGGACCCTGTTCAGGGAGCTCGGGCGCCTTCAATCCGATCCACGCAGCCTTCAGGTCGAAGGCTTGCTGAATCAGTCCCTGCATCACAGCGAGCTTCCGCTCGGGGCTGAGGGCCCGGAGGATCTCGACCTCTGTATCGGACATGGCTTCCATGACGTGAATCTCACTTGGAGATTGCGGCCGAGCAACGCGGTTGAGGTCCCCCCCAGCACGTCTTCTCCATTATCACGTGAAGTTCTATCGTCGTCCGGACCGGGCGGTCGGTGACCTCAGCCCGATCCCAGGATCCCGCCCGATGTCACGCGGTTGTACGCCGGATCGTCTATTCTTCGCTGGCGACTACAGCGGACGCTGTCCGCCTCGACGTATGTCGAGGCCCCACTCGCGTGGAGGATACGATCCATGAAGAACAGTTCAGTTCGTAGAGTTGCCGCGATCGTTTGCTCAGGGCTGTTGGTCGCGTGCGGCGACCTGACCGGCCCCGGTGGGTCACTCCATCGCATGGGCATCTTGCAGATGGAGAACGCCACGACGCTCACGGTTCAGGTCACCCCCGACGAATCGATCCGGTGGAGTGTTGCGCCGAGCGAGGGCGCCATCTATCCGCCAAGTGTGATCGAGGCGCCTGATACGATCGCCATCAATCAGACGTTCGAGGTTACCGCCTACACCGTTGGGCCGGACGGTTGCTGGACGGCGGGTGGCATGGACGTTGCCCAGGCAGGCCGCGTCATTGAGCTCACGCCGTGGGACCAGAAGTCCGATGCCGACCTGTGTACTCAGGTCTTCGGGTACCTTGCTCACACGACGAGTCTGAAGCTGGATCAATTGGGCGAGTGGACGCTCCGCGTCAGGGGACGGCGCGTCCGGGGTAGCGAGCTCGCGGACGATTCGGTGACGGCCGACCGGACGATCGTCGTAGTCGCTGGCTACTCCTCCGAACAGCGGAGGGAGATCGTGCTCGCGCCAGGCGATGAGATCCTCGTGGACGGCATCTTTGGAGTCCTATTCAGCGAGGTGACCGAAGACTCTCGTTGCCCGACGGACGTGGTGTGCGTCTGGCAAGGCAATGCGGCGGTCGTGATCGGGTTGACAATGGGAGAGGGACCCACGTTCCCGTTCACGTTGAACACCGGCTCTGGTCCGAATGCCGCCACACATGCTGGCCACCGCGTCCAGTTGCTCGACTTGACCCCATATCCCAGGTCGGATTCGGCCATCGCGCAGCGGGACTACCGGGCGAAGCTGCTCATCGAGTTGGTGGACCCGCCCGGGACATGGGGTTCAGATCAGGCCAGCCTGACCATCGACGGTAACGGTGCGACTCTCCTAATCCTGGCGTCCGGAGGCTGCTACGGTTCCTTCGGGACCTTCGATGCTCCGCCTGCGAGCGGGGCGTTCTCCATCCCAGGTACATACACGCAGTTGACTGGAGTTGCCCCGGGCAGGGTTGAGTCCGCAGCGCAGTTCTCAGGTACCGGCGGGGGCCAGGAGATCTCCCTGACCGTCACCGTGCCAGCCGTGCCAGCTGCGCTCGGCCCGTTTACGCTGACCCGGGGCGTGACCGAGGCATGGTCGGCTTGCCTGTACCCTTAACCCGTCATGAACGCTGCCGGGCCCTCGCCTCAGTCCCGAAAATTCAGTCGCTGCAATTCGTCCTCTAGCCGTTCGATCTGCTCGGCCTTCTCCCTCGGACGGCACCCCCGCATGCACCACGTCGGACCCGACGGGCCGTTCCGGATCGATCTCCGGGTCGACATCGACGTCAAGCCGCACGGCCTCAGCGGGTTCACGAGAAAGCCGGTCGGGGCACGTTCGGGTTCGACAAACAGCCGCTCAGTCGATCGCACTGGGCGATCGGGGCCATCAGCCATCCCAATGAGCAGGAGCCGCGGGTACCTCCTCGCCGCGGCCGAGGCTTCCGCAGCAGCCTTTAGGGTGAGGCACGTGCCGTCGGACTGAGTCGTTTCACGGATACCTCCGCGAATCAGCCTGGCAAACTTGGAGCAGGCGGGTCAGCTCCGCGGATTCACTGTGTTTTCCCCATAGCGCACCACCGATGACCGGCGTATGCTTTCCGGTCCCATTTAAGGGGGTGGGTTTCGCATGGGAAGGGAGCGACCCCCGTGTCACGGACAAGACCCGAGTTTACAGACAGCGATTGGGACGTCCTCCTGGACCGGATCCAGCAAGGGGACGTGGTTCCCATCATCGGCAGCGACTTGCTGACGATTGAGCGTACGGGCGAGCAAGGCTTCGATCTCGATCAAGAGCTCGCGCAGATGCTTGCCGAAGAGCTCGGGATCGAATCGAGCAGCGCCGAACCTACCTCCGTGTCTGCCGTAGCTTCCGAATACCTGAGGTCCGGCCGCAAGCGAAGCGACTTCCAGCAGACGCTCGACCTGCTCATGCGGAAGTTCGAGGATGAGCCCGCCCCTGCTCCCTCGTCGAGGTGGCAACTCCGTAACGAGACGCCTCGTTGGACCACGATTCGAACTGACGGAGCGAGGGTCTTCTTGACCTGACCGGAGATTGTGGTATCAGGAGTATCTGACGGTTTGACGTAATGCCTGGGTGCCGGGAACTTCCGCTCCTCGAAGCCGACTCACACGAAACGACGGAACGATCATGGAAGGGAAGGGAGATAGCAGCGCAGGCGAGTGCCCGGTGACGCACGGTGATGGTGCGCGCACGAGCGCAGGCGGTACGGGCAATCGCGACTGGTGGCCGAATCAGCTCGACATCTCGGTCCTTCACCAGAACTCGCCACTGTCCGATCCGATGGGCAGCGACTTCGTATACTCCGAGGAGTTCAAGAAGCTCGACATCGAGGCCCTCAAGCGGGACCTCTTCGCCCTGATGACCGACTCGCAGGACTGGTGGCCGGCCGACTACGGGCACTACGGTCCCCTCTTCATCAGGATGGCGTGGCACAGCGCGGGCACCTACCGCACTGGCGACGGTCGCGGTGGCGCGGGCTCGGGCACGCAGCGCTTTGCGCCCCTCAACAGCTGGCCCGACAACGGCAACCTCGACAAGGCCCGCCGTCTCCTCTGGCCCATCAAGCAGAAGTACGGCAACAAGATCTCGTGGGCCGACCTCATGATCTTCGCCGGTGACTGCGCCATGGAGTCGATGGGCTTCAAGACCTTCGGCTTCGCCGGTGGGCGCGAGGACGTTTGGGCACCCGAGCAGGACATCTACTGGGGAGCCGAGACCGAGTGGTTGGGCGACAAGCGTTACTCCGGCGACCGGGAGCTCGAGAACCCGCTCGCCGCGGTGCAGATGGGGCTGATCTATGTGAACCCCGAGGGACCGAACGGGAAGCCGGATCCGGTGGCGTCGGGACGTGACATTCGGGAGACGTTCGCGCGCATGGCGATGAACGACTACGAGACCGTCGCGCTTACGGCCGGCGGACACACCTTCGGCAAGATGCATGGTGCCGGCGATGCGGCGCTCGTCGGCGCCGAGCCCGAGGGCGCGAGCATCGAGCAACAGGGCCTCGGCTGGAAGAGCAGCCACGGAAGCGGGAAGGGTGGAGATGCGATCACGAGCGGCCTCGAGGGCGCCTGGACGCCGACGCCGATCGAGTGGGATGGCAGCTATTTCGACACGCTTTTCGGCTACGAGTGGGAAGTGACGAAGAGCCCCGCCGGGGCCTGGCAGTGGATCCCGAAGGATGGCGCCGCGGCTGACGCGGTACCTGACGCGCACGACGCGACGAAGCGGCACGCGCCGGTCATGACCACGGCCGACATGGCGATGCGCATGGATCCCATCTACGAGCCGATCTCTCGACACTTCCATGAGAATCCGGACGAGCTTGCCGACGCATTCGCTCGCGCTTGGTTCAAGCTGACCCACCGCGACATGGGCCCGCGCTCCCGCTATCTCGGAGCGCTCGTCCCTGCTGAGGAGCTCATCTGGCAGGACCCGATTCCCGGCGTCGATCATGAGCTCGTCGACGCCGATGACGTCGCTGCACTTAAGGCGAAGGTCCTCGACTCGGGACTCACGATCGAGGAGCTCGTGTACACGGCGTGGTCCTCGGCCGCGACCTTCCGCGGCTCGGACAAGCGTGGTGGCGCAAACGGAGCCCGCATCCGGCTCGCGCCGCAGAGCGGGTGGGAGTCGAACCAGCCGAAGCAGCTCACTAAGGTGCTGGAAACCCTCGAGGGAATCCGGGGCGAGTTCAACGACACCCGGTCCGGCAAGAAGAGGGTCTCTCTTGCAGACCTCATCGTGCTGGGCGGCTGCGCCGCGGTCGAGCGGGCGGCGAAGGACGCCGGTCACGCCGTGGAGGTTCCGTTCACGCCCGGACGTATGGATGCCTCGGAAGAGCAGACCGACGCGGATGCGTTCGACGTGCTCGAGCCGATCGCGGATGGCTTCCGCAACTACCTCAAGGGCGCATACACGGTCTCGGCAGAGGAGTTGCTCGTCGATCGGGCACAGCTCCTGACGCTTGGTGCACCCGAGATGACGGTACTCGTGGGTGGCATGCGAGCATTGAACGCGAACTTCGCGCAGGCGCAGCATGGCGTCTTCACCGACCGTCCGGGCCAGCTCACCAACGACTTTTTCGTGAATCTGCTCGACTTGAGCACCGAGTGGCGGGCGACGTCCGACGCGGAAGGCGTTTTCGAGGGGCGGGATCGCGCGACGGGCGAGGTTAGGTGGACCGGCACCCGAGTGGACCTGGTCTTCGGGTCGAATTCGCAGCTCCGTGCGATCGCCGAGGTCTATGGACAGGATGATGCGGGGGAGCGCTTCGTGCACGACTTCGTCGCCGCGTGGGACAAGGTGATGAACCTCGACCGGTTCGACCTGGTCGAGCGACGGGATCGTTGAATCTCCGGGACATCGACTTCCCTTCGAGTGACGAGCCTTTACGTCAGGACGTCGGACTGCTCGGCGACCTGGTGGGTCAGATCATTCGGGAACAGGGTGGCGACAAGCTGTTCGAGTGCGTCGAGACGGCACGACACGCCGCGATCCGTAGGCGAGAGGGTGTAGAGGGCGCGGTCGGACAGGTCGAAGCAGCCTTGCAGGACCTCTCCGCCACCGAGGCGGCCGAGGTCGTACGGGCCTTTTCAACGTACTTCCAGGTAGTAAATCTGGCAGAACGGGTGCACCGCATCCGGCGAGGACGCGATCTCGCTCGAGAGGGAGCTGCGCCCCAGGAAGGGTCTCTCGCGGACACGGTGCAGAGGCTCAAGGCGCTCGGAGTCGACGGGGACGGAATCCTCGATCTGTTCGCGAGTTCGCGGGTCGAGCCGGTGTTCACGGCGCACCCGAGCGAGTCGACCCGCCGCATCATCCTCGAAAAGCAGGAACGAATCGCGCGAGAGCTGATCGCGCGACTGGACCCGACCCGCACACCTCATCAGGAGCGTGTGTCCCTCGCCCGAATACGTGAAAACGTGACCGCCTCTTGGCAGACTGAGGAACACCCCTCGGTCCGCCCGACGGTGTCGGACGAGCGGGAACACGTCCTGTACTACGTCACCGAAGTGCTTTTTGACGTGCTCCCCGCTTTGCACGAGCGCCTGGACGACGCGCTTCGTGGCTGTGGAGTTCCGGAGGTAGGTGATGGTCCTGCACTCGTCCGCATCGGCTCGTGGGTCGGTGGCGACATGGACGGCAATCCGAATGTCGATGCGGGAACGGTCCGCGCGACGCTTCAGCGACACCGCGACCTCGCCATGGGGGCGTACACTCGTGAGATCGAGAAGCTGGCCCGCGGTCTGTCCCAGTCGGCTTCTCGCGTCGGCTGGAGCGACCAGGTCACACAGCTGATCGAGCGGTACGCCGCGTGGTTTCCCGACGCGGTGTCCAGCGTCTCTGCGAGACACGCCGGCATGGGGTACCGCACCCTCCTCGAACTCATCGCGGCCCGCCTCGAGGCCACACGTGCTGAAGCCCAGCACGGCTACGCTGGTCCCGCCGAGTTCCTGGCAGATGTCACAGCGATCGCCGAAAGCCTGGAGCAAAACAGGGGCGCGCACGCGGGACTCTTCGGGGTTCGCCGCCTGCTGCGTCGTATACGCGCGTTCGGCTTCCACATGGCCGTGCTGGATGTGCGTCAGGACGCCAGGGAACTGCGAGATGTGATGGCCGAGATCCTCGACGACCCCTCCTGGCCCGTGCGGTCTTCCGAGGAACGCGCTGAACGGCTGAGCGAGATGCTCGGGGCGGGAAACGCCGGTGGGCGTACCGGGACAGGCGGTTCGAGCGAGCGGGTGGCGAAGGCGATGGACGTGTTCACAGCGATCGTCGAAAGCCGAAGCAAGCACGGACCTGATGCGATCGGGCCGTACATCATCTCGATGGCACAGGACGTCGACGACGTTCTGACCGTCATGTGGCTTGCGGGTTTGGCCGGGGTCGGTCCGTCGGATGAGTTGCATCTGGACGTGGCCCCGCTCTTCGAGACGGTTGCCGACCTCGAACGGGCTCCCGAGGTGCTCGAAAGGCTGTTCAGCGATCCAATCGTCGGTCCCCATCTGAGTCGAAGGGGCGGCCGCCAGATTGTGATGGTCGGCTACTCCGACTCGAACAAGGACGGGGGTATCGCGTCGGCCAGGTGGGCCCTCCAACGCGCGCTCCAGGGGATGGCACGGGTCGCGGCCGACCAAGCGGTGACCCTCACGGTATTCCACGGCCGCGGAGGCACGGTGTCACGCGGTGGCGGATCGGTGCATCGAGCCGTCGCAGCGATGCCGGCCGCGTCCATCGGCGGGCGATTGCGCCTAACGGAACAAGGCGAGGTGATCGACGCGAAGTACGGACTCCCGTCCATCGCCCTCCGGAACCTGGAGCGGATGCTCGGATCGATCGTCCTTCGTGCTGCAAAGCCCGAGCGTCCGACGCCACCGGGCTGGGAAGCGTTGGCAGACACCATGTCGACCGCGGCGCGAGTGACGTACCGCTCTCTCGTACACGAACATCCGCAATTCACCGACTACTTCCGGGCTGCCACGCCCATCGACGTCATCGAACGCATGGCGATTGGGTCGCGGCCCGCGTCGCGCCGGTCGGGAGCCGGCGTCGAACATCTCCGGGCCATCCCGTGGGTGTTCGCCTGGACCCAATGCAGGGCGATGCTCCCCGGTTGGTTTGGACTCGGAAGCGGGCTCGAAGCTGCCGTTCGGGAGCACGGGCTGGA
>JAOTVA010000078.1 GCA_029863645.1 Gemmatimonadota bacterium
CGGATGTGGTACGCGCGGTCCCACGCGTGCGGCAGCGCGCAGAAGATGCTGATGAGCAGCAGCAGCCCGTTCACATCGCGCGCCCACTGGAGCGGCGCGTTGAAGACGTAGCGCAGCGCAACGTCGAGCGTGACGAGAACGACGAGCGCCGGCATGGTCACATGGATGCCGAACCGGAACATTTGGAGAGAGATGCGCGCCGAGACGCGATCCACGTAGTCTACGGCGCGGTCGAGCCCGCCCCCGCCCTGTCCCTCCGGCTCCGTCGAGCCCTCGACTCCGCTCAAAACTCGATGATGCCCTGGACGGGATTCCGGTCCACGTGGTCCCAGAGCTGCTGGTCGGTCCATCCTTCGTAGACCGCGGCGCGCTCCCTCGCCTCGCGGACGAATGCTTCGGCCGGTAGCCCGCGCGCCTCGTTCTCCTCGATAAAGCGCTCCTCGAGGGGGCGTACGACATCGACCCAGGCCTGCCGCTCGTCCGTGGTGGGCTCGGTAATCTCGATGCCGGCCTCGACGAGCTGGGTGATCGCGGTCTCGAGCGCGGTACCTCCGTAGTAGTTCTGGTGCGCGATCTGGCCGCGAAAACGGAAGACGTTATAGAGCGTCTCGCGCAGATCAGCCGGGAGCCCGTCGAAGGTGCGTGGGTTGAGGCAGTACTGCAGGACCGTGTGCGTGAGGCCGATCCTCAGGTAGTGGGTGCCGGTCTCGTAGAGTCGGTAGGCCGCCATGTCGGGGCCGCCCAATGCGACGACGTCGATGATGCCCCGCTGGAACGCGGTGTACGTCTCGGCCGCCGCCATGACCACCGGAATCGCGCCCATCTCGCGGACGATGTCGGCCATGAGTCCGCCCGTGGAGCGCACCTTGAGCCCGCGGATGTCTTCGGGCGTCCGGATGGGCGTCTTGGAGATGATGTCGTAGGCCGTCGTCGCGTCGCAGTGCGCGAGGTACACGCCCATGCGCTCGTACTCGTCCTTCAAGTACTCGGGATAGAGCTCCTCGGACACGAGGGAGGCGATGGCGGGAGTGGAGAAGAGAAACGGCAGCTGGAGCC
Organism: Gemmatimonadota bacterium; assembly: GCA_029863645.1. Taxonomy (GTDB): domain Bacteria; phylum Gemmatimonadota; class Gemmatimonadetes; order Longimicrobiales; family Gaopeijiaceae; genus UBA2982. The sequence continues at coordinate 1,057 of JAOTVA010000078.1, forward strand.
CGTGCGTCAGGTGGAAGCTCCCGGGCTGGTAGGTCGCGTATCCGTGCGTGTAGTCCGTGATGCCCGACTCGATGGCCTTGAAGCCGTCGAGCGCGCCGTGCAGCAGCCGGTCCACATAGTGCTCCCACACGATGCGGCCGCTGGTGCGCTCGGTCAGTAGCTCTTCCCACGGAAGGAAGACCCTGCCGTACAGTCCGTGCGAGTTCGGAATGTGCGCGGTGTAGCGGAGCACGATGGTCTCGCCCGCCCGCGTGCGGTCCCCGGCGAGGAACGGCGCGACGGCCCCCACTCCGACGAGCGAGGCCAGAACACGCCTGCGACTCCAGTTCGGGGGATCATGGCTGGGCATGGGCATCATCTTGGGTCGGCGGGGGCGCGTGGGCCAGTCCATGCAACGTGAGGCGGAACCCCGTGTAGGACCCTCGTCCGGTGGATCGCCTTCAACGTTCCGGGCCCCCGAAGGGTCCGTGCACTGGCTTCTGCCGCATGTTTCGAGTCGCCCCTTCGGGGCTGGCCACTGAGCCGGGTCACACCCGGAAGGGAAAATCGATATGCAGAACGAGAACGGTCGGACGTTCCGACAGCTCCTCACCATCATGCTGGGCGTCCTCATCAGCGCGCCGATGATGCTGTCGGCACAGGGCCCCGGGACCGAGAATGGTCAGTGGGCCTACCTCGGCGGCGACGCGTGGCACACGCGCTACACGACCGCGGACGAGATCACGGCCGACAACTTCGAAGAGATGACGCTGCTGTGGCGTTTCAACGCCGCCAGCTTCGGGCCCAGCACGCCTCGTGCGACGCCCTCTTACGTGGACGGCAAGATGATCACGGTGACGGGCGACCGTCGTCACGTCATCGCGCTCAACCCGGACAACGGCGAAGTGATCTGGACCTTCACGGAGCCGACCACGCACCGGCACGACTACTCGATGCGGAAGGCGTACGGTAAGGGCGTCGGCTTCGCCGAGGTCCCGGGCCGTGGCGGAGTCGTCTTTATTTCCACGCCGGGCTTCTTCCTGCATGCGCTGGACGCCGACACGGGCAAGCCGCTCGAAAACTGGGGTGAGGCGATTCCTCTACCGGGCTTCCCTGAGTCGGGCAGCGTCGACCTCGTAGCCGACCTGATCGAGGGTTGGGGTCCGTGGGAGGATCGCAATGAAGAGTTCGATCCCGACATGGGCATCCCACTGGAGATCGGCTACATCACCGCCTCGTCGCCGCCCATCGTGGTGAACGGGACGGTCATCGTGAACAACTCGGCCGAGCAGGGCTACCTGCAGACGCGCGTCGAGAACGTGCCGGGAGACATCCTGGCCTACGACGCGGCGACGGGTGCCATGAAGTGGAAGTTCCACGTCATTCCGCGGCCGGGTGAGTTCGGTCACGACACCTGGGAGAACGACGCCTGGGAGTGGACGGGCGACGTCTCGTCCTGGGCGCCCATGGCAGCTGACCCGGAGCTCGGTCTGGTCTACATCGTGACGAACGGCGTGACCATCGACTACTACGGCGGGCATCACCCCGGCGACAACCTGTTCAGCACGAGCATCATCGCGATCGATACCGACACCGGTGAGCGTCGCTGGCACTACCAGTTCGTGCACCACGACATCTGGAACTACGACACGCCGACGGCGCCCATCCTGATGGACGTGACGGTCGACGGTCGCGAGATCAAGGGCGTTTTCCAGGCCACGAAGCAGGCGTTCTTGTACGCGCTGGACCGTGAGACCGGTGATCCCATCTGGCCCATCGAGGAGCGGCCGGTGCCGCAGTCGCAGGTGCCGGGTGAGCGTCTCTCGCCGACGCAGCCGATCCCGACCAGGCCCGCCCCGTACGACCTCCAGGGTCGCACGACGGAGCACCTGATCGACTACACGCCCGAGATTTACGAGCGGGCGCTTCAGCTCGCACAGGACAACAACCAGCTCATGGCGTTCTTCGAGCCGCCCAGGGCGCAGGGCGATCCGCGCGGTCCCGCGCGAGTCTGCCCCGGTGACTCGGGTGGTACGAACATCACCGGACCCGCCGTCGGCGATCCGGTCAGGGGCATCGTCTTCGTATCGTCGAGCAGCGGCTGTTCGGGCATGAACGTGTCGCCCGGCTCCACGTCGTCGCTCGACGGGCCTCAGCAGTCTGGAACGACCTACACCGAGTTCGCGGCCTTCCGCGGCAACTGGCCGGCCGCGGGCGCAGCGCCACCGGCAGCTGGTGGTGGCCGCGGCGGTCGCGGTGGCCCCTCGCTGGACGGCCTGCCCATCTGGAAAGGACCGGACGGTCGCATCGTCGCGATCGATGTGAACACGGGTGACCACCTGTGGACGATCCCGAATGGGGACGCACCGCAGGCGCAGCAGGACCTCATTCGCAATCACCCGCTGCTGCAGGGGTTGAACGTGGACGAGTCGGTGTACAATCGCGGACGCGGCGGACCGGCGGCCATGGTCGTCACGCCGAACCTGCTCATCGCGGGTGGTATGACCGCGGACAACAGCCCGAGCCTCTTCGCCATCGACAAGATGACGGGTGCGCGCGTCGGGACGATCGAGCTTCCTGGCCTGACGCGCTACGGCATGTCGAGCTGGGAGCACAACGGTCACCAGTATGTGATCATTCAGCTGCAGGATGGCCTCGCGGCATACGGCCTCCCGGCGGCGATGCCACAGGCGGGCGACGCGCACTAGGCGCCGACTCCTAGGCAAGAAAGAACCCCCCGGGGCCTCAGGGCTCCGGGGGGTTTTCTTGTGCGTAGGCGTCGCCCCCGGCTAGAACACCGCCAAGGGATTCAAGGGCGCCCCGGTGCCGCCCGGCACCGCAAGCGGCGCCGCCACGAACATGAACTCCCATCGGTTCTGGGCCGCCGCGGTCTCCGCGAGCGCTTCGAGGTCCAGGTTGTCGAAGAGCCACATGCCCATCGCCACGAGCGTCAGCAGATGGACGGGCTGTGAGACCCCCTCGACCATGGAAGGCAGGACGTCGTTGGTGTAGTCGCTGCCGAGCATCGCGACGCCGCGCTCGCGCAGCCATGGCATCACCGACGCGTGGAGACCGGCTGCCGTGCGGCCGGCCTCTGAGGCGCGCGATGTCCATCAGCACGCCACGAGAGACGATCCCCTGCTTTGCGTTGGTGATGCCGAGCCGGGTGCACCCCGCCGTGGAGTCCACCGATGTGCGCGAGAAGCCGTTGTACATGACGCCATCGAGGGAGTTGTGGCAGAGCGCGTCCATGTGGCTGTGGGCATAACCGTGGTAGGCGATCGTATAGCGATCGCTCAGGTAGCCCGCGGCCGGATTGCCGAGCAGCTCGGCGCTCCACGGCGAGGTCGCATCGGCGGCCCGCTCCTTCAGGTAGTCGTGCGACAACGACACGGTGATCCCCTCCCGCACGAGGCCAGCCGCCCGCACCCGATGCTGCGGGGTGATGAGGTTCAGCGTGCCCAGCTCGTCGTCGGCGCCCCACCTTCCCCGGTTGGACAGCTCGGTCATCCAGCGGTCGATGGTCTCGCTCGTGACATCAGGCACCTGCTGCGCGGACAAGTCAGGCGCGGCGGGCCCAATCGATCCTGCCAAGAGCAGTCCGACGGCGGCGGCGAGGGCGCGCCGCACGGTGCGACGAGTAACCATAGTGAACCTCTCCATAGGTGGCTGGCCTTACCGCGCTGAACCTCCACCCCGCGATCCGGGCCGCGCAAGCCGATGTCTGTCGGCGAGGGTCCGGAGGTCGCAGATTCGGCGTCTGACTACGCCATAAGAGGGAGATGGGGATGCGCTGGAGCTGGCTGAGCGGCGCGGGCACGGTATTCGCCCTGTTGGTGCAGGCCGGATGCACAGCGGGGAACGCCGACGCTGTCCGCGAGTGGCCCATGTACCGTGGAGACCTGGCCGGAACCGGCTTCTCGGCCATGGCCGAGATCAACGTCGCTAATGTGGGCGCTCTGCGACGCTCCTGGTCGTACTCGCTCGCAAGCTCCGCTCCTGGCGCGCGCGGACCGAACTCCCAGGCCACGCCCATCGTCGTCGGTGACGTGATGTACCTGCCCACCGCAGACCGCGTCGTGGCGCTCGACCCGGTCAGTGGCGCCGAACTCTGGAGCCATGCGGTAGATGGCGGATCTCCGTCCCGTCGGGGCGTGGCGTACTGGGCCGGCGCGGGTGATTCGGCCCCGCGCGTGATTTTCACATCAGGGAGCCGGCTCATCGCGCTCGACGCCGCCTCGGGGGCCTCGGTCACCTCGTTCGGCCAGGCCGGCGAGGTGGACATGGGCGTCCCGTACAACTCCGTCCCGCTCGTGTACCAGAACGTGGTGGTCGTCGGTGCGAACACGCCGCCTGGAGCGAGCGGGGGCGTCGGCAATGCACGCGCCTACGACGCGCGCACCGGCGCGCAGCTCTGGGAGTTCAGCTCGGTGCCCCCTCCCGGGAGCATCGGGCACGACACGTGGGAGGGCGACAGCTGGGAGGGCCGCCTCGGAGTCAATGCGTGGCCGTTCTACTTCACCATGGACGCCGAGCGGGGCCTGCTCTACCTGCCGCTCGCGGCGCCCCTACCCTTTTGGTATGGCGGCGACCGGCCGGGTGCGAACCTCTTCGGCAACTCGGTCGTCGCGGTCGACATCCAGACGGGCGAGTACCGGTGGCACTTTCAGACCATCCACCACGACCTGTGGGACCACGACCCGCCGGCCGCGCCGGTTCTCTTCGACGCGCCGATGCCGGGGGGCACCGTGCCCGCGCTAGGACTCACCACCAAGTCCGGATACGTCTACCTCCTGAACCGCGAGACGGGCGAGCCGCTGTTCGGCGTCGAGGAGCGTCCGGTGGCGGCGAGCGACGTGCCGGGTGAGGTCGCCTACCCAACGCAGCCGATTCCCGTGAAGCCTCCGCCTGCTTCGCGTGTAAGCTACCAGGCGTCCGACCTTGTCACCGCAGAGGACACGTCGCCCGAGCACGCCGCGGCGTGTGCCGCGCTCCTGGAGTCGGTGGGTGAGATCTACAACGCGGGGCCCTTCACCCCGTGGGCCTACCAAGCCCCCGGAGTCGCCCCCCGAACGACCCTGCTCTTCCCGGGGCTGCTCGGAGGCCACAACTGGGGCGGCGCGGCCTTCGACCCTAGGTCCGGGTACGTATTCGTGTTCAGTCGCGACGTCGGGACGTTCGGCTGGGTTGAAGACGCGCCGGGTGAATCGCCTGTACCCTTCCGCAGGGGCAGCCCGCGACCCGGCAATTTCGATGTCGCCATGGGCGACTCCAGGTGGCCGTGCCAGAAGCCACCGTGGGGCCGCATGACCGCCATCGACGCCGCAACGGGCGACATCGCCTGGCAGGTTCCGGTCGGTCTCACGGACGGCCTTCCGCCGGGACGACGCTTCACGGGGCGGCCAGGGCGCGCCTCGGCAATCGCCACGGGCGGCGGCCTTCTCTTCTTGGCTTCGACGGACGACAACCGCTTCCGGGCTTTGGATGTGACCTCCGGCCAGGAGCTCTGGGTGGACGAGCTCGAAGCGCGAGGCAACGCCAACCCCATGACGTACGGCGGCTCGGACGGTCGCCAGTACGTCGTCATCGTGGCCATCGATCAGGTCATTGCGTACCGGCTCCCATAAGACGGTTCAACACGAGGGTAGAAGGCATGGACAGGAAGCTCACGCGCCGGGACTCACTCAAGCTCATGGGCTCGGCCGCCATTGGCTCCGGGCTCATGGGAAGCGCGCCGCTGTCGCGCGACCTGACCCGGCTACCCGTACGAGACGGAGACATGCGTGGGATCTTCGTCATCCTGTCGACCCCCTACACCGAGTCGGGAGCCGTCGACTACGAGGACCTGGCCTTCCAGGTCGAGTGGCTGGACCACGCCGGAGTGCACGGGCTGGTCTGGCCTCAGAACTCGAGCGACTACCCCCGACTGAGGACCGCCGAGATCAGGCGAGGCATGGAGGTCCTCACCGAGGCGAACCGCGGTCGGTCCATGACGCTCGTGCTGGGCGTGCAGCAGGACGCATCAGACGAGATGGTCGAGCTCGCGGGCTTCGCCGAGCGACTCGAGCCCGACATGATGATCGCCATGCCGCCCAAGGTCGGTACGTCCCTGTCCGACTACCGCGCCTACTACACCGCTCTGGCCCATGTGACCGAGCGGCCGGTGATGATCCAGACGCAGCCCAACCTGCCCGGTGTCGAGTTCGACACGGACTTCATCCTGGAGCTGGCGAGCCGCTACCCGCACCTCGGGTACGTGAAGGAGGAGGCCCAGCCGGTCTTCGACCGTATCCAGGCGCTCGTGGGCCAACCGCAGATCCAGCGTGTGTACTCGGCCATGAGGGGTCGCTACTTCGCGTATGACCTCCGCCTGGGCGTGGACGGACTGGTGAGCGGCATGGCCATGTACGCCGAGGCCTTCGTCAGGATGTGGGAGGCCCGTGAGGCGGGCGACTGGGACGAAACACGCGACGTGCATGCCCGACTCCTCGTGATGCTGACCTGCGAGACCGCGATCCCGGGGGCCGGACGCTATCTCCTGCAGCGTCGGGGGATCTTCAAGAGCAGGGCTCAACGCGGCCGAGACGTTCAACTCTCCGACGCGCAGATCGCGGAGATCGAGCACAACCTACGAGGGCTCGAGCCGTATCTGAAAGAGGGCCCGCGACGGGGCTGACCGCATGCTGTTCATCCAGACCGTGCTCTTCGCTACGGCGCCGCTGCTCGCGATGACGAACCCGGTCGCCGAGGTGCCGCTCTTCCTGCAGCTCCTCGAGGGGAAAGGTCAGCGCGACACATTCCGAGCGGCGGTCGGAGTCATGTTCGGAGTCTGGGCCATTCTGTGCGTCGCCTCGATGGGCGGGCTACGGTTCCTGACCTTCCTGGGCATCGAACTCTCCTCGTTTCGCGCGGCGGGTGGCCTCCTGCTCGTCGTCATGGGGCTCGAGATGCTCCGCGGGATCGAGCCCGAGTCCCACACGGCCAAACGCAGTGAGGACGACGCCGCGGACGCGCTTTGGGTTCCTCTTACCATGCCGCTCCTGGCAGGCCCCGGCGCGATCGTCGTGACCGTCAGCCTCACGGTGCGAGACCCCTACATGATGGCGGGTGTCCCGATGGCGACGATCGTCGCCATTTCCCTGGCGTCGCTCACCGTCGGCTGCGTCCTGGCGCTGGCGGGCTTCGTCGGCGCCCACATCCACCGTCGTGGCACGCGCATCCTGACCCGGTTCTCGGGGCTCATCCTGGTGGCGATCGGATTCCAGATGGGCTTCACCGGCATCGCCGAGTTCTTCTCGCTCTGATGCGGGCGCGCCCTGGCGAGCCCGAGCTCCGTGGGACATGATCAGCCCCTGGAGCGATACCAACCGAAGAGGGTGCTAGCATGAGCGTAGGGGACGACCGACCCGGACTGACACGACGTGAGGCCCTGCGACTCCTCGGCGTAGGGGGAGGCGCGGGCCTGCTCGCGAGCGCCGGCCTCCTGTCGGTCGCGGAGCGAGCGGCGGCGCAACAAGGACCCGTCATCCGCACCGTGCTACGTGACATCGCACCCAATGCGCTACCCGACGGGGCTCTGCTCTTCCACGAGCATCTGTCGATCCAGCTGGGCGCCAATCCGTCCTTCCACTCCGACGTGGACCTGATGATCGCCGAGGCCCGTGCGGCAGCGGCCGACGGGATCGCGCTAATCGTGGACGGGGGCCATCCCGACATGGCACGCGACATCGATGCGTTGCGCCGCATCGCGCGCGAGTCGGGCATGCCGCTCGTCGCCAGCGGCGGCTACTACATGCAGCGCACGTACCCCGACGACATCGCGACCAAGTCGGCGGAGCAGATCGCCTCGGACCTCGTCGCAGAGGCCGGCCGGGACCGCCTCGGTGCGTTCGGCGAGATCGGCCAGCAGGGAGGCGTCCTCACCGACGACGAGCGCAAGGTCCATCAAGCAGTGGCGCTGGCCCACGTCAGGACGGGCATTCCGGTCTTCACCCACAACCCCTACAGCATCCGAGCCACAACAGTCCCGAGGGAGGCGGCCCTGCGGCAGCTCGACATCTATGAGGCCGCGGGCGCGACCCCGCAGAACATCTGCATCGGCCACGTATGCTGCCTGGATGATCCGGCGGCCGAGGTCTCCATTGCGCTCGCTCGGCGCGGCGTCTACGTGGGCTTCGATCGCGTCACACTAAATGGGACCATGCCCGATGCCAACCGCGTCATCATGGCGATGGCCTTGGTCGAGGCAGGTCACGCCGACAAGCTCCTGCTCTCGTCGGACTTCTACTCCTCGCCATCGTTGAAGGCGAACGGGGGAGCGGGCTTCGCTCAAACGGCGACCGTCTTCGGCCCCATGCTGGTCGCGGCCGGGCTGGACCCGGAGACCCTGAGGATGATCTTGGTCGACAACCCCAAACGCTTCCTCACCTTCACCCCCAGGGCATAGCGCACGCACGAAATCGTGCGAGGCTGGCCCCATTGGAGACAAAATCGTAGGATCCCTTACGCTGTGAGCCTCTTGGCCGGTCCCATTTTCCCCACCCGACACCCGCTGACCCGATCTCCCTATGCTTCTGGAGCGCCGCAGCCCACAGGGAACCTGGGAGCCACGACAAAAACGTACGGAATCGACAGAAATCCTACTAATACGTAGGGTTGTCCTGCGATCCGCGAAGGGCACAACCACATGTTGGACAAAGACTTAGGCGATACACGGCCCGTGTGGCGAGGCGGCACATGGCTTGCCAGATGGACCGCGTAGCGGGATCTGCCCTATCCGTGCACAATGACACCAACCTTCTGACGATACGAAAGGCGAGAACCAAATGCCGAAGACAGCAGTGACGACGACGACGAACGGGGCGGGCTCGACCAGCTCGCGTCCGGGAGGCGCCTCGACCGGAAGCTCGGTTCGCATGGCGGCAATTGCGGCCGTGACGAACTACAGGGCCTCCGGTCCGCCCATGAATTTCATCGATACGCCAGCGAAGGACCTGTTCTCGGCGAACGTCTTCAGCAAGGCGGTAATGAAGGAGCGGCTGCCCAAGCCTGTCTACAAGTCGCTGATCCAGACGATCGAGGCCGGGGCGCATCTCGACCCTGACATCGGCGACATCGTCGCCTCCGCCATGAAGGATTGGGCGATCGAGAAGGGCGCCACGCACTACGCGCATGTCTTCTACCCGTTGACGGGGCTGACCGCGGAAAAGCACGACAGCTTTCTCGTGCCGGACGGGCAAGGAAGCGCCGTCGCCGAGTTCAGCGGCTCCCAGCTCAGTCAGGGCGAGCCAGATGGCTCCAGTTTCCCGAGCGGCGGGATCCGGGCGACGTTCGAAGCGCGCGGTTACACCATCTGGGACGTCACAAGCCCCGCCTACCTCCTCGAAAACGCCAACGGCACGACACTGTGCATCCCCACGGCGTTCGTGTCGTGGACCGGCGAGGCCCTCGACAAGAAGACGCCCGTGCTCCGGTCCACGCAGGCGCTCAATAAGCAGGCGCAGCGCGTGCTGAAGCTCTTCGGCGACACCGACGGCGCGATGGTTTCGTCCACGGCGGGTCCGGAGCAGGAGTACTTCCTGATCGATCGCAACTTCTACTTCGCCCGTCCCGACCTCTTCACTGCGGGTCGCACGCTCTTCGGCGCCCCGCCGCCCAAGGGTCAGGAATTCGACGATCACTACTTCGGCGCGATCCCCGATCGGGTGCTGGCGTTCATGCTCGAGGCCGAGCGCGAGCTCTCCAAGCTCGGCATCCCCATCAAGACGCGGCATAACGAGGTCGCGCCGGGACAGTACGAGATCGCTCCGACGTTCGAGTCGGCGAACCTGGCGACGGACCATCAGCAGTTGATGATGACCGTGCTCAGCAAGGTGGCCGCGAAGTACGGCATGGCCTGGCTCTCGCACGAGAAGCCGTTCTCGGGTGTCAACGGCTCCGGGAAGCACGTGAACTGGTCGATGGGCTCGGCGACCCATGGCAACCTGCTGGATCCCGGGGACACGCCGCACAGCAACGCCCAGTTCCTGCTCTTCTGTGCCGCGGTGATCCGTGCAGTGCACAAGTATCAGGGCCTGCTGCGCGCGGTGGTCGCTTCGGCTGGGAACGATCACCGCCTGGGCGCGAACGAGGCGCCGCCGGCGATCATTTCCATCTTCTTGGGCGACCAGCTGACCGACGTCTTCGAGCAGATCAAGGGAGGCGGCGCCAGCAGCTCGATCGCCAAGGGCACGCTGTCGGTCGGGGTGGACGTGCTCCCGCCGCTCCCCAAGGACGCCGGGGACCGCAACCGCACGAGCCCGTTCGCCTTTACGGGCAACCGGTTCGAGTTCCGCGCGGTCGGCTCCAACCAGTCGATCGCGGGGCCGCTCGTGGCCATGAACACCATCGTGGCCGAGAGCCTGGACTACTGCGCGACGCGCCTCGAGAAGGCCACGGGCGGGAAGGCCTCGAAGCTGAACGAGGCCCTCCAGGAGCTGCTGACGGAGATCATGAACGAGCACGGCTCCATCATATTCAACGGCGATGGATACTCCGAGGAGTGGCACAAGGAGGCCGAGAAGCGTGGCCTCCTGAACCTCAAGACCGCCGCGGACGCCCTGCCGTATCTGCAGGATAAGGAAGTCGAGGCCCTGCTCGACAAGTACAACGTTCTGAGCCCGCGGGAGCTCGCCAGCCGTCACGAGATCTACCTCGAGCAGTACGTGAAGACGATCGAGGTGGAGGCCAGGCTGACTCGGGAAATCGCGCAGACGATGATCTTCCCGGCGGCAGTCCGCTATCAGAACGAGCTCGCTTCGACATGTGCGAATCTGAAGCTCGTCGGCATCGAGTTCGACACGAAGACGCTGGACCAGGTCACGTCGCTGGTGAAGTCGCTTCAGGACAGTACGGCCGCGCTCACCAAGCTCCTGGCGAGGGAGGGCTCGCACGACCTCGAGAAGGAGGCGAATCACTGCCGCGACAAGGTGCTTCCGGCCATGCTGAAGGTCCGGGCAGCCGCCGATCAGCTCGAGGACGTGGTGGCCGACGACATGTGGCCGCTGCCCACCTATCAGGAGATGCTGTTCATCAAGTAGGCTGAAGCGGGGCAAGACAGAGGGGCGACGGCAGAACGAAGCCGTCGCCCCTCTCTTTTCATGATGCCCGGCTAGCCCTCTCGGCGGAACCGCCCCACATAAGCCGACTTGGCGACGACCTTACCCGCCATCGCGGCCAAGAGGCCGGCACGATCCACATCGGCCGGCACTTGGAGCGTCTCGTTCAACGCGTAGAGCTCGAACAGGTAATGGTGGTATCGAGGCCCTGGAGGTGCGCCGGGCCCGCGGTACCCCCGCTCCGTCTGCATCGAGCCATCCGGAAGGCGTCCTTCTGGAATCCCACCGGCGGATGCCGGGATGTTCCACGCCATCCAGTGGAGGATGTCATCGGTGTTGCCACCGAGGGCCACGTCGAGATCGTGCATGATGAGCGCGTAGCTGACTGTGCCGTCCGGGGCGTTCGAGAACGTGAACCCCGGCTGCACATTGTCGCCCGCACCCGTGTAGCGAAGCGGAACGATCCCACCGTCCGGGAACGCATCGGTTTCCATGAGGAGCGGCGGAAGACTGAAGCCGCGCCCCCGCTGCGCCTCGACGGCCTCACCCGTGCCCATCGTTGCAGCCAGCAGAACCATCATCGAACCCAACGTATACCTCGACATCTCTAGCTCCCCCATCCCTTGGTTGGACACCGCATGCGCATCAAGGAAGACAACCCACGCGGCGTTTCGTTGAGGCGGACGCCTAGCGCGCCGGGGGATCGATCACATCAGCGGGGGCGGTGCTGATTTCCTTGACGAAGTAGGCCATGAAGCGGGCCATCCGCTCCATACCGGGGGTCGACACCATGTCGATCACCTCGCCCGTCGAGTGGTACATGGGCGGCCCCTGCATCGTCGTGAAGACCGGAACGCCGGTCCTCGAGTAGCTCCCACCCTCGCCGCTGGCCATGGTGTTGGGCCCGGAGACGAAGTTCGTACCGTACCGTTCGACCCCGCGCGCGATGAGCCCTTCCATGAAGGGCGCCAGGTTGGTGACGCCTGCCACGATCGGGGCCTCGTGCGCGTCCATCGTCCACTCACGGTAGCCGTCGTCGTGCAGGCTACGAGCCGGCGCGATGTTGCGCTGGGACGTGTGCTCCAGGTTCACGATGAGCACGGCGCCGCCGATGATATCGGGGTTCATCTGCACGAAGTTCCCCGGCCCGCTGAGCCCCCCCGAGTGATGTCCGGCACTCGCGACGAACACGATGCTCCGTTCCTGGCGCATCTCCGGTCGGGCGAAGTGCCGCGCGAGACCGATGAGCACGGCCAGGCCGTCGGCGTTGTCGCCTGCCCCATCGAACCATGCGTCCGAGTGGGCGTTCAACACGATGTACTCGTCGCTCCGGGAAGTACCCGGGAGCACGGCCACGGCGTTGGCCGCGGAGAGTCCCGAGAAGCGTTGCGACTCCATGCGGATGCGCACGCTCACCTCGGTGGGCGCCCCCGCCTGGGCCGCCTCACCCAGGACCGACTCGAGAAACAGCCCGTCCCTGCCGCCGATGTTGAAGCAGGTGCCGCCCCCACACCCGATGTCGCGGACCCGCATGTTCCCAGGGAGGTCGATTGTTGTGAGCACCGCCACAGCGCCCCGGTCCAGGAGATCTTGGGCGCGCGGCCCGACCGGGCTGCGCACGAACACGGTGTGCCCCTGCGGGACGGTCTTCTGGACCGCCACCTTGCCGCGCACGTCGACCCGGGCGAGCTCGGCCGGAGTCGCTGCACCCACGTAGACGAGGGGTGCGGTCAGGCCGCCAGCCGGGAGGTCTCCGGCCGACAGCGGCATCGCGCTCTGCAGGATCACATCGCGAGACCCTGGCCCGAACGTACTGCTGCCCACCAGGCTCACTTCCCACGATAGGGGCAGCCATATCGATGCCCCCGCGTCCTGTTCGAAACGCTGGAGCTGCACGTTCGACAGCCCGGCGGCAATGAACTCATCAGCGGCCCATTCGACTGTTTTCGTGCCCGACGGGAAGCCGGTGATTCGGCCCCAAATCTGGCCTTCACCGACTTCCTTCGTCTCCTGGCTCTCCCGCGAAAACGCGACAATGTCTTCGAGATGGGGGCGGATCGCCTCGCCGGTCAGCTCCCTGAAGGCACCCTCGCCGGGCGGCACGACCGCGGGCGCCGCGCCCCGCTGGCTGATGACCTGTAACGCATGGGGCTCAAAGCCCGGTGGCAGCGGCACCCCGAACCAGGGCGCCTGGTCGGTCTGGGCCTCGGCGGTGGTCGGATGCGCCCCTAGGCCCGCGAGCGCGATAGCGAGGAGCGTGGTGGCCATACGGGTGGAGCGGGTCATCGATTGCGGCTCCTGCGAAGTCCCAGGGAGGCGGTGCGCGGTGCGAGGCGGGGACAGAGTAGCACCTCGCCGTTCCGTTGACAGCAGCATGGCCGAACCGGACAATAGGCTCCCGCGTCGCCGGGGTCGGTTCTTCTGAGGAGGCTGGTGAGATGAGGCATCACGGCATGGGGCTTCGGGCGGCCCTGACTTTGTGCGTGTGGACGGTCCTCGCGATCCCCACGGCGGCGCAG
>JAOTVA010000234.1 GCA_029863645.1 Gemmatimonadota bacterium
CTTCCGCAAGTTCGTGGCCTCAGGCACCTGGGAGAAGCCGAGGCATTCGGGCGTGAACTTCACGCCGGCCAGACGGACGTCGTCGAGCGGTCTCTTGTATGCACCGACTCCGTAGTAGTGAGTGAGACCCTCACCGACGTGGAACGGAAGCGCGCCGCCTGTGGGAGTCGAGGGCCAGTACGGGGTGCCGGGGGCGTGCTTCTCGACGAGACCAGGAAGGGTCTCGGAGAAGAGAACATTGGACCAGATCTCCTTTGGCGCACCGAACATCGCCGCTTGCTGCTCGACCTCACTGCCGCCGCAAAATGCGACGGCGCACGGATGACGGGAGATCCGCCGCAGTTCCTGGTCCGCCTCCTCACCGACCGATGCGGCGAAGTCTTCATCTTCAACTGGATAGTGCATGTTCGCGAACATGAAGTCCTGCCAAACCATCAGGCCCAACTCGTCGCAGGCGCGGTAGAACTCGTCGGTTTCGTAGACCATCGTGCCGCCGATTCGGACCATATTCGCGTTGGCGCGCGCGGCATGCCCTAGGATCCCCCGCATTCGCTCCGGCGGGCCCACCAGCGACACGATGTCGTTGTTCGTCCAACAAGCCCCGCGGCAGAAGACGGGGACACCGTTGACGACGAACCGGATCTCGCCGTCGGTCGTGTCGAGCCGTACATCCCGGAATCCGATGCGGCCACAGTCGATCGAGATCGGGCCCGAAGATGTCTGCAGGACGATCTCACAGTCGTGCAGCGCAGGGTCGCCATGTGTGGCCGGCCACCACAAGGCGGGGTCCTGTAAGGTGGCGCCACCGTGGACTGCCCACGTGTCGCCCGGCGCCTCGATCTCGAGGGGGTGGTCAGCCTCCGCGACGCGAAGCGCCGCGGAATGCAGGCGTGCACCCGGATCGATCGCCTTCATCACCGCGCCCACGTGCACCCGGCCCTCCCTGTCCTCGAGGCTCGACCGGACATCCAAGGCCTCGACGTCTGCGACCGCGACGCTCTCGAGCCACACCGACCGCCATGGTCCGACAGGGTTGATCGCCGGCGTCCAACCTGGGATTCTGCCGAGCAGCGTGGTGCGGAACCAGCGGAGTTGCTGGTCCTGCACGAGGTTGGTCTTCCACTGCGGGCGAGGGCGTCGCTCGCCTAGCGCAGCGTCGAGACTCCTGAAGACCAAGACCAACTGGTTGTCGTCATCGATCAGGTCAGTGACGTCGACCTCGTGCGCGCAGAACATGTTCGACGATTCGAGCACGCACTCGCCGTTGAGCCAGGCCTCAGCCAGCGTGGCCAGGCCATCGAATCGCAGTCGAACGCGACTAGCTTCACTACCCGACTCCGGCCGCCGCACCCGGCACCGGTACCACCAGTCCGACGCGTCATAGTTGCCGTGACGGTCCAAGTCGTCCGGACCAACAGCCTGTGCAACCGTACCTGGCACGATCGCCGCACACCAATCGAGGGAGTCCCGTAAGCCCGTCGGGGATTCATACGCACCGGGCTCCGTCGACGTCAGGGTCCAGCCGTCGGTGAGCTCAGAAGTGGCCGTCGTGGAGACCGCCCCGGCCGGGAGCCCGGTGGCGACCAGCCGGGCACGCTCGCTCAACCGTATCGCTCCACCAGCGGATCGAGCCCGCGCTCATACAGGGTTCCCAGGTGATCGAGCGGATCGAGCGATAGTTCCCTCCGCCTCGCCACTGCCCGAGCGAGCTGGAACTGGAAGGCCTTGGCCGTCGCCGAGATGTCCTTGAACGTCTCCGTTACGTCCTCAAGGCCCGCTTCACCACTCCGCGTGAGCCACCTGAGGTATGTCTCACACAGTTCGAAGCATGCTCCGTACTGCCTCAGTGTCGCGAAGGAGTACAAGTGGAAGGTTTCGATGGGCTCTCCCATGAGCCACTCCAGGTCCTGGTGGAACCGCTCCTTGAACTTCGCGAACGGGTTCTCGCCCGGCAGGAGTCCCAGGTGTGTCTTGAAGCACTCCAAGGACGCATCGACGAGCTCCCGTGCGCCTGACGGGATGGGCCGTTCAACGAACTTCACGTACTCGATGTACGGCGGGAGCATGCGGTCGTGTACCAGCCCGTCGAGCTGGAAGATGTCTCTGAAGTCGTCTCCTTGGAGGTGATAGTAGCTCTGGCCGTGAAAGTAGCCCATGAAACGGGCGTCGATATCGATCTCGTTGACGGCCACCGTGGACTTCACATGAGCGATCTTGTACGCCGTCCCTTGGGTGTCCGGCAAGAAGTAAGAGTCGAGCTCCACAAGCACGGGGCGACCAAGTCCTACCTGCTCATCGACGTGGTGGACGAGACTCCGCCAAGGGTTCAGCTCGTTGATATCTAGGCCGTAGAGGTTGAGCACGTCGGCGTGGGGGAACTTGAAGAACGTCCACTGGTCCCCCTCGAAGTCGATCCGGAAGGTAAAGGGGAGTGCGGCGATCGGCTCGAACCCGAGCCCGTGGAGTAGCTCGATGAGGACGTCGACGTAGCAGTTCGTCTCGGCCCAGGCGCGCCCCTCCCCGTGGATCAGGTGCCGCTCGTAGGTCTTCGGATCCAGGTCCCTGATCGGGCCCGTCACAGCTCCAAGACGCTCCTGACTTCGGCCGGCCAATCATCCGGGTCCATTCCGTGGGTCCTAAAGAGCGCCAGCGCGACGCGTTCGAGGCCGAAACCAACGCAGGCACTATGCGCGACTTCGCCATCGGACGTGCGGATGTCGAAGGCGACTCCGAAGTGGTCCAGGTGACAGTTGCTCGACGTAATCGCCGTCGGCTTCTCGTCGGACGTGATCGGTACGACGAGCTCGAACTTGAGATCCTGTTCGCGCTGTGTAGCCTTCATGACCCGGCCGCCGCGACCGAAGAACGGGTCGTTGGCCAGCTCCTGACGGACGTCTAGCCCCAGGCTCCGATGAATCTCGAGCCCGCGCCGAATCCACTCGTCGCGGTGGGCGACGGCCTCTTCGGGCGTACCGAGCCGCACGTACTCCCGTTGGCGGAAGATCTGCATGCGCGCCGGGTCGTCGGAGGGCTCATGGCGGAAGACGAACGTCCGCAGATCCACCGTGCGCCCGCCCTTGGGCAGGGTCCCGGTCGCTGTGGGATAGAGCGGATAGCAGGCCGCAGGAACCATGACCACGTCTGTCGGCACTAGTGTCCCGGTCCAGTCCTCTCCCTCGTGCATCAGGTGAACCATCTGCGAGTGCTCGGCCTCGGCACCGTCGAATGTGTGCACCGAGCCAAGGAGCTGCGGCATCGTCTCGATATGATCGGTGGCCGTGTAGGTCTTGCGGCTCAGGATCGGCGGAAAGC
>JAOTVA010000235.1 GCA_029863645.1 Gemmatimonadota bacterium
CAGGGAGCGCGAGGAGATCCTGATGGCCGACGACGACCTCTACTTCACCCCCGGCAATGGCGACCCTTCTCCTGTCCGCCCATCGCTCGACGGTATCCGCGTCGCCAGGGCGTACCTCGACCGTGGCCGCCGCCCAGCCCGTGTGCAGAGCCTGAGCAAGAGCCGCCTCGCTCGCACCGACCCTCCACGCGCTATCGGCAAGCCACGTGCGGTAGCCCCGACGCCGGAAGAGTTCTTCAGCGGCTCCCGCTGCGTTCGGGCCCAGCGCCGGCCCCGTTCCCTTGTTTCTACGCTGGTGCTGGTTGACGGCGTCCAACACGACAGCGTCGAATGGATCCTCGGGCGCCCACTCGATCCGCCCGTCGTACGTGAGGGAGAAGAGCGCTCCGCACCCGCCGCTGGTGCAGGCGTCGACCAAGGCGTTCAGCCATTGCTCGGACACCAAGTCGAGGAGCGCCGAGGCCGTGACGAGGTCCGTCCGGGGGACTTCCGCCAGTCCTTCGGCAGCGAGGTCGCCCTGAACAGAGCGCAGCTGGACGTTGTGGCTCGGAGGCTCGACGTGGGCGAGCAGCGCTGCATCGTGGTCGACGAGCGTCCAAGCTTGTTGGCCAGTTAGCTTAGGCGCCAGATAACGCAAGTTGGATCCAGTGCCACACCCAAGATCCAGGACCGAGGAATGATCCACAGCCGTCCACCACTCGAGAAGCGGAGGCAGGAGACTAGCCGCACGCGACCGATGATCGATCTCTTCTCGCAGCGCGAGCCAGGCTGCGTCGAACGTCTCGGTCATTGGGTCAGCTCTTCGACTGCCGCTGCGAACGACGCCACGGCCTCTTGCCAGGTCGGGAGCTCTTCGGCGCGGCGGCGGGCCCCCGCAGCGAGCTCCTCACGTGTCGTGGTTCCCGGGGTCAGCAGCTTCCGTAAAGCATCCGCGAAGGCCGTCTCATCTCCCGGGGCGACGAGTACTCCGGCGTCTGCGGGAACCGTGAAGGGAATGGCGCCGCCCGTCGTGCTCACGATGGGGAGGCCGTGAGCGAGGGCCTCCGCGAGTGCCATGCCGTATCCCTCGTAGTGAGAGGCGAGGACGAAGACGGACGCGCCGTGATACAACTCGGCGAGGTCATCGGCGCCCCGCTCGCCCAGGAAGTCAATCCGCTCTTCCAGACCGGCTTCGGCCACACCCCGCCGGACGTAGTCGGCATGAGCGCGGTCCCGATCTAGAGCCCCCGCGCATACGCAACGCCACGGGAGGTCTCTGATGCGGGCCAGAGCGGCCACCAAGACATCGTGCCCCTTCCGGGGCGTCACGCTCGCCACGCAAAGCAGCACCGGAGGCTCGCCGGGGCCCGGACCGTCGGCGTGGGGCGCCCGCGCTGTCCCTGGCAGGACCGCTCTGATGCGAGCGGGTGGCACGCCGTACTCCTCCAGGCCGTGCGCACTGAACTCACTCGAGACGACAACACCCCTACAAGGCTGCAACGCTCGGCGCTCTCGCTCTTCAAAGCTCTCCCGCTCGGTCTCCGACAACCCGGTTTCCGCCGCCAGGGGGTGGTGCACGAGCGCAAGAATTCGGAGTCGCTCCCCATGCGCCTCTATCGGCGACGGCAAACCTCCCATCGCGAGACCGTCGATGAGGACCCACGCACCATCAGGTATCGACTCGAGTGTGCTGTTCATCGCGGACCGCGCGACCGTGTCGGGTTCGGGGAAGGCTCCCGCGAGCTCGTGCACAGTGACCGTCCACCCCAGCGCCCTCAGGCCAGACACCATCAGGGCGTCGTAGACGTACCCCCCGGTGCGTTGGTCGAGTGAGCCCGGAACAACGACATGAAGCTCGGGACCGGTCACACAGGGCCTTCGTAGCTTCCCCAAGCCACGTGGGACTCATTGAGCGTGACACAGATCGACGCCAGGCTCTTGGCTCCCTCGCCCAGCTCTCCGGCCTGCACGGCACGGGCCACTCGCTCGTGGATCTCGCGCGCGAGGAACTCGGTCGTGGTGTTTTCCCCGGCGAAGGCGGGTTCGTCGTCGAGATTTCGGTAGTTCATCTCTCCGAGGATGGTGCGCAGGACGTTCGCGGCCAGACCGATGTCGACGACGAGTCCGTCACCGTCCAGCTCGGCACGCCGGAAGGTGGCGTCGACCACATAGGTGGCGCCGTGAAGCTTCTGCGCGGGGCCGAACACCTCTCCCTGGAAGCTGTGGGCGATCATGAAATGGTCTCTGACGTTCAGGCTATACATGCTCAGGCTCGTGTCGAGTTGGGGTCGCGTGGATACCGGATACGATGACACAAAGCGCCCGCGGGGTCCCGGGCCAACTTCTCCAGCGTCTGAGGAAGCTCCTCGAAATCGCTCTCGCCGCTAATCAGCGCGTCGAGCCTGGGATCGAGCAGCAAGCGGAGAGCCTTCTCCATGCGCTTCTTGTAATCCCATTCAGGAGCCCGGTCGGCGGGAATCCGGCCTACCTGGCTACTCTTGAGCGTGAGGCGGCGGGAGTGGAATGCTTCGCCGAGGGGCAGCGAGACCTCGCGGTCCCCGTACCAGCTCAGCTCGAGAATCGTCGCCTCCATCCCCGCCGTCGCCAGCGCGGTGCGCAGCCCTTCTTCGTGACCGCTCGCGTGGATCACGAGATCGGCATCACGGCCAGCCGGCGACTCGCTCGTGAACGACACACCCAGGGCCTCCGCGACCTCGGCGCGACCCGGGTCGATGTCATACGCGACGACCTGTGTACCGGGCAGCTGGCTGCACTGCCATGCAACGAGCAGGCCTACCACGCCCGCACCGATCACGACGATCTGGTCGCCCACGCCCGGGCGGGCATCCCACACGGCGTTGAGCGCGGTCTCCATGTTGGCGGCTAGGACCGCTCGTCCGGCCGGGACTCCCTCAGGCAACGGCCGCACGGCGTCAGCCGGAACGCAGTAGAGGTCCTGATGCGGATAGAGGCAGAAGACCGCCTTTCCCTTCAGGTCGGCCGGTCCTTCGAGAACCTCCCCGACGCTCGAGTACCCGTACTTCACGGGGCCCGGGAAGTCTCCCTCCTGAAACGGGGCCCGCATGGCATTGCGCTGCGACTCCGGCACCTCGCCACGAAATACCAGAGCCTCCGTCCCACGACTGATGCCGCTGTAGATCGTGCGCACCAAGACCTCGCCCTCTTGCCGGGGGGTAAGCAGGGCGGCCACGATCTCAGCGAGACCTGGCGACCGGATCCAGAACTGTCGGGCGGTAGTGGTGTCCAACGTGATCCCTCGCGATTTCCTTCGTCCTCGGCCCCGCTGC
>JAOTVA010000236.1 GCA_029863645.1 Gemmatimonadota bacterium
CCTCAGGCTACTCGGGGTCAATGACTCGCTGGACATCCCCGCCGACGCCGCCACCGATCCGGAGCTGCAGGCCGGCATCGAGCGCATCGTCGGCAGGGTCCATCCTTCGTACCGCGTGTCGATCCTCGACATCACCGACCCGGACCAGCCGCGATATGCCAGCCTGAGGGGCGACCAGGGCTACATCCCGGGAAGCGTGGGCAAGCTTCTCGTCATGGCAGGGTTGTTTAACGAGCTGCGCCGCCTGCACCCGACGAACGTCGCGGCCCGAGAGAACGTGCTCCGCAGCACGCGGGTCGTGGCCGACGAATTCGCGGTACCCAACACCCACGAAGTCCCAATCGTGGCCGACGATTGGTCGCGAGTTACGCATCGCTACATCGGCATCGGGGACGAATTCAACCTGTGGGAATGGGTCGACCACATGGTATCGCCCAGTTCGAACGCCGCGGGGTCGGTGGTCTGGAAGGAAGCCATGCTGATGCGGGCCTTCGGTCGGCGGTACCCACCGTCTCCCGAGGAGGCCGCGACGTTCTTCCGGACCACGCCGAAAGCCGAGCTGACGCAGCTTTCCGTCGACGTGCTGGAAGAGCCACTCATCGCAGCGGGAATCGATCCAGAAGGTCTCCGCATGCGTACGATGTTCACGGACGGCGGCCAGCGCATCGTCCCGGGTCGGTCGAGCCATGCCACGCCAAGGGCCCTCGTGCGCTGGCTCGTGAAGCTGGAACAGGGGCAACTCGTCGACGAGTGGAGCAGCCTCGAGATGAAGCGGATGATGTACTACACCCGCCGGAGGTACCGCTACGCCTTCTCCCCGGCGCTCAACGAGGCCGCGGTGTACTTCAAGTCTGGCTCACTCTATCGCTGCGCCGCCGAGGAAGGGTTCACCTGCGGTCAGTACATGGGGAATGTGGAGAACCTCATGCACTCCGTTGCCATCGTCGAATCTCCCGCGGGTGCGGAGAATCCCCGTGTATACCTCATTTCGATGATGTCGAATGTGCTCAAGGTGAACTCCGCCGCCGAGCACATGGAGATCGGCACGCAGATCGAGCGGCTCATCTCCACACTCCACCCGACACCGACGCCAGCCGGCCTCTAACTTCCAAGGAAACACCCACCCATGCGTATTCATCGGGCCGCCTCGCGGTGGTTGGCTTCGGTGTTATTCCTCCTGGTGGCCTCGGCCGCGGGAACTCCGGCAAGCGCACAGCGCAGCTACACGCTGCCCGCGCCCGACCTGCACCTGCAGCAGGGGCTGACCGGCATCCTCAACGAGGCGCCCTTCCGCAGCCTCATCCAGGCGCGACGCCTCTCCGTCGCGCTCGTCGACATCACCGACGTGGACAACGTGCGTTACGCCGGGTACGACGCCGACCGCATGCGATACGCCGCGAGCCTGCCGAAGATCGGCATCCTCCTGGGCGTCTTCGACGCCGTGGAGCGGGGGCGAATGCGCTACACACCCGAGCTGCGCGGCCGGCTGGAGTTGATGATCCGCAACTCGGACAACAAGACGTCGAGCGACATGATTCGCTTGGTCGGCTTTCAGAACATCGCGCGGGCACTCCAGGACCCTCGGTATCTCCTGTACGATCCGGACCGGCGCGGTGGCATCTGGGTGGGCCGCGGGTTCGGGAGCGGTGTCGGCCTATGGCGACGGGACCCGCTGGCGAGCATCTCGCACGGCGCGACGGCCCGACAAGCGGCCCGCTTCTTCGTCATGCTCGAGCGCGGGGAACTGGTGAGTCCCCAGTATTCAGCGGAGATGAAGGAGATCCTGGCCGAGCCACGCATCCACCACAAATTCGTGTTGGGGCTCGAGAATGCGCACCCGGACTCGGAGATGTACCGCAAGTCGGGCACATGGCAGAACTACCATGCCGATGCGATGCTCGTCGAGCGAGACGGGAGAACCTACGTGGCGGTCGCCCTGCTCGAGTCCCCCACGAATTCGAGCGGGGGCGTCCTTGCCTCCCTCATCGTCCGCCTCGACAACCTGATCTTCGACAGCCGCGGAGCCCCGGCGGACCAGTAGCGCCCTACGTACCTGCGCCGACGCGCCTACGTACGCCTACGTAGATCTCCGGCACGGCAGCGCCCCCAGCTTTGGGAACGAGCGGATGAAACCCATCCGCGTTACCCAAGTCAAAGGAGGCCGACGTGTCCAGGTATCCCTTTCGGGCGGCTGCAGCCATGGTCGCCCTACTGCTGGCGGGCCTTACGGCGTGTGACACGCCACAGGACGACCCGGTCGCACCGACCTTCGGTGTGAACGGCGGTTGGGAACGCAGCGCGTTCGAGGTCTATTCGCAGAATCTCTTTCTGGGCGGCGATACAGGGCCGCTCTTCGATCCCGCGGTGATCTCCGACCCCGTAGCGCTCTTCCAGGCGGTGAATGGGTTCTGGGCAGACGTCCAGCAAAGCGACGTCCAAGCACGCATGGGCGAGATCGCCGACGATATCGCGACGCACAATCCTGAGGTCGTGGGCGTTCAGGAAGCCCTGCAGTTCGTCACACTCGACGGTTCCTTCCAACCCAACGGCGCGGGCTTCATCGATCTGCTGGCCGCGCTGCAGGGAGCGATCGCCGCGCAGTCACTCCCCTACGAGATGGTGGTCGTGCAGCCAACCACCTCGTCCGCGCTTCCCCTGACCATCGACTTCTCGACGGGGCAGGTCACCGAGTATCTCGGCTTCACGGACCGCGTGGCCATTCTCAAGCGCACTGACGTCACCGTGACGGACTATGCGTCTTCTGTGTTCGTGGCGGCGATCCCGCTGGCCCCTGGCGTCGACATCAAGCGAGGGTGGGCGCGGGTGACCGTGGACCACGAGGGCGCTCCGCATCATTTCATTACGACACACCTGGAGACCCAGGGCGTCCGGCCCGTGCATGATGGTCAAGCGGTCGAGCTCCTGAACGCAGTCGTTGCGGGACTCGACGGCCTCACCATCGTCAGCGGCGACCTGAACTCCGATGCTGCAGCGACCGAAGGCGATCCGTCGTGGACGCCCACGTACGGAAACTTCATCGCCGCGGGCTTCGCCGACCTTTGGGAGCTTGCGCCACATTCCCGCCGGGACGCCGGGTACACCTGCTGCCAGGATCCCACGTTGCAAAACGAAGCCTCGGAGCTCGACGAGCGAATCGACTTCGTCCTCGTGCGCTCCTCTGACGGGCCGATCCCGGGTCCGGGTTTGAGCCGCGGGCACTACCGGGCCGATGTGGTCAACGACCGGCCCAGCGAGCGCACGACGAGCGGCCTGTGGCCGTCA
>JAOTVA010000237.1 GCA_029863645.1 Gemmatimonadota bacterium
GGACGTGAAGATGATCTGCTCGGGCCGGAGGTTCCACGCCCAGTAGACCACCGCCCGCAGCATCTCGGGCGTGATCCGCCGCCGGTTCCCCTCAGTGCGCTTGCGGTTGATGAAGGAGAGATCCTTGAGGTCGCCCGAGTTGGCGAACACCGCGATGTCCGTCCGGCGGATGATCGTGGGCGGCAGGATCGTCGTGAGCGACTCGCACCCGAAGGAGAAGCTGTCCATCACCAGGTCCTTCTTCGGGTTGGCGATCATGACGAGCCGCGTCTGGCTCTCGTAGCCCTTGGATTGCACGCGGTCGATCTGGAGGAAGCCTTCCTCCATTGCCTTCGAGATGGTGCGCAGATCCCAGTCGGGCAGGTGTTGGGCCTCGTCCACGGTGAGGATCTTCCGGGAGTTCGCCGGATAGCGGCCGACGCGGACCTGCCAGCCCTTCTGCTTGTGCTCGACCAAGGCGTAGGCCAGGCCCGTGCGCGACCCGGTGAGGCCCGAAAAGCAGTCGCCGATGTTGATGAACTCGGCGATCCGCTGGTGCGTTTGCGTCTTGCCGGAACCCGAGTCCCCGATGATGACCGTGACGAGCCAGCCCCGGATGATCTCGTCGTTGAACGGCACCCACCGGGGCGAGCAGTAGGTGAGGAGGATCGCCACGAGGAGCTCCTCGCGCTCGTAGACGCGCGTGACGTTCTCGGTGAGGTCCTCCAGGATCTCGGCCCACGACAGCGACTGGAACGCGCGCAGGTGGTGGACGTTCTCCTCCACGCGGAAGCTCTCGAAGTCGTCCTCGAGCGGCTCCATGGACTCGATCAGGAACGTGACCTGCTGGGTCTTCGGGTGGCTCTTCACCCAGCCGACGGCGAGGTAGTTGCCGGGCTTGGGGTGCTCGCTGGACAGGTAGTAGACCCGCTTCTCCAGGAGCTCCTGCTTCTTGCCGTCGATCACCTGAACGACGTTTCCCTCCTCATCACGCGTCTGAGTGATCCGGTTCACCTTCTGGTGGCAGAAGAACTCCTTCACCGTGGTGCGCCGCAGGATGTCGATGGTCGGCTTCTGGCCGTACTTGCAGGCGTACTCCCGGAGCATCGCCTTGAGCTGGACGTTGGTGGACATGCAGGAGCCGATGTACTCCTGCGCGCCTTTCGGGATGACGGCCGGCTCCACCACGCCCCGGCACTCGAAGCATCCGCCCTTCTGCATGCGCGGGCAGAACGTGATGCGGAACTCCTCGACCGCGTGGAACGCCTCCGAAGTCTCGCCGCAGACCGTGATGTGGCACCGCGCCTTCTTGTCGATGAGGTCCTTGCGCTCGACCTCGGTGAAGGACTCCAGGTCGAGCACCTCCTCGGGCTTGTCCTCCGCCTCGTAGGAGTGTGCCGGCGTCTCGTCGATGAGTTTCTGGAGGTCGGCCACCGTGAGGCCGCGCTTGTGGAGGTAGTCCGTGACGTCCTTGTCGTCCTTGTCGCCCTTGAGGGGAAGCATGACGTTCTTGACCGAGCTCGCGCCCGCAGTCTTGAGCGCCTGCAGGACGACGTTCCGCGCCGCGGCCTGGCCCTCCCGGTCGCAGTCGTAGAGGATGACGACGTCCTTGTCCTTGAAACGGGCGATCCATTCGGGGCGGAAGACGCCCGCGCCGTGCGTTCCGGTCACCGCCATGAACCCCTCCTGCTGGAGGAGGAGCCGGTCCCATTCGCCCTCGCAGAGGATGACCTGCTTGCCTTGGTAGCGGGCGAGATCGTCGAGGCCGAACAGGCGCGCCGGCGAGCCGTACTTGTAGCGGCCCTCCGTGTAGTTGATGATCTTCGGGTCCTTCTTGGCGTTATAGAGCCGGATGTTGACGACGTTGCCGCGCTCGTCCCGGATCGGGATGGTGTTGCGCTGGCGCTTCGGGTCCCAGCCGATCTCGTACTTCTTGAGCGTGGCGTCCGAGAGGCCGCGCTTCTCCCGCAGCCACCGGCACACCTCCTCGTTCGCCCAGAGGTCGCCGACCCACTGCTTGACGAGGGCCTCGCGGATCGGCGGCCGGGGCGGCTTGTCCGGGAAAGGCCGGGGCACGCCCACGCGGTCGCCGACTTCGAGGAGCGCGTCCTTGAAGCTCTTCCCCGAGGTCTGCATGAGGTAGTCGAAGGCGCTGCCCTTGCCGCAGCCCGCGAAGCAGCACCACTTGCCGGAGCTGCGGTTGAACGCGAAGGAAGGGTTCTTGTCCTCGTGGAACGGGCAGAGCGCCGTCATCCACCCGTCGGTGGAGGGCTTCTGCTTGGCGAGGCCCTCGAAGAGCACCGAGAAATCCCCGACTCTCTCCAGGACCGCTTGCTTGTAGCGCTTCCAGAGGTCATCCCGATCCGGCATCCGCATCTCCGTTCTGGTAGCGCAGGTACTTCTCCAGGAGCTGGCGGGTGAGCGCGTTGCCGTGCCGCCGGTCGCCGGCGAAGAAGACGCAGACGCGGTACTTCACCGACCAGGCCACGATGGAACCCGCCGCCGCCTTGGGATTCATGCGCGAGAAGGCCGGGGCCTGAAGGAACTCCGGCAGCGACGTCTCGATCACGATGGCGGCGTAGTCGAACCGGGAAAGCCGCTGCAGCTCCCGCTCGAAGCGTGCGCGGCCCTGGCCCAGGGACGAGTAGGCGTCCTCCTTCGTCTTGCGCTCGATGGCGATCCGCTCCTCGAGGCCGACGATGGAGTAGTCCCCGGACGCCAGCGTCTTCACCTCGGAGCGGGCAAAGCGGTACGGCTTCTGCTCCCGGGTGTCGATGGCGACAACGATCTCGGGACTCTCACGCGTCGTCACCGGAGCATCTCCTGAAGGCGCGTGAACCGGCGCTGCTGGTGGTTTCGGCGGATGATCTGCGGCACCTCCTCGCGCTGGCCGACCAGGACGCAGACCTCCCGGGCCCGGCTCACCGCCGTGTAGATCCAGTTCCTCTGCATGATCAAAGGCCCGAAGCTGCGGTGGATGGGGACCACGATGATCCGCGCCTCGCTGCCCTGGAACTTGTGGCACGTGATGGCGTAGGCGAGATCGAGATCGTTCTCGTAGAGCGGGAGCTCGACCACGCGCTCGGGGTTCTCGAACGCGACCGTGATGGTGCGGCCCGTCTTGTCGAGGTCGAGGACGTACCCGATGTCGCCGTTGATGATGTCGAGGTCATACTGGTTCTTGGTCTGGATCACCTTGTCCCCGACCTTGAACCGAACGCCGTCGACCTTCGGCTTTGGGTTGATGCGCCGCTG
>JAOTVA010000238.1 GCA_029863645.1 Gemmatimonadota bacterium
CGGTGAACCCTTAGACGGCGTCCTACCGATGATGTGGGCACGCTCGCCCAGATACACATCCCGCCACGTGGTCTCGGAGTGCAGGAGATCTCGGTAGCACATAGTGCATCTTCCACCGCTTCGCACCAGGAGTAACCGGGTGGTGGTCTCCGAGATCATCGTCCCTCCGTCTGGTGTGGGCCGTATGACGGTGAGCGGCCAGCATCCTCGTGCTTCACGAAGCCTGACGCCGAGTGGGCTTTGCGAATCGCGCTCATGAATGCACTTTGGCAGGCGGGTGTGACACTTCCCCACGGACAGCTTTCGGGCTCATCGAGTCCGAGTCCGGCGAGCCGCTATCGACGTAGAGACGAAGCTGCCATCCGCAGTGAATGCGTCGCCCTTTGGTCATCGCTTCTTCCCTGCTCCCCGCTTGGGAGCCCGCTGGGAAAGTGCGGACCCAGCCGCCATCTTTGACGCCTTCGACGTTCTGCCGTCACGAAGGACTTTCGATGCCGCTTTTCCCGCTCTGGCGCTGGTGCGTCGCTGCTTGGCCATGATCGCCTCCTTGTCGCTCAGCCGGGTCCTACCGGCTCTCGACGAAGGAGAACGCCCGATCTACCGTTCCTGTCCGCTTGGCTCGACGAAGTCGCCAGGGCAGCGTCGGAAGTCGTCTGTGAACCCACAGCGTCCGCAGTTGGGACAGCGTCGCTGGCCGCACCTGCGGCATCGCGGTTCGTGTGTGACACCGCCGAATTCGCAGTGCTCGCACTCCAATTCCTCTCCGGCCCACCTTCCCCGATCCGGGGCTCCGAGAGACAGCGTCTCCCAGGGAGGGGAATCGGCGTAGAACACCGCGAACACGTATTCGCCGCCACGCTTCGCATCGACGTAGTGGTCCGGCGATTGGTTTCCGCTGGAGAATCGAACCTGGCCAGTACCTCGGTAGCGGCCCGACGCGGCCGCTGCTGCTATCGCACCACTAGCCGGTTGAGGCGTATCTCGCCGAACGCGGTATTCAGTGCGAACCGCGGCAGTGAAGCGGGCGGTGCCTGCGAGGTCAGCCAACATCACGTAGCCGGCCGAGCCCATGAGCTGAGATGCCTTGACGCAGCAGGCCTCGCGAGAGGCCGCCGACGACTCGAACAGGCTGATGATGTCGACGGCGGACGGACCCTTGGGGTGGATGTGGGCAGTGAGTCGCCCAGGAAGGAGCAGCTCCGCGGCAACGATGTCGCAGATGGTCTCCTTGAGGTAGTCAGCGTCGCGCTGATCGGGGTAATCGGATAGAAGCTGCATGGTTCGCCAGGAGATGTCACTGACGTGATGGCCGTATTCGTGGAGCAACGAGAAGTGGCGTCGGCCCCTGCTTATGGTTGGAGCGACCGTGATGGTTGGTGAGGGGGCTGACTCGTAAGTAGCAGCGATCGGACATTCACCTCCGGTAACGGCACGATCCACGACTCGGATACCGAGGTTCACGAGCGCCGCCTCCGGGTTCGCGGCGAGCGCGCTCGTGTCGCCAAGCTCGCCGACAAGGCTGTGTGCTTCGATTTTGGCTTTCCGGTAGAGGATGGCTGACATGACGTTTGTCGGTGCCGTCTTCCAGGTCAGGGACTGGCGAGTTCCTCTGTGAGGAACTGCTCAAGGAGCGCTTGCCACCGTTCGCTCTCATCGCCGACCGACCGCGCTGCTACAGCCAGGATTCGCTCCTCGATCCGCTCTCGAGCGTCGAATTCGCTCAAGTGCTGCAGTGACGCCCACGCCTGGACCTGAGGCCTGAAGCGGGGGCGGTTTGTCTGGGCTCTCAGCTCGACAGGGATGTTGCGCGACAAGCGGCGCAGGTCGTCTGCGTCGACTTCGAGTTCCGATGCGAGCCTTGATGCCTCGTGGTCATTCAGGGGCCTTCTGCCCTGCCATGCGAGGAGGGCCACTGCCGGCTCCGCGATCTCTAGGCGAGACCCGAGCCACCGAAGATCGTGACCTCGTTTGCGTAGAAGCTCGTCTAGCGTTGTCGCACCTTCCACCGTTGGGCGCTCGTCCGCCCATGTCAACGCCACGAAGTGCTCAAAACGGTCCGCAAGCTCTTCGCGGTACCGGCCTAGATCGGACCACAGACGGTCTCCAGGCGGCGGGTTGGGGGTCTCCCCTTCTTGTGCTCTGAAGGCGCGGCGCGATGCGGCTACAGCATCAGCGTCCATCTGGCCGATGCAGCGGTCGAGCGACCAAGTTGGGACCGACACTTCTAATGATGGCCATACCCCGATGGGAGCATGAAGCGGTGTCTCTGTAAACACGACGGTGTGGGCATCGCGGTAGTCGGGATCCTCTGAGATTGGCAAGACAGATACCGTTGTCGGGCCTGGCGCCCAGATCATGGCGAGCGTGGTGTGGTTCGCGTGAGCTAGACGCCAAACCTGACCTCGATTCGGATCTGGAAGCCAGCGCCTCTCGAACTGCTCGACGAGCTCGTGCGGAACCCGGGCTTGCGCGGCGCTCGCCAACAGCCGCGCCAGCTCATCCGGTGATGGGGAAGTTGGGGTGTCTTCAGGCATGTCAGTCCTCTCCGTCTATACAGACGGCCGATTGTCCGGCGGTGTCCGTGCCATCGCTAGTTCTTGGAGACGAGCGATGATTGCCCCGTCGTACCCCACGGTGTCAGCAAGCAGGGCTTTGAGGCGCCGGAGCACTTCTGCAGCTGTGGTCTTCCCTACGCCAAGGGCTGCAGCAGCCTCCCGCACCGTTGCATCCAGGAACGGAAGGGCGGCGCGTTCCTGGAGCGTCAGCTGGGACCACACGGCCTCGGCTTCGAGGGCGGTCTCGCCTAGCTCTTGGGCAGTACCTGGCTCGGATGGAGGCGCGTCGTCGAGATCGATCAACACCGGCGGCTCACGCAAGTCGAATCGATGAGCTGCAACGTCAAGGAACAAGTCAGTATGTAACGGCCCTGAGGCAGCCGCGAGGACGGCATGGGCGAAGACGGCGATCGATTCGCGATCCGCCACATACGTGCGGGTGGAAGATCGCCACCTCGCAACGGCAACGCCCTGCGCCTCCCAAGCTGCCCTCCGCAAGACCTCGGGACTGCCGGTGTACTCGTCGTGCTCCTCCAGCCCTTGAAGTGCCCAGCGGCGAGGCCCACGGCCACTGCCGCCCACCTCCACGAATCGGGGGTCCTCACCGAGAACAGTGTTCAGGCGCCGCAGCAACTTCGCGC
>JAOTVA010000239.1 GCA_029863645.1 Gemmatimonadota bacterium
AACAACTTGTTAGAACGCGCACAGCCTCGATTTATTGACGGGCTGCTGCGAGGGCGTCGACCAGATTGTTCAAGTCGCCCCGGAGCCGCTCCAACAAACCCCTATAGATCGTGCGCTCACGTTGCATGGCGGCCAGGGCGGCCATGAGTTCAGGGTCCTCGCGAAGCGAACGCAGATCCAGCGAAGCCGCCGACCGAGATCCCATCAGCCAGGCCTGTGCGTCAGCGTGGCGGCCGAGGAGCTCGTGAATGTGGCCCTCTCGTTCGACTAGTAGATCAGAACGCTGGTCGATGCGCGCGGCTTCGCTCGGCCAGTCGGCCAAGAGTTGAAGAAGGTTCGGATCCCTGATGATCTGAGTCCGGCCCGACGTCGTCAGTCCATCAAGTGCACCACTCTGAAGGGCTGCTCGGTTAGGAATCGCTAGGTCAACAAGGAGCCGGTCTGCGTCGGCGACTGAGACTGCAGCCAGATCCTCCGGATCTGCCTCGAAGAACGCCAACGTAGCAGCGTGGGTCCGTTCATTGCTTCGAAGCGTGGCCACAAGTCGGTCGGCGTTCGCGACCGCCTCATCGTGCAATGCCGCGATCGCCTCCCGCTCTTCTACGCGCTCCAAACGGCCTGCCCATGCCGCGTCGATCCAGAATGCGAGAAGGATTGACACAACGATGACGAGGGCCTCGGAGAAGAGTCGGGCCGTACCCTTGCTTTCACTCATGGCCACTCAGGAAGAAGCGCGTTCTAACGTCTCGGAATTCTGCTGCCGCACCCGCCCGCTTCGCAAACCACAGACGTTACCAGAGGTGCCCTCGGCGCCTACGCGGACAGCAGCAATTCCATGTTAGAACGCGTGTCCCAGCTCTCTCAGGTTGTCGCAGAGAGACTACGACCAGAATTCGTCCCACGAGTGAAGATCATAGAAATGCTCGCGACCGCTCACGATTCTCCCGTCCCTTAGCTCGAAGACGATGCAGCAGTCCACGTCGAGTTGCTTGCCCTCGCGTTCACCGCTGTTGTGATGCATGCCGATAACGCGCCCATCCTCGCTGGTGAAGACGTCCTTGAGCGTCGCTCTGAACGTTCCCCCCGTCTCGCCCCCGTATCGACCGAACTGACCGAAAACAGCGTTACGCCCTTCGTAGTCGCCAGCGATGGGGCTTCGCCCCGGAGTATGCCAAGAGGCTTGCTCGTCGAAGATTTCAGCGAGCGCCTCCAAATCGGCTGCATTGAAGGCGGCGTACCCCCGTCGGATGACTTCAGCGTTCTTGGTTTCGGTACTCATGATTGGGCTTATCTCCCGGGTTCGTAGACGTGACAAGTGTGTTGTCCTTCGGTTCAGCGGGTCTCGCCAGGCAGCGCTACGGGAGCAACCTTTCGGTATTCCGCCGGCGCGTTCTAGCGGCTCGGAATTCTGCTGCCGCAGCACGATGCCGACCCGGCGCGCGACCTGCAAGGCGAGTGCTCCGGACCTCACAGCCTACGCGGACAGCAGCAATTCCATGTTAGAACGCGGGCCCGCTGCCTATTGTCCCTCGAGCAGAGCGAGGAGCTCTTGAAGGGTCTGCTCAACCGGTTCCATGTCTTCCAGAACGACCCTTAGTCCAAGCCTTCTCCAGGCCACCGTGTGCAGAAAGCGAGTGTCGAGGAGTAGCCGGTCGAAGGCTGCGGGCGGAGTCACGCCGGGCACCGATGCCGCGTCAACCAACAGTGGAACGAGTTGGTCCCGGACGAATTCCCGCTGATAGATCTCATCCTCGGTCAGGTTTTCGACCCTGTCCGGAAAACCTGCTAGCGATACTCGAAGGGCTTCGGAGCGGAGGACATCGAGGCGTCCCGAGCCGAGCACGGAGTTGACCCCACCCATGGCGGGTTCGTAGGTCCACGTGGTCAACAGCCGGCCCACGAGCTGCTGCATGGTGAGGACCCCTTCAGCTTCCCCCCGCAGTCCGCTTTGTGCCAAGATCTCGTTCGCGGCCGCCAACGCGTCCTCGTGCCGGGCCCTTGCCGTATCCAGTCGCGCAGCATTGACGTGCATGTCAGCAGTGAGTTGGGCGATCGCAGCGCGCTCCTCAGCCCTGTCCTGTCTCTCGCTCCACATCGCGTCAATGCCAAAGGCGAGCAAGATGGAGCCCACGATGACCACAACCTCAAGCGCAGTCCTCTGCCACTTGTCCCGCTCCACGATTGAAATACGGCTACCCCCTTTTCACCGCGCTCTAACGTCTCGCGATTCTGCTGCGCCGCCCGCACGCACACAAGCGCGAAGCGCGTACCTACCCCTTCTTCGGCGTCAGTAGCAATCGCTTGTTAGAAAGCCAACCCTCTGGGCAGAATCACTGGCGAACCCACCAGTCGAGCTATGAGATCCACGAGAGTCCGGTTCGGGAGGCCACCCATCCCGTGGCTTCGTTTCGGTTCAGTATGACCTCGAAGCCTTCGTTCCACGTGGCTCCGCTCTGCGTGTCCGTCTGGGTCACCCCCACGGTGGTGGAGACGGTCCCGTCGGCCTGCGGCTCCATGACCCCAAGCGTCACGATGATCCCCCCGTCGCGGATCGGACAGCCCTGCCCAGGCATTAGGACATGGACTCCAGGCGGACAGAGGTATGCATAGTCGGTCCTCTCAAGGCCGCGAACACCCGGGTAGGACGCCGTCAGGGCAGCGAGCATGGTCCCGGGCGGCGCGGAGGCTTCAGACGCTCCCCTTTCTACGATCTCGAGCCAGATCCGGGTTGAGTCTGCTCCCGGGGTTCCGTAGTGCTCAAGGGCTGTCACTAGAAGGACGACCCCGATTTCCGCGATGTCCTCAGTCGACAGTGCAGGCAGGTGGTTGGACCGTTGGACCCCGGCACAGCCTGCCAGTAAAATGGTCGCCGCCGCGACGATCCTCATTGGACTCAAGGGCGCTTCCTGGCTTTCTAACGGACTGCGATTCTGCTGCGCGGGGACTCTGGTGACAAGCGCGTAGCGCGTACCGACCAGCTACTCCGCGTCAGTAGCAATCGCTTGTTAGACGGCCCGTCACCCGGACCCTGGAGCACCACTATTTCCGTCCGAAGTCGACACGCAATCCCACGCCCACCGCACTCACCGTCGGCTGGATCGCCCAGTTGGAGTTTCCGACCTCAAACGGTTCCCACACGTCCGTGCGAAACGCTGCACCGACCAAGCCGCCTGCCATACCTCC
>JAOTVA010000240.1 GCA_029863645.1 Gemmatimonadota bacterium
ACACCATGACGCCGAGGGTGCAGGCGAGGATGTTGAACATCGGGAAGAGGGAGATGCCCTCTTCGCCTTGGTCGTTCAGGTTGGCCAATCCAGCAGTCCGTCGGGCGGGGCGGGTCGTCGTGAGTGCCCCTGACAGTGCTCGTGGAAGCCCGCACGGGCAATCCCCGACGGGCCGGCGGCCGTAGCCATGTCCGGGCGGGATCTAGGCTAGCCGCCAACCGCGCAGCGGGTCTAGGTTGCGTCGGGTGCGGGGGCCAGGCGAACGGCGGGCCCTGGCCGCCCCTCAGGTCAGCGGGGAAGCGAAGTGAAAGAGAAGCGAAAGCCACAGTTCGGGGAGATCGATGCCTGGGGTCTCACGCATCCCGGCAAGGTCCGCGACACGAATCAAGACCACTTCTTCGCCGGTGGGCTGACGAGTGGCGTTCGGGTGATCAACACCAGCTTGGACTTCGAACCCGAGGATGTCGCGTATCTCGAGCGGTCAGCGTCGCTTGGGGTGGTGGCTGACGGCGTTGGCAGCTCGTACGGCGGGGAGCACGCCGCCCGGATCGCGGTGGACGCGCTGGTCCGTGAAGTCTGCCGGAGCTTCCACCATGCCGAGGTCGCGGAAGGGACCGATCCCGATGTGTTCTCGCGGTTGCTTCAGGAGGCGGCCCTGAGCTGTCACGAGAGCCTGTTGACGCGGGCCGAAGAGGAGCCGGACAAGGGGAGCTTCTCGACCGCGCTCACCCTTTTCTTGGGACTTTGGCCGCATGCCTACATTCTCCAAGTAGGGGATACGCGCGCCTACATCTATCAGCGAGGCGAGCTCACGCAGATCACGCGCGACCAGACGTGGGCCCAGGAGTTGATCGACCAAGGGACCCTGTCGCAGACCCAAGCGGAAGCGAGTCGGTGGGCCAACGTGCTCTCCAGCTCGATTGGGGGGAAGGAGACCACACCAGTCGTGACGCGGATCGAGCGCGACTGGGGAGCCGTCCTCCTCTTCTGTAGCGACGGACTGACAAAGCACGTTTCAGACGCCAGGATCGAGGAGCTCATCGTCGAGATGACTGGTGCGCGTCAGCTCGCGGAGACTTTGCTCTACGAAGCGCTGGACGATGGAGGGACGGACAACATCACCATGATCGTTGGGCGGACCGTCCGTCGGCAGGAAGGGTGAGAATGACCGGGCAATGCCTACCGCTCACATGAAGATTGTGGTCACCGGCTCTGCCGGCTTCATCGGCTCCAACGTCGTCGCGGCGCTTCGGGGGAGGGGCGACACGGTGGTCGGGGTGGACCCGCGGGCGCCCGAGCCCCGCTCGTTCGACGAAGCCGTGAGCGATGGTGAAGTCCAGCGGGTCGTACACCTCGGCGCGATCTCATCGACACTCGAGGACGACGAAGACCTGCTTACGCGTGTAAACGTCCAGTTACCGCAGCATATCTGGCGCTGGTGTGCGCGCGAAGACGTTCCTCTGGTCTACGCGTCGTCTGCGGCGGTGTATGGGATGGGAATGAGTGGCTTTGAAGAGGATGGCCTTTGCGAGCCCCTGAACGGCTACGCACGGAGTAAGCACGCATTCGACGAATGGGCGCTGCTCCAAGACTCGGGCCCTCCAACCTGGGCCGGGTGCCGTTACTTCAACGTGTACGGGCCGGGAGAAAGCCACAAAGGAGCAATGGCCTCTATGGTCACGAAGACCCACTGGGACATCGAAGCCGGCCGTCCCACCAGGTTGTTCCGATGGGGTCGTCAGTGCCGTGACTTCGTGTGGGTAGGCGATGTGGTCGAAGTCACCCTGTGGCTCCTCGAGGCTGACGTCGCGGGCCTGTTCAACGTCGGCACGGGCCACGCCGCGACGTTCGAGCACGTGGTTTCGGCGACGTGGCGCAGCGAGGGCCTCGAGCCCCGGGTCGAGTGGGTCGACATGCCGGCCGAGCTTCGCGATCGCTACCAAGCGTACACACGCGCGGACATGAGGAAGCTGCGTGCAGCCGGGTATGAGCGGCCGTTCCTCGGGGTCGACGAAGGCATCGCGGCGTGTGCCACCGAGCGCGTGCCATGCTGATCCGTGCTGCCGTGGGAGCCGTATCAGCGGTCACCATCGCAGTCACCGGTGGCATCGCGCTCCGGGATCCCCCTGCTCCTGCGGCCCAGGGATGCTGCGCCTACTATCCCTACGATGGAGCCTGGACCTTCGTGCGCGTGCAGACGGCTTCAGGCTATGGGGGGTTCCGCGGTGGCGGTGGGTGGTCCCACGACTATCCCGCAGCCGACATCAACCTGTCGACAATCATGCGGGAGCTGACGCTCGTCGATGCACGTGAGCGTCTCATGGGTGGAAACGTGCTCACCTTCGACGATCCGCGCCTGATGCAGTTTCCGTTCGCCTACGTTTCCGAGCCCGACGAGTGGCGCGCCACGGAGAGCGAGGCCCGCGGGCTCAGAGAGTATCTGCTCAAGGGGGGCTTCGTCATCTTCGACGACTTCTTCGGCTACGAAATGGCCAACCTGCACCGGCAGATGAACGTCGTGTTTCCAGAGCTGAGTTACATACGGCTAGACGGCACGGAGGAGATCTGGGACACGTTCTACCGACTCGAGGCCCAGGCGATTTACTTACAGGGGCCGAACAAGAACGGGACGCCCGAGTTCTGGGGGCTCTTCGAGGACAACGACAAGAGCAAACGAATGCTGTCCATCGCCAACGCGCAGGCTGACATCGGCGATCTGTGGGAGTGGGCGGCGGAGGGTTGGTATCCGGTCGATCCCACGAACGACGCGTTCAAGATGGGGGTCAACTACATCGTGTACGCGCTCACGCACTAGTAGGTGAAGCGCACCCCGGTCTTCAGGCGTGTGTCCAGGGCTGCGATGCCGTCGGGCGGGCCGCTGTCGTAGCGGAGATCGAAGGTCACCGTCAGGGCGAGGCGATCGGAAAGCGACGCCGCCACGCGCAGGTTCTCCAGCACCCTCATGTCCCCGAAGACGTCGTTCAACGCCGGCTGGAGGTACGCGGTGGAGCTGATCACGAGGTTGTCCCCGGCCACCAACCGGAGCGTCAGGAACGTACTGTTCCGCACGGTCCGCGTGCGGTCGTCGTGCGTGGCCGAGTCAGGCAGGTCCAGCCGCTCGTGCTCGAGCATGAGCGAGACTCCGGCGCCGACTGCGCCGCGCGCCCCCCGCGCGAACTG
>JAOTVA010000241.1 GCA_029863645.1 Gemmatimonadota bacterium
CCGGGCCGCGGCAGAGGCCTTGGACGGCGCAGTACTAGAGTCGGTGTTGGCGACCGCGCCCAGTGACGGTCCCCTCGCACCGATCCCACAGGTCCTCTTGGCGGTCAACTTTCTGAACCGTGGCGAGGCGGAGCGGGCCAGCGAGCTGGCCCGCATGGCCCTTCAGGGAGGCGCGAACGACCCTGAGCGGACCATCGCGGAGGGCGTGCTGAGAGGGGAGCTCCCGCCGGGCCTCGCACGGGTGACCGACATGTCCATCGCGATGGTGCTGCCACAGGGAGGTCCCCCTGGGTTGGCTGAGTTCGCGCGCCAGATCGCCGAGGGCGTCGAGGTGGCCGTGGCGACTGTGCTGCCCGAGGAGTACCAGATTGCCGTGATTGGGCGGGACGACGAAGCGAACCCCGCGCTGAGCGCGCTCGTCGCGAGTGAGCTCGAGATCGAGGGGGTCGTCGCAGCGCTCGGCTTCCTCGAGGACGAGGCGCTCCTCGCCGCGGGACAGGCACGCTCCAACGGCTTGCCTCTCATCTCTCCCACGGCCCGCAGCGCCGCAAGCGCTGGCGACGGCGTCTATTCGCTGGAAGGTCCCGACCCGCTCGCGGCCGTGGAGCTCGCCCGGTACGCCGTAACCAGGGCCTACCAGCGCGTGGCCGTCATCTTGCCATCGAGCGCCACGGCCATGGAAGAGGCGGACGCCTTCGAGGCGGAGGCCATGCGCTTCGGGATTCCAGTGGTTGAGCGCTTCTACTACGAGCCCGGCGAGACCTTCTTCGAAACGCAGATCATGGGCGCCAGCAACGTCCTGAGGCAGGCGGAGATCGCCGCGCTCGGGCTTCGTGAAGAGGACACGCTGCGCGTTGAGATGCTCGAGCCCGTTGGCATCTTCCTGCCGATTCCGCGTGAGGACATTGCGTTCTTGGCGCCTCAGCTCGCGCACTTCGCCCTCGACACGCTCGCGATCGAGTTGGTCGGGACCTCCGCGTGGACGGACCCGGGAGTGCTGGAGGCGGTCGAGCCGCGGTACCTCAACGGGGTGGTGGCCACAGCCCCCCTCGGGGTGGGGCCGTCCTCTCCGGGACTGGAGCGTTTCAGAGTAGCGTACGAGGAGTACTTCCAGCGCACGCTGGTCAGCCCCACCGCGGCATTGGGCTACGACGCCGCCTTGCTCCTCTTGGAGGCCCTGCGGCCCGGTCGCGTCGGGCCCGGCCAGGTGCGGGAGGCGTTTCGCAACCTGAGGGACATCGAAGGCGCCACCGGGACCTTCTCGGTCATTGACGATCGGGTGGTGCGCAGCACCGAGGTCGTTCGAATCAACAACCGGGCGCTCGATCCCGTCCCCATCTTCTAATGTCCATCCAGGACGAGCTCGCCCGGCTCGAGGAACTCCGTCGCCAGGCTGAGCTAGGGGGAGGCGCCGACAGGCTCGAGGCGCAGCACGCCCGTGGGAAGCTCTCGGCCCGCGAGCGCCTGGACCTGCTTTTGGACGACGGCTCGCTGGTCGAGTTCGATCGGTTCGTCACGCACCGGTCCACCGATTTCGGCTTGGGGGACCAGAAATTTCTCGGCGACGGAGTGGTCACGGGGTACGGTACCATTCACGGCCGGCTCGTCTATGTGTTCAGCCAGGACTTCACGGTGTTTGGCGGCTCGTTGTCCGAGGCGCATGCCGAGAAGATCGTGAAGCTCCAGGAGATGGCCCTCAAGAACGGGGCGCCGCTCATCGGCCTGAACGACTCGGGCGGTGCCCGCATCCAGGAGGGCGTCGTGAGCCTTGGCGGCTACGCCGACATCTTCCTACGAAACACCCTGGCTTCCGGGGTCATCCCGCAGATCAGCGTCGTGCTGGGGCCGTGCGCGGGGGGAGCGGTATACTCGCCGGCCATTACCGACTTCGTCTACATGGTGCGGGGCACCAGCTACATGTTCGTGACCGGCCCGGACGTGGTGAAGACGGTGACCCATGAGGACATCGACATGGAGGGCCTCGGTGGTGCCGATGTCCATGCGTCGAAGTCCGGTGTCGCCCATTTCGCGAGCGACTCGGAGCCGGATTGTCTCGCTTCGGTGCGGGAGCTCTTTCGCTATATCCCGCAGAACAATCGGGCCATTCCGCCGGTCGGGGGCAACGCCGATCCACATGATCGCCAGGATGAAGTATTACTGGAGATCATTCCGGATAACCCCAATCATCCCTACGATATGCACGATGTGATTCGGCACGTCGTGGACGAAGGGGATTTCTATGAAGTGCACGCTCAGTTCGCGGCGAATCTGATTGTGGGGTTCGCACACCTCGGAGGACATTCCATCGGCGTCGTGGCGAATCAGCCTGCCGTTCTCGCCGGGGTCCTCGATATCGATTCCTCGGACAAGGGTGCGCGCTTCGTCCGCTTCTGCGACGCGTTCAACATCCCGCTCGTGGTCTTCGAAGATGTGCCCGGCTTCCTTCCCGGCGTGGCTCAGGAACACGGCGGCATCATTCGGCACGGCGCAAAGCTCCTCTATGCGTTTGCCGAGGCTACCGTGCCCAAGGTGACCGTGATCACCCGAAAGGCGTACGGCGGGGCCTACGATGTGATGAACTCGAAGCACATCCGCGGCGACGTGAACCTCGCCTGGCCCCAGGCCGAGATCGCGGTGATGGGACCGAAGGGTGCCGTGGAGATCCTGTTCCGTAAGGAGATCGCCGCGTCCGACGATCCCAAGGCGGCGACCGACGAGCGCATTGCCGAGTATCGCGCGAAGTTCGCGAACCCCTACATCGCGGCGGCCCGCGGGTATGTGGACGACGTGATCGACCCCCGCCAAACCCGGCCCCGCCTCATCTCCGCGCTCGACATGCTCCGCGACAAGCGTGACCGGAACCCGACGCGTAAGCACGGCAACATCCCGCTGTAGGCGTCGGCAACCCCGCACCACGGCTCAAGCGTCCCATGGGTTGAATTCGAGTGACTCAACCCACGGAGAGTGGCGATGAAGACGGAGCGGTGGAGGAACATGGGGTGGTGCGCCACGGTGGCGGCGCTTTTGCTGGTGACGCACGTGTCGGGTGCCTCGGCGCAGGCGGACAACGATGATTGCCGGTGTGTCGACCGCGACGGGAACGCGATCGAGAACTGCACCTGTTTCGTGATGCCTGACGTGGACCGGCTCGTCGCCTCGCGGCTCGGCGACGGCTTTCG
>JAOTVA010000242.1 GCA_029863645.1 Gemmatimonadota bacterium
TCGTACTCCGCGAAGCCGGCCCGGGCCTGGCGCGTCGCGGCTAGACGACGCCGACCTTCAGGGGTCAGGGAGGGGACCCGACCGCTGGGTGGATTCGTGACGAGCGAGGTCCGTGGCTCACCGTCGACGATCGCGACGTTCGTGCCGCGGTCGATGTAGACGGAGTTGTAGCCGCCGGTACCACCGCCTGCGCCCCCGCGCTGATCGGTTGGCGCGATCGGGGGCAGCCCCCGATCCGGGTCGCTGGGCCGGCTCGCCTGCTCTTCAAGAGAAACCGCTCGCCCTTCCAGTTGGTCCACCTCATCCCAGGAGTACAGGGGTTCCTGGCCCTCGGCGCGCTGGAAAGGAGTGAGGGTGACGTTCGTCCAGTTTCCCTGCAGGTCCGGGTATCCGGCCGCCGTCCGTGGAGGCTCGTAGTGGGGATCCCACCTGGATTGACGCGGGGTTGCCTGGCCCTGCGCGATCGTCGGGCCGAGGACCGCGACGACCGTCATGATCGCGACAGATTGTCCCAAAAGCGAAGCCGCGCAGCGCATGCGCATGGTCCGTCCCCTTGCAGAAAGTGGCACACTCGCGACACCCGATCGACTCCGCGCAACGAGCAAGCTGCGGTGACGACAATATCCGACCGGGGTCCCTAGGCCGCTAGTCTCCCGCTGGATGAGCCACGGCTCTACGACGTCATTGCCTGCCGGCGAAGTACTTCTCCTCGAGCCGCACCAGCCGGTCGGCCACCTGATGCGCGAAGTCCCGAGAACGTCGCATGCCGGTATGCTGGGAGTCGGGGCGAAAGAGCTCGAAATCGACGTAGAACGAGTCACCGCGCGCAGGGATGGTCGACCACGTCTCCTGCCGGTCCCCGCGGAGATAGGCACACAGCACGTGGCAGTCGGGGAGGGCTGATACGATCCGACCGACTCCGTGGGCGATCGACTCCAATTGGATCCGACCCGTGCGGCTGCGGGCCCCTTCCGCGAAGATGAGCGCCGTCTCACCACGGGATAGGACGTGCTCGATTTTCGCGAGGGAGTGGGAGAGGTCCTCGCGAGGGCCTCCTCGTACAATCGGGATGCACTTGACCATCCAGGCTGCGGCCCGGTCGAGCCCCACCCCGGCGAAGTTGCTGAGCTCCGGCACGTTCCAGGGCACCCAGCGATAGTTCCGCAACAGCCACCAAGGACCCCCGAGCGCCCAGGCCAGGATGGCCGAGTCGGCCATGGTGAGGTGGTTCGGACAGATGAGGATTGGACTATCGGTCTGCCGGACCAGCGCGCGAAAGCGCCTCCGCACCTCCGCGACGTTCTGGATGCGGTATCGCATGATGACGCGGAGGATGAACACGGAAGCCGGAATCCAGAAGACCGAAAGGATTCTCCCGACTTCGCGTTGTACGCCGAGGGCGAGCCGCGTCCGTTTAGGGAGCAGCGGTCCGGCCTGTGCCGAAGTCAGCCTACCTTGGCCTGGACCAGGTTAACGGCGTCCCCCACCGTGTTGACGCTGTCGGCGTCCTCATCCTCGACCTCGATGTCGAACGCGTCCTCGAAGTCGAGAATGACGTCGACCAAGCGGGCTGAGTTCACCTTGAGGTCCTCGAGAATATTGGTTTCTTCGGTGACCGAACCCATCGCCTCTTTGTCCTTGGCGTAGGCCCCGATGATCTTGACGACTTTGTCCCGAATCTCACTCCGCTCCATGCGCGGGCAACTCCGTTGTAGGTTGGCTAAACAGATCGGGAGCGCGCCTAGACGCTTGAGCTAGGAGTCCCATTTGCGGAAAACTACGCAAACGTTCACATCGCCGAAACCGAATCCAGCCTTGATGAGCGTGCGGAGTTGGGGCATCTCGAGCGCCTGCTGTGGGATCGAGGCGCTGAAGGCCTCGATGTCGGGGTGCACGTCCTCGCTGTTGATCGAGGGGTGCACGAACCCTCCCTGCAGCATGAGGACGCAGGCGACGCATTCCATCGCGCCCGCCGCCCCCAGCCCGTGGCCGATCATGGACTTGGTCGAGGTGATCGCGGGGAAGTTCTCCGGCGTTCTCCCCAGCGCCGCGGCCCAGGAGGCCACTTCGCCTGCATCGGCGCCGGTTGCGGTGAGGTGCCCATTGATGGCGTCGATCTCGTCTGGGCTGATGCCGGCTGCTTCGACCGCCTGCCGAATGCACCGCCGAACGCTCTCCGGATTCGGGGCGGTCATGCTCCCTCCTCCCCTATGGCCACCACAATTGAGTGCGCCCCCGAGCACCTCCGCATAGATACGGGCGCCACGCGCTTCGGCGCTCTCGAGGCTCTCGAGATGCAGGATGCCGGCTCCACTCCCGGGTACGAACCCACCCGCCGTAGCACTCATGGGGCGTGAAGCACGCTCGGGTTGGTCATTGAAGTCGCGACAGAGCACCCGCATCGAGTCGAAGCCTGCCCAGATATAGTGGCTCGAACCCTCGCTGCCTCCGCACAGCATCCGCTCCGCGAGACCATCCTGGATGCGCCGGTAGCCCTCGACGACGGCCTCGGCTCCGGTGCTGCAGGCACTGGAGTTGGAGGTGACCTGATTGCCGAGGGCCAGCAAGCCCGAGACGCGGGCGGAGACCCCGCTTCCCATGATCTGCTCGACGACCGTGCTGCCCAGTCGCCGTACCTTGCCGGCATCGGTCAGGGGAATCAGCTTCTCGCCGGCGGTGTCCAGCCCGCCGATCCCAGTGCCGATCACGGCTCCGGCTTCCCAGAACACATGGTCATCTTCGTGAGCGGGCCGCTCGAAGCCGGCGTCGGCCCAGGCGTCCAATGCGGAGATGCACCCGAAACGGTGATTCGAGTTCATCGCCTTCAGCTCGCCCTCGTCGAACCTCTCCTCCGCGATGGCGTCAACGCCTTCGGGGACGCCGGCCACTCTACAACCGAAATTCAGCTCGTCGAGCAGTGGGATATGCCGAATCCCGGAGACCCCTCCACGAAGTGCCTGCTCGTACGCCTCGAGCCCGACCCCGTTGGGGGCCACGACTCCCAGGCCTGTGATGACAACACGTCGGCTCACGTCTTAGGGACTCCAATTCCGGAGATGATTCCTGATATGACGACGGTTCCGTCGTCGAGGGTCATTTCGGCCTCTGAGCGGATCTTCCCTCGTCTGAAGAAGACCTTCTTCGCTCGAATCGTGACGCGGTCTCCGGG
>JAOTVA010000079.1 GCA_029863645.1 Gemmatimonadota bacterium
GAGAACGTATACCGCGGCGCGTTCAGCGCCGCCGAGGAAGTCGACGACGCCCCGGCGATGGCGCGCTTGGACCTGGAGTACCAGCGCGACCAGCTCCACCTCGAGGTCCTGCTCGACATTCGCGATCTCCTCACGCCGGAACAACCAGACAAGACCACCTCGCTCCTCGAGAAGGCCCAGCAGATCAGGCGCCTTACGAAACTCCGCCCATGAAGATCTACACGCGCGGTGGGGACGGGGGTGAGACTGCGCTGTTCGGGGGTGGTCGAGTGGGGAAGGGGCACCTCCGTGTCGAGGCCATGGGAGACGTAGACGAGTTGAACGCGTCGCTCGGGTGCGCGATCAACGAGGTTGCCGACGCCACGGTGCG
Source organism: Gemmatimonadota bacterium (assembly GCA_029863645.1). Classification (GTDB taxonomy): domain Bacteria; phylum Gemmatimonadota; class Gemmatimonadetes; order Longimicrobiales; family Gaopeijiaceae; genus UBA2982. The sequence goes on from JAOTVA010000079.1 coordinate 371, forward strand.
TGAGCGCCTGGAGTCGATCCAGCATGACCTGTTTGCCGTCGGGTCGGAGCTCGCCACGGGGACACCCGAGCCCGGAAGGAAGAAGCCCGAAACGCCCGGTGTACCGGCGGGACGCATCAGTGAGCTGGAGCGATGGATCGACGAGGCGGAAGCCCCGCTTCCCGCTCTTACAGTCTTCATCCTGCCCGGGGGCGCCCCGGCGGCATCAGCGCTTCACCTCGCCAGGACCGTGTGCCGCCGTGCGGAGCGGACGGTGGTGCGACTGGCCGACTCCGAGGATATCGATGGGGTGGTGCTCGCGTATCTCAATCGGCTGTCGGACCTACTATTCGTGTTGGCGCGGGGCGAAAATCACCGCGCCGGAGCAGGCGACGTCGAGTGGAAGAAGGGTCCCGGGGGGCCCATCTAGACCGCTTGCGGCTCCTCCCCGGATCTGACAGGTTGAGACCGCTCGCGCGGGCGCCCCGCGGCCAGTCCTCGTGTGAGGCACTGGCCCGTCAGCGGCGAGAATAAAATAGGACGCTAGCTATGACGTACATCATCGCAGAGCCGTGCATCGACACCAAAGACGGAAGTTGTGTCGAGGTGTGCCCCGTGGACTGCATCTACGAGGGCAAAGATCAGTTTTATATCCAGCCGGATGAGTGCATCGACTGCGGTGCCTGCGAGCCGGAGTGTCCGGTTCAGGCAATCTTCCCGGACACCGATATTCCGCCGGAGTGGACCTCGTACCTCGAGAAGAACAAGGTCCACTTCGAGTAACCGTCGGGGACCAGATCGATACGAAAGAAAGTGCGGCGGAGGAGCCCGAGGCTCTCTCCGCCGCACTTTTTCTTTTGCCTACTCGGACGTTGCTGAGGCTATAGGCCTAGCTCCCGGATGCGGTCAACGGATAGGTGCGTGGGTTGAGTCTCGCCCGAGGCGACACTCGGTCCCCTCGGCACCCCTTCCTTTTGTTGACGCACCAGGAGGAAGGTCGTAGCAAGAGCTGCTGCACTGAGCAGACCGAACGCGAACTTCTTCATGCCACTCCCTCTGGTGAAGGACCACTTGGCCGTCTCAGCGTGCAGGAATCACGCCAGTGCAACCGAGGAGTCTTCGTGGAACAAAAGTCCTTGAAATCTCGCGCCGTTACGCGGTTTCGCGCAGGGATACCCGCATCGAGGTGATGTGGTCCCGCAACAACGGAGTCGAATGAACAGGACACATCGTCAACGTTTGAGGGCACTAGAATGAGACAGCCCCAGGGAGCCGTACGGGCGAGTGACGGCTATTATGCGGTGGTGAGGCTATTGGATCGGCAAGGAGCTTCGAGGCGATGACGACGGACGGGGGAGTCCCCACAGACCAGATCAAGCAGGTCACGATCGATGCCCTGTGTGAACACTTCGCGAACGATGCCATCACCGTCGAAGACTTCGAGGCCCGTGTCGACATAGCACACCGGGCCACATCGGTCGCAGAGCTTCGTAAGCTGCTTCTCGATCTGCCGTCCGGGGACCTACCCGTAGTCGCCGGCGAGCATCCGAAGCCGGTACCGGGAGGCCAGTACCAAGTAGCGCCGAGCGAGCACGCGAAGCAGACGGGTTACGCCATCGCCGTGCTCGGCGGATCGCGCCGAAAGGGCCCGTGGAGTCCGGCCAGAGTGAACTACACGGTCGCGATAATGGGCGGCGTGGAGCTCGACTTCCGTGAGGCTGCGCTTCCGCCGGGTCTCACCGAGGTGAAGGTCTTCAGCGCCATGGGGGGCGTGGAGGTGATCGTGCCGCCGGGGCTCAGCGTGGAAAGCCACGGGATCGGGATCCTGGGTGGCTTCGAGCACGCTGGCGACGGAGCCCACCCCCAGCCCGGCGCCCCCGTGTTACGTATCACCGGCGTGGCGTTGATGGGTGGCGTCGAGATCAAGGTGCGACACCCCGGGGAGACCGCAAGTGACGCCCGCCGCCGCCGCCGACAGGAGCGCCGGGAAAAGCGCAAGCGATTGCGCGGCGGCTGACCCCTCAGTCGCCCAGCGTGCGATCGAGGTAGGCCTTCAGGCGCTGCCAAGCGTCCAGTCCGGCCGGCGTTCGCACCTCCGGATCGGCGTCGATGCTCAGCCAGAAGCCGTGACCGACGTCGTCGTAGATATGCAGATCGTTCGCTATGCCTGCGGTGCGCAGCGCAGCCTCGAACGCGGTGACCTGGGCGGGCGAAGGACCGGTATCGAGGCGGGCGAAGGTGCCGTAGACCTCGTGGTCCATCGTGGCGAGCACCGTGGGGTCGTCCACGAGTGCTCCATAGAAGATCGCTGTCGCGTCATGGTCGACTCCGTCCAAGCCGAACGAGAGCGCGATTCCACCCCCGAAGCACCACCCCATGGCCCCGACTCGTCCGCTGACGTCGGGGCGGGACTTCAGGTACGCCGTCGCTGCGTTGAGGTTGGCAATGACCTTGCTCATCGAACCCTGGGTCTCCTGCACCAGCGCCATGTTCTCTTCGGGGTTCGAGCCGACACGGCCTGAATAGAGGTCGGCAGCGAGGGTCACGTAGCCCTCCGCCGCGAAATCATCGGCGACTTCGCGCACGCGATCGACGAGGCCGTTCCACTGGTGGATGATGATGAGTGCCGGAAACGGGCCCTCTCCCTCCGGCACGGCCAGGTAGCCCACGGATGCCGGATCCGCCGGATCGTAGGGCAGGTCCATGCCATGGAGTGCTCCGCCCTGGCCGATGATGGCCGGGGGCAGCTCCCCCGGGGCGGTCGGCGCCATCGCGACTCGAGGTCCCGAGGCAGCGGCACCTTGATCGTCGGTCGGAGCACACGCGACGGCGAACAGGGCCAGCATTAGGGCGTAGCGACGCATTGTGTAGCCTCCAGGGCGCTCAAGATGTCCACGGTTGGTGACAGGCGTAAGGAGAAAGAGGACCTCACGAAGCACCGGGACGCAAGGCTGGACGCGCGGAATCCCCGTTCGAGGGGGGTGGAACCGGGCTGGCATGTCCCTTGTAGTAGCGCAGTATCGGCATTAGGGTGGCCGACCCAGCAGTGATCTACTCATCGTCGGAGGTATACAGATGTTTCGAGGGACACGCGTTCCGCTCCTCTCTGTGGCGATTCTGCCGCTCGGATTGGGCTTTGCGGTCTTCGGTGCACCCGAGCAGCCTGTCGATGAGGCTCGCGCGGTAGGCCCGGTTAGCTATGCCAGCCAAGTCGCCCCCCTCTTCGCCGCCCAGTGCACGAGCTGTCACGGCGACGAGACACAGGAGGCGGGCCTCGCCCTGCACACGTACGACGCCGTGATGAAGGGATCCGAGTACGGAACGGTCATCGAGGCTGGGAACCCGGACGAGAGCTTACTGCTTGATATGATTGCGGCTGGTGAGATGCCGCAGGAAGCGGACGCCATGTCTGCCGAGGAGGTCGCTCTCATCCGGTCCTGGATCGCCGCCGGCGCCAGCAACAACTGACCGGTGAGGCCGCTCGACAGCGTCGCGGCCCCGTCGTAGGATCCAGATCTGTCCTGTGAAGGACCCCGTTTATCCGGAGGTAACATGAAGCGCATCGTACTCGCCGTGATCGGCCTGCTCGTTGTTTCGGCCGGCGCAGAGGCCCAGTCCACCGACCAGATGGTGCAGCGCGCCCTCGCGCCCTTAGGTGCCCGTCAGGCCGGAGGTGCAGCGGTCATCCGCTGGAACGCCGACGGCAGCTATACCACACTGAAGGAGGGCACGAACGCCTTCGTCTGCTACGATCGTTCCGGCGAGCCCGGCCGAGCGGCTTTCGCGGTCCAGTGCACGAACACGGGAAACCTGCCGCGACTGACCCAGAACCGTCAGTTCGCCATGCAGGCCGCGGGTGACAGGGACGCAAACAGCGCACTGGTCTCGGCGGCCGAAGCGAACGGCACCCGCGTGATGCCCGAGTTCGGATCCGTTTGGATCTCGATGAATGGTGAGAACCAGGCGAGCGCCGGGACCCACACGACGTTTGCCGTGCCGAACGCCACGGGGGCATCACTTGGCTTCCCGGACAACGGCCGCTCCGGCGGTATTTGGGTCATGGCAGGCGGGACGAGCGAAGCCCACTTGATGATCCCGCAGGGCTGACGCTTCCGTCTGTAGTACCGAGGCGCCGGACGATTCGTCCGGCGCCTCTTCTTTTTCGTGGTTACTGACTCGCCTTCTTAGCGGTGAAGGTGCCGCCGGCCAATCCGGCCAGGTCGAACGTGCCCGACCACACTCCGTTGGCATCGACGGTGCCCTTGTACTCTCCGGGGAGTGCTTGGCCCTGGAGGTTCGCCTCGAAGATGACTGTGACGGAATTTCCTTCGATGGTGCCGGTCACGTCCGCCTCGCCGAGCTGCGCCGACGTGTAGTGCCCTGTGAGCTCCATGCCACTCTGCTCGAGCTCCAGCTCGGGGTTTGAGATGGCGCCGTCGACGTCCACCTCCAATGCCCACGTGCCGGTCATGTTCACCTGGGCCTCGACGGACTGAGCCTGCACCGCCAACAAGGCGGCTGCCACGAGTACGCCGCTCAATAGCCTGAATCTGTTGCGCATAGATTTCGTCTCCTGTATTTCGTGCCTAGTCGTGCCCTAGCGGCACTGCGACGGTTCCCACCCCTGCGGGTCCCGCTTCGTTCCAGTGTTCCCGTGTCTGGACCGCGACGGGCATCCTCCCCATCGTCTACGACGACTCCAGCCAGGTGATTGACTACAAGACCATGATCCAGACGACCAAAGGTACGAGGGCCGCGGCAGTACTCCTTCTCGGCGTGTTCGCGACGGGGTGCGGTAGTGACGGCGGCAGTGAGGGCGAGTCCATGCCGGACAACCCGCTTCTGTATCCAGCTGCGCCCGAGTTCAATGAGCGCGCACCTGACATGTATCGTGCGCACTTCGAGACGAGCGAAGGGGACTTCGTCGTCGAGGTGCACCGCGACTGGGCGCCGAACGGCGCCGACCGTTTCTACAACCTCGTCGCCAACGGGTACTACGACGACGTACGGTTCTTCCGTGTGATCTCCGGCTTCATGGCCCAGTTCGGCATGCACGCCGAGCCGCTGGTAACCGCGCAGTGGCGGGCCGCGACCCTTCCGGACGACCCGGTCGTCGAGAGCAACACGCGGGGCAGAGTCACGTTCGCGATGACGAGCCAGCCAAACTCGCGAACAACACAGGCCTTCATCAACTTCGGCAACAACACGAACCTGGACGGGATGGGCTTCGCGCCGTTCGGTGAGATCGTGGAAGGGATGGAAGTCGTCGATGCCTTGCACGGCGGATACGGTGAAGCACCGGATCAGGGGCAAATCCAGGGCCGCGGCAACGAGTACCTGGAAAGCCAGTTCCCGGAGTTGGACTACATCATCCGCGCGACGATCGAATGAGTCCGGCGGGCCCGTCTTGACGGGTCGTCAGACGCCCCGGTATAGGTCACGGTTCGGTTTGCCCAAAGCGTATCCCTTGGAGGTACGGCTCATGAGCGTTTCTCACGTGCTCGGCGTACGGTTCCTCAAGCCAATCCTCGCTTGTGGTCTGCTGCTCGCGCCGCTGGCTTGTGGGGGATCGTCAGGAGTGTCGGAGGGCGAAGTCCGAATCTCCACCGTGCCGACTCCGCCTGACTATGTGAGCGGGGGGGACGTGTTGGTTCGCGTCGACCTGGCGTCCGGCATCGAACTCGACCGGGTCGCGGTCTCATTGAATGGGCAGGAAGCGACCGCCGTCGGGCCGTTGGCCCCGACTGACCGGCTTGGCCGCCCACAGCATGCGCTGATGGCCCGCGTCACCGGGCTCTCCCTGGGCGCCAACCAGGTGGTCGCGTCTCTGGATGGTGACGAGGTCACGTCGCTCACCGTGACCAACTATCCCATCGAGGGCCCAATCTTCTCGGGTGAGCACCTGGAGCCCTACTTCTGCCTAGACCAGCTCGCACCTACGGCCCGGGGACCAAGCCGGTTTGCGATCGGGAACGGGGACTTCCTCGACGGGTCCGGCCGCGGCGAGCACTGCGCGCTCGAGACGCGAGTCGACTACCTGTACATGCCCGTTGGGGACGACGCCGAGTTCAGGCCGCTCGCCGACCCCGACCGGCTGCCCATGGACGTGTCGCCGACCACGACATCGGAGGGGAAGGAGGTTGCCTTCGTCGTGCGGCTCGAGACGGGCACGATCAATCGTGCGATCTATCAGATCGCCGCTTTGGTCGACGCCACGAATCCACAGCCTGATCCGTGGAATCCGCCATCTGGCTGGAACGGGCGCCTCGTATACACCTTCGGCGGTGGCTGCGAAGCTGGCTTCTTCCAAGGCACGTCGACAGGCGGAGTGCTGCGCGAGGACATGCTTGCCGCGGGCTACGCAGTGGCATCTTCAACCCTCAACGTGAACGCGCAAGGCGGATGCAACGATCCGCTTTCGGCCGAGACCGCCATGATGGTCAAGGAGCGCTTCGCCGAGGTCCACGGACCCCCGCTCCACACCATCGGCTCCGGCGGCTCTGGTGGCGCCATGCAGCAGCTTCTGATCGCGGGCGCCTACCCGGGGATTCTCAACGGGATCATGCCCTCGCTGACGTTCCCCGATGCGACGACGTACTTCATCGACACGCCGGACTGCCGGCTCCTGCTGCGGCGGTACCTCAACGGCCGGCAGATCAGCGAGGAGACCAAGCGCGTCATGGGCGGTTGGTCCACGTGGAGCACCTGTGAGAACTCGCTCGGACCTCGCACGAACAGGCTGGGGCCGGACGATTGTCCAGCCGCCATTCCGCAGGAGGCGAGGTACGACGCGAGAACGAACCCGACGGGCATTCGCTGCTCGATCTACGAAGCGATGCGGAGCGTCTACGGCACCAAGCTCTATGAGGAGATCTCGCCGACTCCTCAGGTGGAGTTCGGCCGAAGCCCCCATGACAACACGGGGGTCCAGTACGGCCTAGTGGCGCTGAACGAAGGCCTCATCAACAAAGATCTTTTCCTCGACCTCAACGAGAAGGCCGGTGGCTGGGACATCGACTTCCAGTGGCGGCCCGAACGGGCCGAGGCCGAACGCGGCGCGGTGCGCATCGCGTACCAAACCGGACGCGTAACGACAGGTCTCGGGGGTCTGCGGATCACCCCGATCATCGATGAGCGCAGCTACCTCGACGACAGCGGCAATTTCCACGCGAGTTATTACTCGTTCGTGATGCGCGAGCGGCTGCGCCGGGACAACGGTCACTCGAACAACTACGTGCTCCAGCGCCACGGCTCGGGCATGTCGCTTGCGCAGGAGAATCTGGCCCTGATGGACGAGTGGCTCACGAACCTGGCGCTGGACCAGTCCCCCGGCGACCTGGCCGACAAGGTGGTGCAGGCGAAGCCGGCGCAGCTCGTAGAGAGCTGCTGGGACGCCGAGGGCAACCAGATTGTGGAGCCGCAGACCTTCGACACCGATCGCTTGTACGACAACACACGGGGGCGGTGTAACGCGCTCTACCCACCGCACACGGGTCCGCGCATGATCGCGGGAGGACCGCTCACGAACGACGTGCTGAAGTGCCAGCTGAAGCCGCTGAACCTGAGCGACTACCGCCGGGTGGTGTTCACCGAGTCGGAGTGGGAGAGACTTCGCTCGATCTTCCCGAACGGCGTGTGCGATTGGTCGAAGCCGGGGGTAGGGCAGGAAGCGGTTCCGGGCACCTGGCTGTCGTTCGGGCCCTCACCGGCGAACCGGTTCGTGCCCCTGTCCTGACGGGTCAGCCCCCGTACTGTCCGTCCGTCACCTTTTCGAACCAGTCGGTCGTCGCCTCGATGTTCAGCGCGACGTGGGTCGCTGGCGCGTCTGGCGTGGCGCCGTGCCAGTGCAGCTCACCCGGCCCGATGCTGACGATGCTTCCGGCCGTCGCTTCTTGGACGGGCTCACCTTCTTCCTGGAAGCGGCACGTCCCGGCGGTCACCAGGAGCAGTTGGGTACCCGTGTGCGTGTGCCAGGCCGTGCGCGTGCCGGGCTCGAAAGACACGGTATACGCGTTGATGGCGGGGTTCTCACAGACGCCGACCATGCGCACGAGCGTACCAAGCCCGGTGAAGTTCGCGGGGTCGAGCGGCTCTGCCCCGCGACCGGCTGGTATGAATACCTTCATCGGACTCCTCTTCGCTGACTCGGACCTACCGGCTGGCTTGAACCCACCATGACCCTCCCACCCGACAGATTCAAGGGCTTCCGGGTCGGTCTGGAGGGCCGGGCGGAAGCCGCCCGTCTGAGGCGGGTGGAGCGATACGTGCCCGAGCCCGGCACGCCGTTCGTCGTCCATGAGGGACGGCGACTCTTGAGCTTCTGCTCCAACGATTACCTGGGGCTCGCGACCGACCCCGGAGTCGTGGCAGCGGCGGTCCGCGTCACCGAGAGTCACGGAACCGGGTCCGGGGCTTCGCGGTTGGTAGTGGGCAGCTTCGACATCCACGACGACCTCGAACGGGAGCTGGCCGCACACACCGGCCGACCTGCCGCGCTCCTGTTCAACGCGGGCTTTCAGGCCAATGCGTCGATCATTCCGGCGGTGACCTCTGAAGACGGCTTCGTCGTATGTGACAGTAAAGCCCACGCGAGCATCTTGCAGGGATGTCGCCTGAGTCGGGCCACCTTCGAGCGCTTCCCGCACAACGACATTGAGCAGTTGGATTCGCTTCTGGCCGCACATGGCGAGGGGCCTACCCTCGTCGTGACCGAGTCGCTCTTCAGCATGGACGGCGACCGCGCGCCCTTGGCCGAGATCTGCGAGGTCGCCGACCGACACGGTGCGTTGCTGATGGTCGACGACGCCCACGCCACCGGTGTCTTCGGGGACCGCGGCGAGGGGCTCGCGGCTGCCTACCCACGCATCGATCTGCTGCTCGGGACCTTCGGCAAGGCGTTCGGCTCTGCGGGTGCGTTCGTGGCGAGCAGCGAGCTGCTCCGGTCGCAGCTGGTGAACTTCTGCAGCGGCGTCGTCTTCTCCACGGCGCCCGCGCCCCCCGCCGTAGGAGCTGCCCGAGCGGCGCTCGAGGCCATTCGCTCGGGGACGATAGACCACGAGTGCTTTCACGGCTTCGTTGCGAGGGCCCACGAGCGCCTGCGCGAGGCGGGCTTCGACACGTCACCGTCCGACTCTCAGATCATCCCCATCCGGTTGGGGGACGACCGCGCCGCGCTGGCGTGCGAATCGTTCCTACGCTCTCGAGGGATCCTCGCGATCGCGATCCGGCCGCCCACGGTGCCGGAAGGGACCGCGCGCCTGCGAATCTCGCTTACGCACCGCCACACTGGGCAGCACCTGGAGGACCTTGTCGAGGCGCTGCGTGACTACCGAGGAGTATCGTGAGGCCGACAGGATCTCTGTTCGTGACCGGCACCGACACGGACGTCGGTAAGACGGTGGTGGCCGCCGCGCTGACCCTGGGTCTGGATGCCTGCTACTGGAAGCCGATTCAAGCGGGCCACGAGCCGTCCACTGACACCGACACGGTGCGACGCTGGACCGGCCTGCCAGGTCCGCGGTTCATTCCCGAGGCCTATCGCCTCAGGGCAGCGATGTCGCCGCACGCGGCGGCCGCGTTGGAGGGCGTCGAGATCGACGTCGCTCGCATCGTGAACACGGAGCTGCCGCCCGCCCGCCCGGTCGTCATCGAAGGCGCTGGTGGCTTAATGGTTCCGCTCCATAAAGGCGCGCTCATGGTCGACCTCATCGGCGAACTGAGAGTCCCGGTCATCCTTGTTGCCCGCACAGGGCTCGGCACCCTGAACCACACCTTGCTCTCCGTGTCCGAGATGAGGCGTCGTTCGATCCCGTTGGTTGGTGTCGTCCTCAACGGGGAGGAGCACGAGAGCAACCGGCGAGCCATCGAGGAGTACGGCGACCTACGTGTTCTGGGCCGGGTGCCACCGTTGGGGGTCGTCGACGCTGCCTCGCTTCGGAGCGCCTTCGAGGGGCTCGAGCTCCCATGACGTCGCACCCGAACGTCTGGTATCCGTTCACCCCGATCGAGGGGATGGCGACGCCGCTGAAGGTGGTGGGAGGGCGAGGCGCCAGGGTCGTGCTGGAGGACGGCCGTGAGCTTCTGGACTGTATTTCGAGTTGGTGGGTGACGCTGCACGGTCACGGCCACCCGGCCATTGCCGACGCGATCCACGCCCAGGCGTTGGAGCTCGAGCACGTGATCTTCGCGGGCTTCACGCACGAGCCGGCAGAGCGTCTCGCCGAAGCACTGGCTGATATGCTGCCGGGAGACCTGTCGAGGGTCTTCTTCTCCGACGACGGGTCGACCGCCGTCGAGGTGGCGCTCAAGATGGCGTACCAGTATTGGGTCAATCGGAGCGAGTCGCGGCAGACATTCTTGGCGTTCGAGGGTGCTTATCACGGCGATACTGTCGGGGCCATGTCGGTGGGTGCTGAGAGTGCCTTTACAGGGGTCTTCGGCGAGCTGCTCTTCGATGTAGAACGCTTGCCGTTTCCGAGTACATGGATCGGAGACGAGGGGGCTCCGGAGCGGGAAGCCGAGGTGTTGGAGACCCTACGCGCCCGCCTCGCTGCGACTGACCGCCCCGTCGCCGGCGTGATCGCCGAGCCCCTGGTCCAGGGGGCCGGGGGCATGCGCATGTGCCGCGCCGATTTCCTGCGCGGCGTTCGTGCCGCGACCGCAGAAGCTGGTACGCTGCTCATACTCGACGAGGTCATGACCGGCTTTGGTCGGACCGGTGCGCGATTTGCGTGTGAGCGCGCTGGCGTGGCCCCGGACCTCATTTGCCTGTCGAAGGGCCTTACCGGCGGATTTCTGCCCCTAGCAGTGACGGTGGCATCCGAACGGGTCTACCAGGCGTTCGTCAGCAGAGAGGCAGCCAAAACGTTCTGGCACGGCCACAGCTATACAGCGAATCCGCTCGGGTGCGCCGCGGCGTTGGCATCCCTCGAGCTGCTGCGCGAAAACGCAGAGGCGTTCCAAGGGATGGAGGCTCACCACCGAGCGTTCTTGGCTCGTCTGGATCCCGCGCTGACCGAGCGTCCGCGCGTAACCGGCACAATCGCAGCCTTCGATGTTCGGACGCGGGGGACGGGAGGTTACTTCGACGACATCGGGGATGAGATCAAGAGAAGGACGGTCGACAAGGGCCTACTCCTCAGACCGCTGGGCAGCACCCTCTATCTGATGCCGCCCTACTGCGTTACGGACGAAGAGCGCGAGCAGATGTACGCGGGCGTCCTGGGACTCGTCCGGGACGTCATGAGTTAGGCTACGACGCACCCACAGGGATCTGGTGCGCACTAGCGTTCTTGTACGCGGGCCTGGGCTTCAGCCCCAGGACCTCGAACATCCGCCGGTCGTCGTCGAGCTCGTTGTTGCCGGTCGTGAGCAGTTTGTCACCCATGAAGATGGAGTTGGCGCCGGCCATGAAGCACAGGGCCTGCTGCTCGAGCGTCATCTCCACCCGACCCGCCGAGAGTCGCACCATCGCCCGGGGCATCAAGATGCGCGCCGTGGCGATCATTCGCGCCATGTCCCATGACGGCACCTTCGGTTGGTCTCCCAGCGGTGTGCCCTTCACCGCGATGAGCGCGTTCACGGGCACCGACTCGGGATGCTCGGGCTGGGTCGCAAGTGTGTGAAGGAGGTCCACTCGGTCGTCGTGCGTCTCCCCCATCCCGAGGATGCCGCCGCAGCACACGGAGATGTCGTTGTCGCGTACATGTCCCAGCGTCTCCAAGCGGTCCTCGTACGTGCGCGTGCTGATGATGCGGTCGTAGAAGGCCTCGCTGGAGTCGAGGTTGTGATTGTACGCGTAGAGGCCAGCATCCTTGAGCTTGCGGGCCTGCTCGTCCGTGAGCATCCCGAGCGTGCAGCAGACCTCGAGTCCCAGATCCGCGACGCCTCGCACCAGGTCGAGGACGTGATCGAATTCCTTCCCGTCCTTCGCACACCGCCACGCGGCGCCCATGCAGAATCGCGTGCTGCCCGACTCTTTTGCCGAGCGCGCAGCGGCCAGCACCTCATCGGTCGCGAGAAGAGGCTCCGTCTCTAGGCCGGTGTTGTAGCGGGCGGACTGCGGGCAGTACGCGCAGTCTTCCGGGCAGGCACCTGTCTTGATAGAGAGGAGCGTGCAGACCTGCACTTCGCCGGTCTCGTGGTGCTCGCGGTGGACCCGGGCCCCCTGGAAGATCAGCTCCATGAGCGGCGTGTGGTACAGACTGTGGACCTCATTGCGGGTCCAGTCGGTGCGGATGTCAGACATGACGATATAGTGCCACTTCGCCGGGGTTCGGCCAAGACAGGGCTCTTCCATGGTGCGCCCCCCCACCCCAAGTTGGGCGGCCTTCAGGGAGACACCACATGACCAGCTCCGGGACCGGCCAAGGCCTCCTGCAGCGACACATTCGTTTGCGCTCAGCCGCAGCGCTGGTCATTGCGAACATGGTCGGCGCCGGAATCTTCACGACCACGGGCTTTCAGGCCGCGGATCTGCGCAACCCGACGTTGATCTTCGCGCTCTGGATCGTGGGTGGTGGCCTCGCGTTGCTCGGAGCGCTCTGCTACGCGGAGCTCGGAGCCATGATGCCTGAGGCCGGAGGTGAGTACGTCTACCTGCGTGAGACGTACGGCCCGGCCTTCGGCTTCATGAGCGCGTTCGTCTCCTTCACCGCTGGCTTCTCGGCGCCCATTGCCGCTGCGACGGAAAGCTTCGCCATCTATCTCGGCAACTTCTTCCCCTTCCTGGCTGAAGGCCGGATGCTCGTCGCTGGCGTGGGCGTCGTAGATGTGTGCGCGGTCGCCATCGTGTGGCTCTTGGTCTGGATCCACATGCGGGCGGTGCGCGCGGGGACCGGTTTCAACGACCTGATGACGGCATTCAAGGTCGCCGGGATCGTGGCGATCCTGCTGGCTGCGGTGGCGGTAGGACGAGGCGACGCCGCGAATCTGGTTACGGCCTCCCCGTCGTTCGTCGAGATTGAGCGACCGGAGTTGTTCGCTGCGATGGGTACTTCGCTGATCTTCGTGATGTTCTGCTTCGCGGGATGGAATGCCGCTGCCTACGTCGCCGGGGAGATGGAGAACCCCCAGCGGGATCTCCCGCGTGCGCTCCTGATTGGGACCGCCACTGTGCTCGTTCTCTATCTGGGATTGAACGCCGTCTATTTCTACGGGGCGAGCGTCGACGAGCTCGCCGGCCAAGTCGAGGTCGGGCTCGTGGCGTCACGCTCCCTCTTCGGTGACTGGGGGGTGGACCTCGTGACCATCGTGCTGTGTGCGTCGATCCTCGCGTCGGCATCGGCGATGACGATGGCCGGCCCGCGAGTCTACTACGCGCTCGGCAAGGACTTCTCTCCCTTCGCCTTCCTCGCCCGCACGCGCTCCAGTGGAGCGCCCGCGATCGCCCTCGTGGCACAGGGCGTCGTGACGTCCCTGATGATTCTGTCGGGGCGGGTCGACCAGATCCAGCAG
>JAOTVA010000080.1 GCA_029863645.1 Gemmatimonadota bacterium
CCTGACGAGCCCCGACTTCGGGGACGGGCGGGACTACTCGCCCGGCCGGCTCGGCTTCGCGGACGAGCGCTTCGGCCGGAACCTCACCGGCGGCACGAACCTGAGCCTGTATGGGGTGGCGACAGCGTACTTGAGAGGGTTCGATGGTGGGCGGCTGCCGAAGAACGACATGACGTTCAGCCTCGGCTACGGCGGCGGCATGTTTCGCGAAGGGGGCCGTTTGGGCTTCTACGGGCCGGGCCACGCCAACGGCTGGTTCTTTGGCACGTCGGTCCATTTCGATACGGGTGAGAGGTCGCTGCTCAGCGTCATGGCAGAGCACAACGGCTTCGACGTGAACGTAGGTGCCCAGTTCGACTGGCAGGGGATGCGCATCGGCGCGCACTACCTGGCTTCGAACCACGGCGCCCCGGTCGGTGGGTATGCCTCCGAGTACCAGAAGCCCAAGTTCGGCGTGCTCGCGTCGATCGCGGTCTGTCCGACGCGTAGGGGTCTCAGGTGCACGCCGCATCTCATGCGCCGGACCGAGCTCGATACGATCTTCATTCCGCCGCCACCGCCCGACACGGTATTGCTCACCGTGGGAGCGGCGCCGACCGCTCCGGAGGGCGAAGCCGTGATCGTGTGCCTGGCTACCGGCCGGAATGCATCGGTGCTCGTCACTGCCCAGGGCGATACGCTGGTGGGGCCGACTGCCGCCCCGATCAGCTCGCTGCGGCCGATTGTGGACTTCGTGGGAAGCTACGCGGGAGGCTCGTTCTGGTTCGTGAACGGCGAACGGATCGACTTCGAAGGAGCGACGTACGGGAGGTCCGACGACGCGTTTCCGATCGACTGCGATCAGATCCTACGCGTTGGCGTCTACGAGGGTGTTCCGGTCTTCGCAGCCCGATCGGCCGAACGCCCTTTGGTCGTCCTGTTCGTCCCGGTCCGCCCAGGCCTGTGGCAGCGGTACGAGCGCGGACTACAGTAGGGCGGGTCCGGCCGGGTGACCGTTCCCATTCGATTCCCGAGCGATTTGCTGCTCCATCACGCGATTACTCGCGTTCAGGACCGCCTTCACCGCCGCGCTGGGGAGGTCGTCCTCGTCCTCGCACGGGGCCGCACCCAAGAGCCGCAGCCGCTCCTCCCCGTACGTGCCGTTGATGCGGGTCACGACGACCCATCCGTCGAAGGCCCTTACGGCCTTCACCCCGACGACCTCGAGCTTGATGCCGCTATTGGGCGAGCGAGTCGAGGCGAGGGTCGCCGTCAGCGTGGCCTGAGAGGCTGCCTTGATGACGCCTTGCAGCGTCTCGAGGCACTGCACGGATCCTTCGTACGTCTGCCCGCCCCATTCCAATCTCACGGAGACAATGCCCGAACCGTCAGGAGTGATCTCGTGATCGAGTCCGTCGAAACGTAGGCGGGAGCGAACAGAGCTTGGCGTGTTCATTCGTTCCCGGCGTTGGGCCTGGGGGGACATTCTCAACCTGAATTGGAGAGGGTGTCGGTCGCAAGGGGATTGACGTGTTGGGCTGCACGTTTCGTGCCGAACCGGGCCGTGTCGGCGGGCCAACAGTGGTCCCCGCTGGTCATTCCGCGGTCCCACGGGTGCGCCTAGCTTGGGCGGTGCGACACGGATGGCGAAGGGAGACTTTCGCTTTCTCTTCGGGTCCTATACTTTGGTGCTGTGCCGCGAAAGCCGGGGCACGCTGACCAGGGAGGCGAGATGGCGACGGCGCAGATGAGCGATCAGAAGAAGACGGACCAGAAGCAGAAGGCTCTCGAGACGGCGCTCACCCAGATCGAGCGCTCGTACGGCAAGGGCGCGATCATGCGGATGGGTGAGGAGGGGTTCGCTGTGGCGATCGAGGCGATCCCCACTGGCGCCATGAATCTCGACGCCGCCATCGGCGTCGGGGGCATCCCTCGCGGACGCATCAGCGAGATCTACGGCCCGGAGTCCTCCGGCAAGACGACTGTGTGTCTTCACGTGATCGCCAACGCGCAGCGCGCGGGTGGCATCGCTGCCTTCATCGATGCGGAGCACGCACTCGATGTCAACTATGCGCGCAAGCTCGGCGTGGATGTCGACAACCTCCTGGTCTCGCAGCCCGACACCGGCGAACAAGCCCTCGAAATCGCCGAGGTGCTCATCCGGAGCAACGCGATCGACGTCGTGGTGATCGACTCGGTGGCGGCCCTGGTGCCTCGGGCTGAGATCGAAGGTGAGATGGGCGACACGCACGTAGGTCTGCAGGCTCGTCTCATGAGTCAGGCGCTCCGCAAGCTCACCGGGGCGGTCAGTCGGTCCCATACCTCCGTGATCTTCACCAACCAGATCCGTGAGAAGGTCGGTGTGATGTTCGGCAGTCCAGAGACGACATCCGGGGGCCGAGCGCTGAAGTTCTATGCCTCGGTGAGGCTCGATATTCGCCGGATCGGTGCCATTAAGGACGGTCAGGAAGTGACGGGCAACCGGACGCGCGTGAAGGTCGTGAAGAACAAGTGCGCGCCACCCTTCCGCCAGGCGGAGTTCGACATCCAGTACGCCGAGGGCATCAGCCACTCGAGCCTACTCGTCGACTTGGGCGTCGAGGAAGGCATCATCGACAAGTCCGGTTCGTGGCTGTCGTATGGAGACCTTCGACTGGGGCAAGGCAAGGAGAACGCCCGCCAGTTCCTGTTGGAGAATCCGGATATATCCCTCGAGATCGAGACCCGGGTGAGGGCCGCCTTGGGGATCAGTCCCAAGTCGGGCGAAACCGTCGAGGCGGAGGCCGTCGAAGACGAGGTAACCGACGACTGACGCGGAACCGGCCCCGCTCTGAGGCACCGAGGCCGCGGACCGCATAGGTCCGCGGCCTCTTCCACGTCCCGCGGGGGGTCCGTACCGGCAAGTCCCCGGTTATTCTTAGGGTTCTCTCCCAAATCAGCCCAGGCCGTGCCGACGTCATGACGACCGCTGAAATCCGCGACGAGTTCCTGGACTTCTTCAGGGCGCAGGGGCATGCCGTGATGCCGAGTTCGTCACTGGTACCGGCGAGCGACCCCACGCTGCTCTTCACGAACGCCGGCATGGTCCAGTTCAAGCGTGTCTTTCTGGGCGAGGAGTCGGTCGGTACCTCTCGTGCCGCCACCTCGCAGAAGTGTGTGCGGGCAGGCGGCAAGCACAACGACCTCGAGGAGGTAGGCCGCACCACCCGCCATCTCACGTTCTTCGAGATGCTCGGCAACTTCTCGTTCGGGGACTACTTCAAACGGGACGCCATCGTCTTCGCGTGGGACCTGATGACGAAGAGGTACGGCCTCGACCCCGACCGTATCTTCGTAACGGTCCATCATACCGATGACGAGGCGGCGGAGCTCTGGACGAGCGAGGTAGGCCTATCTCCGGAGCGGATCTTCCGGCTCGGGGACGAGGACAATTTCTGGCAGATGGCCGACACCGGGCCGTGCGGACCGTGCTCGGAGCTCCACTACGACCTACGGGAGGATCGGAGTGGGACGCTCACGGTGGATGAGTTCATAGCACTGAACGACCGCGAGGAAATCGTCGAGATCTGGAACCTCGTCTTCATGCAGTTCGACCGAGACAGTGACGGCGTTCTTGGCCCGCTCCCGGCTCCGTGCGTGGATACGGGTGCGGGGCTGGAACGCCTTGCGGTCGTCCTGCAGGGAGCGGACTCGATCTTCCACACCGATGGATTTCTCCCGCTCTTGGAGAGGGTCGGCGCGGTGGTTGGCCGGCCCTACGACCGTGAGGCGGAAGAGTCAGTCAGCTATCGGGTGCTCGCCGATCACGCCCGCGCGGTGGCTTTCCTACTCGCCGATGGAGTCTTTCCGTCAAGCGACGGACGGGGCTATGTGCTGCGGCGCATTCTGAGGCGGGCGGTGCGACACGCGTGGCTCCTGGGGCGGCGCGAGCCCACGCTTGTCGAGGTCGTGGACGCGGTGGTCGACACCATGGGCGCGGCGTACCCAGACCTCGTGGAGCGCCGTGAGCATCTCCTGTCGGCGACCCGCGCGGAGGAGGAACGCTTTCTTTCCACGATCGAAGGGGGGATGGAGCGCTTTGAGGAGCTCGCGTCCGGCGAGGGAGGGATCATTGCTGGGGACGACGCCTTCAAGCTCTACGACACCTTCGGCTTCCCGCTCGACCTGACCGATCTGATGGCGGTGGAGCGTGGCTATTCGGTGGACGTGGAAGGGTTCGAGAAGGCGCTGGAGGAGCAGCGCGCGCGTTCGCGCGCCGACCGCGCGGCCACCCAGCCCGGCATGGAGGCGGCGATTGGCGACAACGAGTGGACCGTCCTTTCCGACGACCCGCAGGACTTCGTCGGGTACGATACCCTAGGGGTCGAAACCGAGGTTCTCGCGTATCATCGGGAGGGCGACCAGGTGGGACTACGTCTGAAAGACAACCCGTTCTATGTCGAGAGCGGTGGGCAGGTCTCGGACACAGGTGAGGTTCGGGGAGACGGGTGGATGATGGCTGTGCGCGACGTCACGAAGTCCTCCGGAGAGACCGCGGTGTGGGGCGTCGTCACCGGAACGTTTCCGGAGAAGCCGGAGGCGCCGCTCAGGGCCGATGCACGCGTCTCAGCCGCCCGAAGGGATACGGTGCGTAACCACACTGCGACCCACCTTCTGCACGCTGCGCTGCGAGAGGTGCTTGGAGATCATGTCGTGCAGCGGGGCTCACTGGTGGCTCCGGATCGCCTCCGGTTCGACTTCGCGCACACGGGTCCGATGACCGACGAAGAGCGGGAGCAGGTCGAGACCCTCGTAAACGAGGCCATCTGGGCGGACCACGCCGTCGACATCGACCAACGCGCCTATACAGAGGCGGTGAAGGGCGGTGCGATGGCTCTGTTCGGCGAGAAGTATGGCGACGTCGTACGCGTCGTCGACATCCCAGGGGTCAGCACGGAGCTCTGCGGCGGGACGCACGTAGCATCGACGGGCCGGATCGGGCTCTTCCGGCTCGTGGGCGAGTCTGGCGTGGCGGCAGGTGTCCGACGCGTCGAGGCCTACACCGGTCGGGGTGCGTTCCAGCACATGGCTGGCAAAGAAGAAACGCTCCAGGAAGCGGCTTCGGTCCTCCGCACGACACCCGAAAACCTGACCCACCGTGCCGAGCAGTTGCTCGAGGAGCGCGCCGAGATCGAAACGCTCCTCGACGAGCTGAGAGCCCAGGGTGGCAGTGGGGAGGTCGATGTCGCATCGGAGACGCTCGAACTGGCCGGGGGCGCGACCGCGCAGTACCGCGGACTCCGCCTGCGGGCACGCGGTGTCGAAGATGCACGCAAGTGGGGTGACGCGTTTCTGTCCGCGGGGGCGGCGGGTGTCGCGGTACTGGCCGCAGAGATGCCCGACGAAAAACGGGCCATCTTCGCCTTCGTCACGGACGACCTCATCCGCAGGGGCGTACGGGCTGACGCCGTCGTGCGCGAAGTTGCCGCCATCGTGGGCGGGAAGGGTGGCGGGCGACCTCATATGGCCCAGGCCGGGGTGGAAGACCCGACGCGCCTCGACGAGGCGCTCACGGCGGGCCTCGACACGGTGAGAGAACTTCTGTCGGCGGGGGCTGCGTGAGCGACATGGGTGCGTGGATGGCCGCGAGGAGACCACTTCCACCGGCCGATCTCGCGTCGTCCCTTCGCGTCGTGCACGCCGGGGGACCGCCGGGCGCTTCGCTCACATCCGCCGGTCTCAGCCGACTGGAAGAGGCGAGAGCCCGTCCTGGCCGCCTAAGGGAGAGTGCGTTTCGGCTCCTGGAGGCCGACGCGCTGCTGACCTACGCGTGCGAGGCCGCCTTGGAAGCGGATGATCCCGACGCGGCTCTGCGCCGTATCCTTGTCGCCATCGGGAGCTAGGAGCGCAACGCCCGTGGCCGCGCCGGACCCCACGTCGCTGGTCGACATCCACAGCCATCTTGTGCCCGGCGTGGACGACGGAGCGCGCGATATTCAGGCGGTGTTGGACTCCATCGAGCGCATGACCAGGCACAGCATTCGCCGTGTGATCACCACGCCACACATCGTCGGGAGCCTGAGCCTCGATCCCGACCGCCTGGAACGTCGTCTCGGTGCGGTCACCGATGCGTGGAATGAGGCCGCTGCGGCCATCGGGCAGCGCTTTCCGGAGGTCGAGTACCGGCGGGGACACGAAGTGCTTCTCGACGTGCCCAACGTCGATCTTTCCGACCCTCGTATTCGTATGGCGGGCACGTCCTTCGTGCTCGTGGAGTGGCCGCGGCTTCAGTTGCCTCCAGGCACTGAGCGCGTGCTGAAGAAGATCATCGATGCGGGCTATCGTCCCATCGTGGCACACCCGGAGCGCTATCACGGGATGGGTCAGGCGATCCACGTGGCTGGCCGTTGGCGCGAGGCAGGCGCGTACTTGCAGATGAACTATGCATCGCTGTCTGGTCGGTACGGGCCCGAGGCGCAGACGATCGCGTTCCGGCTCCTGCGACGAGGGTGGGCCGACTACCTTGCCTCGGACTTTCACGGCCACATGCGCCTCAAGCTCTACAAGAGCGAGGTGTGGACGATCCTCGAGGAGTTGGGGGCGGGGGAGGCGTTGAGTTACCTGTGTCGCACCAATCCCGGCCGCGTCCTTGGGGACGAGACCCCGCTTCCCGTGCCTCCGCTTCCTGCGGAACGCGGATTTTGGGCTCGGCTAAGGGGTCTGCTGCAGGGGACGACCGCGTGAGCACCGACCCAGTGACTGCCCTGCTGGCAGAGCATGGGGCGCTGGTCGAGCGTGTCTCGGCGGAGCTGGCCGGGAAGATCCACGAGCTCGTCGAGGCCGTGCTAGAGACGTTCGAGGCAGGCGGCAAGCTCTTGTTCGTGGGGAACGGAGGCTCGGCGGCGGACGCCCAACACCTCGCAGCCGAGTATATGATCCGCTTCAAGTCAAACAGGGAAGCACTTCCAGCAATTGCACTTACGACGGACACCTCAGTCCTGACCGCAGGGGCAAGTGACCTCGGGTTCGAACATGTGTATGCACGACAAGTGGAGGCTCTGGCCCGCCATGGAGACCTCCTGGTGATCCACTCGACGAGCGGCGAGCCCCGTAGTCTGATCGGCGCCGCCGATGCCGCCCGGCAGGCGGGTGCGCGCACCGCGGCGCTTCTGGCAAAGGGGGGCGGGGCTCTGAAGGAGCGGGTCGACCTCGCTTTGGTTGTGCCGACCGACTCGACGGCGCGGGCCCAGGAGATGCATATCACGATCGGCCACATCGTCTGTGAGCTCGTCGATCGCACTTTCGCCATGCGCGATTAGCGCCACACTGGTATGGCATCCCCGACCCCGTCCGCGCCCCCGGCCGTAGGCTGGATCGCGCGGACACTCGAGGAGGGCGGATACGACACCTGGGCGGTAGGTGGGGCGGTACGGGACGCGTACATGGGCAGGCCTTCAGGGGACTGGGACTTGGCCACGCGGGCTACGCCCCGCGAGGTGCAGAAGCTCTTTAGGCGTACGGTCCCGATCGGCATCGATCACGGGACCGTTGGCGTCCTGGCCCGCGACGGGACCATGTACGAGGTCACGACGTTCAGGAAGGATGTGGAGACCGACGGCCGTCACGCCGTGGTGAGCTTCGCCGACACGATCGAGGAAGACCTTGCTCGGCGGGACTTCACTGTCAACGCGGTGGCGTGGCATCCTTTGCGCGAAGTCCTGCTCGACCCGTTTGGCGGGGTTGGTGACCTCGAGCGAAGGATCCTGAGGACAGTCGGTGCCCCCGAAGAGCGCTTCCGGGAGGACTACCTCAGGATCCTGAGGGCACTCCGCTTCGCCGGACTCTTCCGTCTGGAGGTAGAGGCGGCCACGTGGACGGCGCTCTGTAGCCTGGTCGGACATCTTCCGGCACTCTCGGCGGAGCGGGTGCGCGAGGAGCTTCTGAAGGTGCTCGATGCTGATCCCGCACCGGGACGCGCGCTCGACCTGTACGCCTCATCCGGGGCTCTCGCAGTGTTGTATCCCGAGCTCGACGCGCTACGGGGTGCATCGTCCGAGGTCGTCGGCGTGGACCGCTGGACACATTCTGTGGCAGCGACCGCCGAACTGCCCGCGGGCCGGCCCTTCCTGCGACTCGCGGCACTCCTGCGCGAAGCGGGCGGCGACGCGCGGGCCGGCCTGCTGCTTCGCCTTAAACTCTCGAACGCCCAGACGGATGAAACCGCGTTGCGCGCGGGGGCAGCGCCCCTGCCGCCGTCCGACGCGGAGGACCGTGACGTTCGACGATGGCTGAGCTCGTCGGGCTCATCGCGGATTGCGGCGCTTGCGCGGCTCGACTTGGCCTGGTCGCGGGCTGCGTGCCGCCTGGGCGGGCACGACCGAACCGGCGCGGTCGTGTCCTCGTGGCGAAGGGCGAAACAGGTACGGTCGACTGCGCCGCCGCTCGCCGTGGGTGACTTGGCGCTGGACGGGCGCGGGTTGATCTCTCTGGGGCTTCCCCCTGGACCCGACTTCGGTCGGATCCTCGATGCGTTGCTCGACTGGGTGCTGGACGACCCCAGTCGAAATCGGCGAGAGTTACTGGAGGGTAAGGCCCTCGAGCTCGCGGGGAGCGACTCAGCGGATGGGTGAGCTCGACCTGTTCGGCGCCGACCCGGAGCGAGGCGCTCTCGAGTCCCTTCCCGAAGCGCAACGAGCGCTTGCCGGCCCTCTCGCCGCGCGGATGCGCCCCCGCACGCTGGAGGAGTTCCGGGGCCAAGATCACCTACTCGGGACGGGCAAGGCGATCCGAGCCATGCTGGATGCCGGTGAGCCGGGGAGCATGATCTTTTGGGGACCCCCAGGGAGCGGAAAGACCACGCTAGCCCGGCTCGTCGCGGGCGCCACGGAGACGACCTTCGTCGCCCTCAGCGCGGTCACCGAGGGAATCGCGCGGGTCCGAGAGATCATCGGCGAGGCCGACCAGCGGCTGCGCGCGACGGGGAGGCGGACGATTCTATTCTGCGACGAGATCCATCGCTTCAACAAAGCGCAGCAGGACGCCTTCTTGCCGCATGTCGAGCGCGGGACCGTGATCCTCATCGGCGCCACGACCGAAAACCCTTCGTTCGAGGTCGTCCGGCCGCTGCTTTCCCGTGCTCCCGTGTACGTTCTGAGCGCCCTGACCGCAGCGGACCTTCATTCGATTCTCGAAGACGCGCTCGCAGACGCCGAGCGTGGACTCGCCGCGGACGGCCTGGCGGTCGACCCCGCAGCCTTGGACTTCATGAGCGTGGCCTCGGACGGAGATGCGCGCAGGGCGCTCGGAGTCCTGGAGGCAGCGGCTCGGTTGGTCGGTCCTGGCGGTCGCATCGATATCGATGCGGCGAAGGAAGCGCTCCAACACCGCTTCGCCACGTACGACAAAGGCGGCGAGGAGCACTACAACGTCATTTCGGCGCTCCACAAATCAGTCCGCGGTAGCGATCCGGACGCATCGCTCTACTGGCTCGCACGGATGATCGAGGGGGGCGAAGATCCGCTCTACATTGTGCGGCGGCTGGTGCGCATGGCGTCGGAAGACATCGGGCTGGCGGACCCGGAGGCGCTGCGGGTCACCCTCGCGGCGCGCGACGCCTACCATTTCCTGGGCTCCCCCGAGGGCGAGCTGGCGATCGCGGAGGCCGTGCTCTACCTGGCGACCGCTCCGAAGTCGAACCGCACGTACGAAGCGTGGGGGGCGGCGCTCGCCAAGGCACGGGACACACCAAGTGCGCCGGTGCCGCTCCACATCCGCAACGCGCCGACCGACCTGATGAAAGGGCTCGGCTATGGAGCGGGGTACCGCTACGACCCCCACGAGACGGATGGAATCGCCGACCAAGAGTACCTGCCGGAGTCGCTGGGCGGCACGGTGTTCTACCGCCCTGGTCCGTACGGGCGGGAGAAGCGTATTGCCGAGCGCATGGAGTGGTGGGCGGCCCGAAGGCGTACCGCGACCGAGGAGTCATCCGCTGCCGAGTCCGAGGTGGGTTCTCGCCCGGACGAGGCGTGAGTAACGTACCTGTACGGCCTCGCATGCGGGTCCCTCACTCGGGGTCGAAGGCGGTCGGATACCCACTGAATTGATCGATCTGCAGACGCCGGTCGACCGGGCTTTCCTGGTCGGAGCGCCGGACCGCGATCTCCCGAAGAGGTTGGCGGAGGAGCATCTCGAGGAGCTCGCCCGTCTGACGGACACGGCCGGGGGCCAGGTAGTCGGCACGCTCTCGCAGCGCATCGCCAGGCCCCATCCCCGGTTCTACATCGGCGACGGTAAGGCGCATGCCCTCGCCGAGGCCGTGCGCGAGTCCGAGGCCGACCTGGTTGTCTTCGACGAGGACCTGAGTCCTGCACAGGGGAAGAACCTCGAGGAGCTGCTGGACGTGCGGGTCATGGACCGCTCCGAGTTGATCTTGGACATCTTCGCCACGCGGGCCCGCTCAAAGGAAGCACGCATGCAGGTCGAGCTCGCACAGCTCGAGTATCTGTTGCCGCGCCTGCGACGGATGTGGAACCACCTTTCGCGCATTCGAGGCGGTATCGGTCTGCGCGGCCCGGGCGAGACGCAGTTGGAGACGGACCGCCGCATGATCGGCACGCGTATCGGTGAGCTCCGCCGCAAGCTGCGGGACGTGGCCAAGGCCAGGGCGGTGCAGCGAAAGTCCCGAGCGGGTTCGTTCCGGGCAGCCCTGGTCGGCTACACGAACGCCGGAAAGTCGTCGCTCCTAAGAGCGCTGTCGGGAACAGAGCTCTTCGTCGAAGACCGCCTGTTCGCCACGCTCGACTCGGCGACCCGCAGCGTGGCGCTTGGTTCAGGGCATGAGGCGCTCGTGACCGACACGGTCGGCTTCATCCGAAAGCTTCCCCACGACCTCGTGGCATCGTTCCGGTCGACGCTCGAGGAAGCGGGAGAGTCGGACGTGTTGATTCACGTGATCGACGCGTCGCACTCGGACTGGGAGGAGCACTTCGAGGTCGTCGATGGCGTGCTCGAGGAGCTGGGCCTCGCGGAGCACGACCGAGTGCTGGTCTTCAACAAGATCGATCGGCTTACGCATGCGGAGGAGGAAGCGCTGCGCGAGCGGATTCGTGCGCTCGAGCCCATTCCGGCGGTCTTCCTGTCCGCCCTGCGGCCCGAGACCCTTGGTGCATTGCGGGACACACTGCGAGCCAGGGTGCTCTCCAGACTGGCGCATGTCGTCGTTTCGGTGCCGGTGGAGGACGGCGAAGCCATCGCGTCGTTGTATCGCGAGGGCGAAGTGGTCGCACGCGTGGACGATGACACAACAGTGGCGATCACGGCGCGCGTACCTGCCCCGCTTTTGGGGCGGCTCGCCAAGCGGACCGGCGTGACCGTCGAGGACGTCGAATGAGGCGCCGGTCTCCGTTGGGCTGTCCCGTCGGCTTCTGATTATCTTCCGGCCCTGATCACCACATTCTTCCCGGCCGACGATGCGCCTCTACATCAACATCGACCACGTGGCCACGGTTCGGCAGGCTCGACTCACCGATGAGCCCGATCCGGTGCGTGCCGCCGTGCTCGCCGAGTTGGGCGGCGCGGACGGGATCACTGTGCACCTCCGCGAGGACCGTAGGCACATCCAGGATCGCGATGTTCGGCTCTTGATGGAGACGGTCCGCACGGGGGTCAATCTCGAACTGGCGGCGACTTCGGAAATCGTCGCCTTGGCGTGCGAGCTCAGGCCCATGCAGGCGACGCTCGTGCCGGAGAAGCGAGAGGAGGTCACCACGGAGGGCGGACTGGCGCTTTCTGAAGCGGGGCATCTGAAGGCGACCAAGGCGGCGCTGGATCGGCTGTCGGCGGCGGGTATTCGTACGTCGCTGTTCGTCGATCCGGACGACGCATCGCTTCGCGCCTCTGTAGACCTCGGGGTCGACGCAGTGGAGCTGCACACCGGCGAGTATGCCAATGCCGACCCGACGAAGCGCACGGAGCAGATAGCTCGTCTGAGCCGCGCGGCCGCCCTCGCGAGTAAGCTCAGCTTGGCAGTCCACGCCGGACACGGACTCACGTACGAGAACGTCCAGCCCGTGGCGGCCATTCCGGAGATCGAGGAGCTCAACATCGGGCACAGCGTTATCGCGCGGTCGGTGTTCACTGGTTTGGAGGCCGCGGTGCGAGAGATGGGTGACATCGTTCGGCGGGCGCGGGCCACGACGTGAAGCATTGGGGGAAGGCGCTCTTCGGGGTCGCCGTCACCGTCATTCTTCTCTGGTGGGCCCTCCGCGAAGTCAGCGTCGTCGAGGTGTGGACGAACATCCGCGATGGGAACCTCTGGCTCCTCTTGGCTTCCGTGGCAGTCGCGACCTTCGGCTTCTTCATTCGCGCCCTGCGCTGGAAGGTCCTGCTCGCGCCGCTCGGCGTGGACACGAGCGTGAGGTCGCGGTTCGCAGGCATCTCGATCGGCTTCATGGCCAACAACACCCTACCAGCGCGAATGGGCGAGTTCATCCGCGCGTACTCATTCAGCCGCATGGAGCCTGTGACCGCGAGCGCCGCCTTCGGGACGCTCGTCGTCGAACGGTTTCTCGACGGGGTCGTGCTCCTCCTCTTTTTGGTCCTGACCGCGCTTTCCCCCGGCTTCCCAGCCGCCGATGCGCTGTCACAGGGCTGGGGCGGCGCCGTCCTCCAAGCGGCAGTCATCGCGGTCGTCGCGGTCATGGTGCTGCTGTTCGCGATGGCTGCGTTTCCAGAGAACCTAGTCCGCCTGGCGGAGTGGACCGGTCGTCGCCTACCCGAAAGGATGGCGGGCCCCGCGGTCCGCGGCTTCGAGACCTTTCTCGATGCGATCGCGATCATGCGAGACCCGAAGTTGCTGTTCCTCGCCTTCGCATGGACGGTCTTCTTCTGGGCGTGGCACGCGGTGTCGTTCTGGCTCGGGATGTTGGCGTTTGGGATCAATACCGGTTTCGTGTCCGCCGTCTTCGTGGAGGCCGTGGTAGGATTCGGCGTTGCGATCCCGGCCGCTCCGGGCTTCATCGGGACGTTCCACGCCTCGGCCAAGTTCGCGCTCAGCGACGTGTACGGGGTCGCGGATCCTGACGCTTTGGCATTCGCGTTCGGATACCACTTCGGAGGCTGGATTCCCATCACGGCGATCGGCCTCTGGTACGCGTGGAAGCTCGGACTGTCGGTCGGCGATGTCGGGACCGCCCAGGAGCAGGTAGGAAAGGAGTGAGCCAGCGGGCGACGGTACTCGCGCCGGCGAAGATCAACCTCGCTCTCCGGGTGGGCCGAGAGCGTCCGGACGGCTACCACGATATCGACACGCTCTTTCAGGCGATCGACCTATCGGACGACGTCGAGGTGGAGCTGTGTGGCGATGATGTGACGCTTGAGGTAGAAGGGGCCGATCTCGGACCGATCGAACAGAATCTGGCCTTCAGGGCCGCCTCGAGATTCTTGGAGGAGGTCGCGCCGGGCCGAGGCGCCGCCGTCCGGCTGCTGAAGAAGATTCCGCACGGCGCGGGGCTGGGCGGTGGATCGTCCGACGCGGCCGCGGTCCTGAGGTGCCTGACGCAGCTGACCGGTGGCCTCCCCGCGGCTCGCCTTCGTGGTATCGGAGCGGAGCTCGGTTCGGACGTGCCCTTTTTTCTGGGCGACAGCCCGCTCGCCCGGGGCCGGGGCAGGGGGGAGGTGCTGGAGTCACTGCCGGCCCTTCCGGTTGCGGATCTCGTGTTGGTATCGCCGCCGGTGCATGTGGCGACCTCCGTGGCCTATTCTGCCCTCTCGGCGAGTCGAGGCGACAGGGCCACCGCGCCGG
>JAOTVA010000081.1 GCA_029863645.1 Gemmatimonadota bacterium
GCCGAACCCCGCGTACTATCTGGACACGTGGTCGAGCAGCAGTCGACCGCGGCGAGTCGAGCTGTGGAGCAGCCAGGGGACCGGCAGGCTGTTGAGGACCCTCGAAGCGAACTCACAGGTCGACGCCTTCGTGCAGTCGCGAGCCTACTCGCCAGTCGAGCTCTTCAGTTTCACCACGTCGGACGGCGTCGACCTCGACGGCTCCATGATTCGCCCGCCCGACTTCGATCGTACACGAGAGTATCCCGTGCTCGTGTCGATCTATGGAGGGCCCGGTTCGCAGGCTGTATACGACCAGTGGGCCACCGATGGCTGGCACCAGTACCTCGCCCAGCAGGGCTACATCGTTGTGGACCTGAACAACCGCGGCTCGGGCAATTACGGCCGTGACTTCATGGAGATCGTCTACGGGGAGCTGGGCAAGTGGGAGGCGAACGACTTCGCCGAGCTGGGTGCCTGGCTTGCGACGCAGCCGTGGGTCGACGGCGAACGCATGGCCATCATGGGCACCAGTTACGGCGGCTTCATGGCGGTAGGCACGCTGCTCCGGCATCCGGGGGTGTTCAAGCTGGGCATCGCCAACTCGCCCGCGACGGACTGGCGCCTGTACGACACGATCTACACCGAGCGGTACATGGGGCTTCTGGCCGCGAACAGCGAGGGCTACGAGGCCGCCTCGCTGATGAACAGAGTGAACGCCCTGCAGGACCGACTCTTCCTGATTCACTCAGGTATGGATGAGAACGTCCAGCCGCAGCATACGATGCAGCTTTTGACCGCCCTCACGCGGGCCGGTAAGGACGCGGAGTTTCGCTTCTACCCGCCCGGAGCACACGGCGCGGCGTTCGACTACGCCAGCTTCGTGACGATGACGGAGGTCTATACGAACGCCTTGTGCGGCCAGATCGCATTGAGCTGCACGCCGGCAAACCTGAACGTGGAGGCCGAGCCGGGCTTCTAGGCGACTAGAAGGTGCACACGAGCTCGCCGGGACTTGTGTCGGCGAGCTCGTCGATACCGTGCCCGGGCGCATCCCCGTAGTACATCGCGCATCCTTCGATGTCTCCCAGAGCGTCGTGCGTCGCCCTCGCCGCCCAGCCAACGTCGGTCGCGTGCAGGGTTAGGCGCACACCATCGGACGATATGAAGCCGAGGTCGCTCATCTAGGAAGTGCAGGTCCCGTGCCGCACCTTGGATAGGGACCCGGCGCTGGAGATGACGGCCGGGTCGGCTCCTCGATACCCGAGCCAGGTGGCCTTCATTGAGCATCCTCATCGAGTCGGCCGACGGCCCCGTCAACTTCGTGCTGCACCCGACCGACTTGTCGGAGGCGAGTCTCACGGCGTTCCATCACGCGCTCGCGATCGCGATTCGCCGCGGAGCCCAGTTCACGTTGCTCCACGCCGTGGGCCGGCGCTCGACGGACTCGTGGGCGGACTTCCCTTCGGTACGCCATACGCTGGCGCGGTGGCGCGAGTTCGGCACGACCCAAGCGCTAGAGGAGAAGATCCGGCGCTCGACCGTGAGCAAACTCGAGATCCCAATCCGTGACCCAGTCGCCGCATGCCGTGACTACACGACACGCAATCCTGTGGACATGATCGTGCTCGCCACGGAGGGACGATCCGGTCTGTCTCGGCTCATCAGTGCTTCTCCCGCGGAGCGACTCGCACGCGAGTCCCGACTCTTCACCCTGTTCGTACCTGCGGAGGGACGCCCGTTCGTCGATGGGGACACCGGTGAAGTCACGCTCCGCCGCATCCTCGTCCCCATCGCCCCGGCGACCGACCCCCGCCCGGCAATGCTGCGCGCAGTCCAAGCCGCTGCGCTAGTGGACGATCCGTCGCTCGAGATTACGCTCTTGCACGTTCATACCGGTAGCGCGGAGGAGACGCCTGTGACCGACGCTCCGCAGCTTCCCTTCTGTCAGTGGAAGGTGGTCGTGCGCCGGAGTGACGATGTGGTCGCCGAGATCCTCAGCGTCGCCGAAGAGACCGCCTCGGATGCGATCTACATGTCGACGTCATGGCAGAAGCCAGGTGTCGGGCGCCGCGCTGCCGGCGTGACCGAGGGCGTCTTGGCGAATGCGGCGTGCCCCGTAGCCGCGATTCCGGTAGACCGCGCCTAGCCTACGACGTGGTCTAGTCGTCGTCGCCCTCCACAGCCGTCAGAACATCCTCATCGTAATAGTCCAACTTGTGCAGCGGCATCACGACCCCGGATAGTACGTTCAGGAGGTGCGACTCGATCCTTTTATAGTACCGAGCAGCCAGCACCATGGTCGTCGTCGTCGCCGCGTCGTAGGAGCTCCCGGCCACACGAGTGATGAGGTCGTCGCAACGACGGTTCACTTCCCGGCCGTCCTGGATCAGCACGCTCGCCGCCCTCGCATCGGATGTGGCGAACACCTTGTTGACCGAGCCATACGTCGCCTCCACCGCGTCTCGGATGCTCCGCATTTCGGCGCCATGCTCGTCGTCAGGGAGCGGCCCTCCGCCCTCGCTGCGGATTTCGGCCACGTTCTTTGCATAGTCCCCCAGCCGCTCCACGTCTTTTACCAGGCTCATGAGGAGCAGGCAGTACGTCACGTCGCCTTGATCCCTGGTAAGGATGAGGCGCGCGATGAGTTGCTTGCGAATTCCGCGCTCCAACTTGTTGATCTCGACGTCGCTCTTGGAGATCTCTTTGAGCTCAGCCGCCTCAGACGTCCCCTCCACGAACAGGACGTGGCCCGCGCGCACGGTCAGGTCTCGGGAGAGATCCAGCATCTTGCTGAAATCCGCGGCCATCCGGGCCATCGGGTCGTCGGCCCTGAATAGGCTCAGTAACTCTTTTAGCATGTCCGTCTCCAAACGTGATGACGTCGTTACCCCAGAAGCTCACCGATTGCGGCAAAGACCAGGGGAACGAGGTAGAACAGCCCTAATACGTAGCCGATTGCCCACAGCCGCGACCTGAGCGCCACGTCCGCCAGCTTGCGGGCGAGCATGAGGGGAATCCGACGCATCGGCTCGAACGGATAGATGATCAGGGTGCCGCTCAGGTTAAACAGCAGGTGGACCAACGCGATCGTGAGCCCGGCGGCGGCGTTCTGGTCGCTCGCGGCCATGGCAGCGAGTAGCGCGGTCACGGTGGTGCCGATGTTCGCGCCCAGCGTGACGGGGAAGGCGTGCTCGAGCGTGAGTACACCCGCTCCTGCCAGCGGGACCAGCAGGGACGTCGTGATGGAGCTCGACTGAACCATCACGGTCGCAACAATCCCCACGGCAACAGCCAAGAACGCGTTGCGAGCCAACGCTCGCGAAACCAAGGCCTCGATCCGACTCTGCATGGACGCGCGCATGACGGTCACGATCCCCAGCAGCGTCGCGAAAATCAGGACCGCGCTGACCAGGATCAAGGCGATCGCCACCACCCTCTCCGACGGGAATACCGCGGTGAGCCCTGCCTCGATCGGGTCACCGCCGGCCCGAATGAGATCTCTGATCGGACTGCGGTACTCCGCGCCGCCAAATCCCGACATCATTCCGGTAAGCGCGGTCGCCGACTTCTGCAGGAAGCCCGTGAGGATCTCCAGCGGAAGCAAGATCATCACGGTCATGTAGTTGAAGAAGTCGTGCACGGTCGCGACTGCGAACGCCCTCTTGAACTCCTCTTTTCGCGCGATGTGGGCCAGGGAGGCGATCGTGTTCGTGACGGTCGTCCCGATGTTGGCACCCATGATCATTGGGACCGCGTTCGCAATCGGGATGGGATTCTCGGGCGCGGCCACCAGACCCACGATCATCGCGGTCGTGACGGAAGAGCTCTGCACCAAGGACGTGGCCAGGATCCCGACCATGAGCCCGATGAATGGGTTCTCCGTCGCAGCGAAGAACGAGTCGAGCACACCCTCGCCCAAAGCCCTGAACCCCGCTCCCAGGCCGTTGACGCCTATGAGGAAGATGTAGAGGAGCAGCATGACGGCTGCAGTCCTCACCAGCGGATGCTTCACCGCGGAAGCCTCGAGCGCGCGCGTGGGATACCGAAATCTCCGGTCTGGATGGGTTGCGGCGCGCCAGGATAGCCGACCCTGGGCACCGCGTCAAAGTACCAGAACGACAACGCGCAGCTTCGCTCGCCCGCCGCGCCTATGCCCTTCTCGATACCCTCCCGAGGCCCTGCCTCAATGCGGCAGGTCGATCGCCGGATTCCTGTCGAAGAAGCCCGACGGGATCAGGTTGAACCCGTGCATCTCGAGCGGCAGGATCGGCCAGTCCTCCGGACGCGCGACATGGTGAAATCCAATCGTATACCAGAGCACGATGTCGGTGTTCTCGACGGAGCGGTTCGAGGCCGTCCATGCCGGCAATCCAGCCCCGGCCGCGCTGTTGGTCGGGTAGTCGCCCGCCGCGTAGAGCTCTGTCGGATTCATGGGCGTGGCCCAAAGCGTGTGCGCCGTGAAGCCCGCGCGTTGCTGCATGTAGTCGTCCGGGCTCAACAGGGACATGATGCCGTGGCCTTCCAGCAGGTAGCCGCTCGGATACCCTGTCGGACCCACCCGCCCTTCGTTGACCACGCGCCAAAACTCGGGCGCGGTCATCGTCGACGTGCGTTGCGCGTCGCGCTCCCGCTTGGCCACCTCGGTTACGGGACGCCACACGCTCCTCCTCGGATTGTCGGCCCCCTGCCGCTCGGTCACGAGCCGATCGACCACGAGACTGTTCTGCTGGCCATCCACGTCGAAGTCCAGCCGGAAGTTGAAGATGTGGCTGTGGTTCACGGCCACGAGGTGCGGGGCGACGAAGCGGCCGTAGCGATCGTCAGAGCCATCGGCATCCGCGATGGCATTCTCGGCTGCCACCGCCTTCATCTGGTCGATGCCCGTCGCGGCGAGGTTCACACGGATGGTGCCGTCCTGCCGGAAGACCCAGTCGAAGAGGTAGTCGTAGTTACCTGCGCCCATCACCATCCGCAGCACCAGGTCGCGACGCGCCCTGCTCTCTACGACGCCCCCGTCGCGCGTGTGGCGCCACGCCGGCTCGCCGGGCAGACGTTCGAAGAGGCACGCTACACGCTGTCGCTCGCGGGGCGAGCCGTCATCTTGCACGACCCAGGTGTCGAAGAACTCGGCATAATCGGGGCAGTCGCGCCCCGGCTCCATCGCGCTGGCCACGCCTCCGAAGCTGCGCGGGTATGTACCAAGGTCGAAGTAGGCCTGGTGACTCCAGGGCTCAGCAGGGTCGTGGTACGGGACGAACAGCTCGGAGAGCGAGGCCTGATAGAGCACCGACCGGAACGCGTCCCCGTCACCATGACCGACCCGTGACAGCACGATCCCACGACGTTGGTCGACGCGGAAGTGGAAGTTCCAGCCCTCCCAGCTCACCTGATGCCCGTCGAGCTCGAATCCAGGGCCCTCCGGCTGAGTCACGTACATCGGGGGGAGAGGCTCACGCGTTTCGCCCACTGCTTCGGGGTGGTGCTCGCCGACCGAGGGTGGGACGCCTTCGATCGGTCCACCATCGATGACGCGGATCACGTCGCCCGTCTGCTGATCGACGACCGCGACCAGGTTCGCTATCGGGCTTCCGAGCCCGGACACCCGGCCCGTGCGATCAGTGCAACGCGCACGGCCGAGCCTACGGCCACGCTCCTCCGGTGTGTCGAAGTAGGCATCCGAGCCGACACTACAACGCACCATCGAGAGGTCTTTGATGCCGCGGGAGGCAAACGCCGCGACCATGTCCGGGTGGTCTTTGAGATTTCGCGTTCCCACGGCGTCCGCGCCCGAGTCCATGTACTGCCTGTCCGTGACCTCGCGGAGCTCCAGGACCCTGCGGGCTACCAGGTCCACCACGGCCTCGTAGCCCTTGAAGTCCCGTACGAAATGCACCCTGGCCTGCCGGCCGAAGGGCATTCCCGCGCGCCAGGCGAGCACGGAAGCCTTGGGCGGCTCGTTCAGGCCCGCATACAGAAACTCGGACTCATCCCCTACGCGGTCGTCGGCGCGCAAGGTTTGGCTGAGCGTCCAGTACTCCGCTGCCGACAGCTCGTCGAGCGGGTGGGTCGGCTCCTGGGCGCCGAGCGGCGAGGACACGAGGACCGTCGCGGCAAGAAGAAACGTGGCGGTGAAGAGTCGAGGGCTGATTCGCACGGTGCCTCCCAGCTTGGGTCAGGGGGCCAACCTAGGGAACGGCATGGCGGGTCAGCCAGTGAGGGCCGTAATCTCTTTGGCAGGCTGGCACCAGATTAGACGAGGTCGAGGAATGACAGCACGGATCAGGTGCCGGGGAATGAGCCCGACGCAAAGCCGGGTTTGGCCTGCCTTGTTGGCCTTGCTGGCCTTCTGGGGCCCAGGAGGCTGTAGCGAAAGTCCCAGGGCCGGCGAGACGAACGCCGAACCGGCCACGCCAACGCCTCGGGAGGCCGAAGTGGTAACCGGCCCAGGGGCGCCCGAGTCGCCGCTCCCGGTGGACGGCTGCTTGAAGGGAGGCACGACACGTGCGGAGGTCAGGGCCCTCCTGGGCGAACCCGATTCGATCTCGTGGGGCGTGTGGCTCTACGGCCGCTCGGAGATCACGTTCGGCTACGGCGTGGTCGTGGCTTTCGCCGAGGTCGACGAAAACCTCGAGCTCTGTTGAAGGCCCCGTCGCGCGTTGCCGCGCCCCAGGCGCTGAAATACGTTGGCGCATTGCTCGTAGGCCTCGCGGCCACCCGCCGCCTTCGGAGACCCACCATGACCCCCCCGCGCCCCGCCATCGTTGCCGTGCTGGCCGCACTCGCCGCACTCGTCTGGGGAGCGACGCCAGCTGCCGCTCAGCTTCAGGGCCTGGAAAACGGGGAGTGGCACTACCTGGGGGGTGACGCGGGACACACCAGATCGAACCCTCACCTGACCCAGATCGATGCGTCCAACTTCCCGGATCTAGAGGTCGCCTGGCTCTTCCGTGGAGACAACTTCGGGCAGTTCACCGAGTTCACGGCCCGCTCGACCCCCACCTATGCGGACGGGGTGCTGTACACGGTGTTCGGCGGTCGCCGTCAGGTCGTAGCGATCAATCCGGCCACCGGCGAGACCCTGTGGACCTTTCGCGAGCCGCAGACCATGAGGTATCGGCGCTCGCCCCGGGCGGACTTCGGGAAGGGCGTCGCGTACGCCGAGGTGGACGGGCGGGGCGTCATCTACATCACCTCGCCGGCGTACTTCCTCTGGGCGCTCGACGCCAAGACCGGGCACCCGCTCGAGAACTGGGGTTCACAGGTTCCGCTGGAGGACTTCTCTCCTACCGGTGTGGTCGATCTGATCCCGACGCTCGTGGGCGACTGGGATCCGTGGCGAGACTACCTCGCCGCGGGGGGCACCTACGACGCAGACCTCGGGGTCCCGCAGGAGCTCGGCATGGTCACGGCCTCCGCACCGCCCATCGTGGTGAACGGCGTCGTCGTGGTACTCGTCGGACATGAGCCCAGCTACGACCAGACACGCATCGAGAATGTGCCGGGGGACATCCAGGGATTCGACGCGCGGACCGGCGAATTCCTGTGGAAGTTCCACATGATTCCGCGGCCCGGTGAGTTCGGACACGACACTTGGGAGAACGACGCTTGGCGCTTCTCTGGGGACATGTCGACCTGGGCGCCGGCGGCCGCCGATCCGGAGCTGGGGCTCGTCTATCTGGTGACGAACGCTTCAACCGTGCAGGCCTACACGGGCCACCGGCCTGGTCACAACCTCTTCGGTGGCAGCGTGCTCGCGCTCGACGTGCACACGGGAGAACGGCGGTGGCATTACCAGATCCACCACAGCGACCAGTGGAACTACGACATCCCCACGGCGCCCATCCTCATGGATCTGACCGTCGACGGAGTGCCGATCCCCGCGCTCATTCAGAACACGAAGCAGGGCCTCATCTTCGCACTCAACCGCGAGACGGGTGAGCCGATCTGGCCGATCGTAGAGCGGCCGGTGATGCAGACGCAGGTGCCCGGGAACTACACCGCGCCGACGCAACCCTACCCCACCCGGCCCGAGCCTCTCGATCCCATCGCCGTGGACGGGATCACCGAGGAGTTTCTGATCGACTACACGCCGGAACTCCGGCGGCGCGCTGCGGAGATCCTGAGCGAATTCCGCGTCGGCGGCCTCTATGTGCCGTCCCTCCCTTGGCCGCACGACAACGACTACCGCAACAACGTCGGCTGTATGGCCGGACTGAATATCTACCATCCGCCGGTGGCAGACCCCTCGACCGGGATCATGTACGCTTCACACAACCGGGCGTGCAGCGCGCCGGCTTTCCTGGTGCCGACGAACGGTGTGGACGAGCCACGCGGCCTGCCCGGCCTGAGCGCCGAGAGCTGGCGTGGCCGCGAGCGCCACACGCCCACGACGGGCACGACCGTCGCGGCATACGCGCCGGGCGGGCCGCGGGAGTCGCTCCCGACCATCGACGGGCTGCCCGTATACAAGCCGCTCTACCAGGCGCTCGCCGCGTACGACATGAACACCGGCGAAAAGCTCTGGGACATCCCGATCGGCGAGACACCCGACAGGATCCGAAACCACCCTCTCCTACAGGGCGTGGCGGTTCCCGAGACCGGCGGCACCGGCTTCTCGATCCAGATGGTCGTCGGCGACCTGCTCGTGCAGACGACCGAGGACCTCAGGGGCGACAGCGAGGTGAGCGAGAACGGGTTGCCTCTGCTCCACGCGCGTGACAAGAGGACCGGCCAGATCCTCGCGAGCGTCGAGCTTCCCGTCTCCGGCCAGTACGGCATGATGACGTACATGCACGAGAACAAGCAGTACATCGTGCTGCAGGCCGGAAGCGCGAAGCAGGAGCACCCGGGGTCGTTGTTGGCGCTCGCGCTGCCATAAGACCCCCCGTCATGACGCGATCCCTTTCGGCCCTCGCGGTCGTACTCGCCGCCGCCGCATGCAGCGGCTCATCCTCGAGCCTTCGGTCGGCCGCCCCCGCCGAATCGGTCGTCTCGGCGCCCCGCCTCACGAACGGCGACGAGGTCGCCGCCGCGATCGAGGCCGAATATCCGAGCCAATTCCGGAACGACGGCGTCGGTGGTACCGTGCGTCTCCGTCTGCTCGTCGACACGAACGGTGTGCCGGTTGAGGTGCGGCTACTCGAAAGCTCAGGGTATCCGGCACTCGACGCGGCAGGGGACCGGGTCGCCAGCATCCTTCGCTTCGACCCGGCACGCGATGCCGCCGGTCGGCCAATCCGAGTCTGGGCGTCGTTCCCGATCATCTTCCAGGCACGCTGAAGGGCGAGGCCCGGTGGGGCCCCTCGACCGCCGTCTAGCGACCCCTCCACGGCGGGTCGATCAGCAGGTTCGGATCCACGCCCGGGCGCGGCACGAACTTCTGCGTACGCCCGTACTGGTTGTCACCCCCATACAGAATCCCGTCCGGGGCGACCGTGAAGGTGTGGACCTCCAAGTACCCGTCGGGTAGGGCTGACGGAACCAGCCACGTGTACAGGTAGTTGCCGTCGAAATCGAGATTGACGAAGCGCAGCGGGCCCAAGTCGGTGAGCCAGATGCTGTTCTCGTTGACGATCATGTCGAGCGGAAGTGTAAAGCCGTCCCACGTCTGCTCATGCCGAAGCGTCGCCGGATCGTTCGTCGTTCGGAACACGTTGATTCGGCCTCCCGAACGGTCGTGTGCGAAGACGCGTCCGCCCGGACCCACGGCAATCGCGTGCACGCCGTTGAACTGCCCCGGCCCGTCCCCACGGCCACCGACCTCACCGAGGTAGTTCAGGTCCTTGTCCATGATCATGACCCGGTGGTTGTCGAGCCCGTCGGCGATGAGGACACGTCCGTCGGGGAGGAAGGCCACATCCTGCGGGCGGGCGAAGTGGGTGCCGTCGTTCCCAGGCACGCCCTTCTCACCGAGCGTCCTGAGCAGCTCGCTGCCGTCGTTGGAAAAGACGTAGATCTGATGGAACGTCTCGTTGATTACCCAGACGGCACGGTCCTCGTCGTACGGGTTGATGCGAATGCGATGCGGCCCAGGACCGTCGGACCCTGCGCACAATGCGTCCCACTGCGACCACAGCTCTCTGACGGTGCCGTCGGCGTGCAGCGTGAACATGCAGTTGCGCCACGTGCGAAGGGCTGTGGCATTCAGAACGTTGATGCCGATGGTGCCGGCATGCTGCCGAAACTCCGCGGGAATGGGATCGGGCAGGCGGGTCTCACCCCGCATGAGGACGAAGATCCGGTCGGGCGTATCGGCGAAGAGGCCCGAGTTCCCGCCGAACGCATAGCCCGGCTGGGCAAACGGCTTGTGCCACTCCCGGACGATCTGGTACGGGCTCGGTCCGATCGGGCCTCTAGCGTTCCCGTTCCCCTGCTGGGCCTGTAGCGGCACCATCGGTGCCGCGATCGCGGCCACTGTCGCCGTCAAAGCCAGTCGTCTCAAGATCTTCGTCATTTGCGCGTCCCCTCGGAGTTAGCTCGCGGTTCGGAGCATAGGGTGGCAATCCGTGACGGATCCGGCAATGCCGACCGGCTAGAAGCTGTAACGCCCCCGCACGTAGACGTTGGACGCGTCGGCCAGCTGGCCGAAAAACGTGTGGTCCTCGCCAAGCATCAGGTTGCCTCCCCCCGTCAGCGTGAATGCATCGGTCATCGCGTAGGAAAGCGAGGGCCTTATGTGTGCGTCACGGTCATTCGGCGACACGAACCCGAAGAGGGACGCCGTGAGGGTCTGCTGGAGCAAACGATACGTGAGCCGTCCGGTGACCACATGACGGGTGCGGGAAGGCTCGAACTCGGGCGCCGGGGAGTTTGCGAGCAGTACGTCATGGTCCATGAGGTGCTCCAGGTAGTACTGCACCCCGCCCGTCAGATTGGCACGCAACTCGTGCTCGAAGCCGGCCAGCCCCCTCCATTGAGAGTTCGGTACGAGCGGATCGTCGCCGACGTCATCCGCCTGGTCGTAGTAGGACGTCTCCAGGTGCACGATCCCGCCCGCGAGGGCACCCCGTGCACTGGCTCCGTAGGTGCCGAGCCGGGAATGTCGTGCCATCCCGGCGCCAGGATCGTATGCCAGTGGCTGCTTCGTGAACCCTAGGTAACCGTAGAGGGCCAGCTCGTAGCCGGCGAGGTTGCGATACAGCCGCCACGCGAGCTCCCCGTTGCGGACGTCCCGAGTGGGGCGCAGACCGTCGATGGGCGCCCCCGACGAGGTGGCGCTCACGAGCATCCCT
This sequence comes from Gemmatimonadota bacterium, assembly GCA_029863645.1. Taxonomy (GTDB): domain Bacteria; phylum Gemmatimonadota; class Gemmatimonadetes; order Longimicrobiales; family Gaopeijiaceae; genus UBA2982. The sequence continues at coordinate 11,214 of JAOTVA010000081.1, forward strand.
TGGCCGCGATCGAAGTACGACAGACGATCGCCCGTGATGTAACGATCGGGCTCGAAGACAGGGGTGGCGATGACGTCCAGATTCGCGGCGGAGGAGTAGAACGTCAGCCGCAAGGCGTTCGCGGGTGCCTTGAGGAATTCGTCTTCCCGTCCGACGAAGAACGACACGAAATCCTTGGGAAACAGGTCGTTGAGGAAGACGAGATCCCCAGTGCCCCAAGTCAGCACCTGGCGCCCTACGCGAACATCCAGCCAATCCGACGCCCGCACCGACACGAGCGCTTGACGGATATCGAGGTCCACCCGGTCCGTTAGGCCATCGGCGGTGAAGTCGCCCTGGAAGGAGACCTCAGCCCGGTCGCCGTAGTGCAGGAGGTCCATACGAAAGCGCGCCTCGCTCAGCAGCACTTGGTCCGGCTGAAGCGCGTCGTCCTGGATCCGCGCCCCGGCCCCGAACTCCACGAACCCGTGAATCTCCAGGTCGCCATCCTGCCCCGCGGCCGGCATGGCGACCAGCAGGGCGGCGAACGCCCACGCCACCACGGCCCCGGGCCTCATCGGGCCGACAGCCAGCGAGCGGGCGGATTGCGTAGCGTTCGCTCGGTGAACACATCCTCCGGAATGCCTAGGTCGAAGTCCACGTCGGTAAACTCGGAAACGGTTTCGCCCCCGGAGCGCAGGTCGGAGACCTTCATGCGTGTGACCGTCGGATTTCCGCCGATGACCTCGACGTCGAGCGCTTCGATCCGTCGGTAGACCTCGCCTCCGGCATCCACGTAGTCCATGCGGGTGGGGACCAGCGTCAACTTGTCGATCCACACGGTCCAGGCCGCGAACTCGCTCAGGATGTGCACGGAGTCGACGACCGCGATCGGCATGAAAAGATCGGAATCATCGAGCTCATGATGTGCACAGTCAAGCCGGATCCGATCAGCAGACCCATGGTCGCGACCACCGTGACCATGGCGACGAGCATCGGAGCGATCACCAGCGTCGCGCTGCGGAAGAAGACCCACATGAGCAGGAGCACGAGCAACCCGGCCAGGGGAGCGGTGATGCCCATCTGAGGGAATCTCGGTCGAGGAGGTCGCGGAGTGGGCGAAGCAGGAGGCGCTCGATCGGGGCGTGTCCTTTCCGATCCCCGACGAGCAACTCTGCGAGCGCTGCACTTCCATCTTCGCGACGCTCGACTTGGCGGACGACGTCTGCCATGCGATCGGTGATGTGAAGCTGCCCGAAGCAGCCCGTCGGGTCCTCGAGGAACGGGTTCTGAGTCGGAGCGGCTGAGGCCTTAGCTACGACGCTGGCCATCAAGCTCTCCCGTGAGAGCGGCACGCTACCCGTCTCCTAACGACCCCCGTATCATGACCCGACCCTTGGCTCAACCGGATCTTCTCCATGCTGACTCCGCTGGTCCTCGCATCGCTTTTGCAGGTGCCACCGCCAACGCAGGATCTCTCGCCCGGAACCGTGTACGACCCGTCCATCCCAACGCTGGAGCAGGTGGTCGGCCACGATTTTCGCGAGGAAGTCACGCCACCCGACGAGATCGTCCAGTACATGGAGGCTCTGGCGGAGTCCTCCCCCGATCGAGCCCGGCTCATCCCCTACGGGGAGACGTGGGAGGGCCGCCCGCTCGTGATGCTCCTGATCGGCTCGCCGGCACGGATCGCCGGCCTTCAGGGCGTCTTGGCGGACCTGCAACGCCTCGCAGATCCACGCGGCCTCGACCCAGATGACGCCGAACGCCTCATCCGTGAGCTACCCGTGGTCACGGCGCTCGTGCACGGTATCCACGGGAATGAGATCAGCTCGAGCGGGGCCGCGATGGCCGAGGCGTATCACCTCCTCGCCGCTCAGGGTGATCCCGGCGTGGACCGGATTCTCGCGGAATCGCTGGTGCTGATCGATCCGGCGCAGAACCCGGATGGGCGCGCCCGCTTCGTGATGCAGAACACGTCGGCGCAGGCCCGCTGGCCCGACCCGGCAACCTGGGCCGCCGAGCACGACGAACCTTGGCCGGGCGGCCGCACGAACCATTACCTGTTCGACTTGAACCGGGACGGCTTCATCCAGAGCCAACCCGAAACTCAGGGCAAGTTCGCGCTGTTCCGAGAGTACACGCCCCACGTCCTCGCCGACCTCCACGAGATGGGCGGCAACTCCACGTACTTCTTCCCGCCCACCGCTCCACCCGCTAATCCCTGGCTGACGGAGCGTCAGATGGACCTCATGGACGTCTTCGGAGCTGCGAACGCCGCGACGTTCGACCGGCGGGGATTCGCGTACTTCAACAGGGCCACGTACGACGCGTTTTATCCGGGCTACATGGACATGTGGCCCATGATCCATGGCGCGCTGGCCATGACGTACGAGCAAGCATCTGCGAGGGCGCTCGTCCTGCGTCGCGACGACGGAGACCTCCTTACGTACGGCGACGGCGTGCTGCATCACTTCGCGGCCGCGATT
>JAOTVA010000082.1 GCA_029863645.1 Gemmatimonadota bacterium
GGCCTTCGAAGAGATCATGCAATCTGGTCGGGTGCGCGTGTCGGGGAGCGGCACACCCACTCCGTCGGAAGCCCTTGGCGCGTGCCTGGTCGACGAACCGTGGGGGTGGGGCGACCCGGATCAGCCCGCGCGCCCGTGCGGTTCACACCTGTCCTTTCGTGCCGCTGATGGAGACCTCCGGGTGAGCGGTGGTGTGGGGCAGGGGACCCTCGCTGTCGATGGCGATCTGACCTTCGGTGCCGGAGCGCGCTACTTCGGGTTGGTGATCGTGAGCGGTGCGCTGCGGCTGGAGGGTGGAGCCACGGTGGAGGGTCTGGTGTGGGCGGGCAGGGGATTCGCTGTGGAACCCGGTGCGGCCTTCCGGGGCTCCGCCTGTTGGGCGTTGCGCGCGCTGACTGCCCAACGCGGGCGACTCGGCGGATTCATCGTAGTCGACCCGGGGGCACGCATCGGGCCCTTCTAGTTCGCTCCGACCTCGGCCTCGGTGACCAGAGCATCGAGGAGTCGGTTCCTCAGGTGCGACGAGGGCCTGCGGGTGCGGGGGACGAGCCGGGTGAGCGCGTTCCTGGCCGCGGTTGGCCGGTCGGTGCGGAGGTACGCGATCACTGCGATGTCGAGAAGCGTTCCCGGTGTCTCCCACTGTTGGCCGACTTGCACCAGGGGGATCAGCAGGTCCGCCGCGGCGGCCGCCCGCTCCCAAACCTGTAGCGAGAGGGCATGCCGCAAATCGACGACCGCTCGGGCTTCTGGCGGAGCCTCTGCTCGGTCGAGGAAGTCGTTGACGGCCCGATAGAACGTCGTGTCGACCCATCCGATGGTGCCCCAATGGAGGTCCGCCTCGGCGCCGGCGAACTCGGAAGCCCATCGCTCCCAACCCGCTACCGGCATGCTCCCGGCCAGAATCGTCCGCAGGCGGACCAGGGAGTTCTGCCACTCCGGGAACTCCTCGGGCGCGATGCCGCCCCCAGCGACGCGTACCTCGCGCAGCCATGCGGCCCGTCCCCATGAAACCGCGGGTGCGAGCCCATGGGAGGGGACGGGAAAGTAGGGAAGGGGGTCGACCGTCCTCCCGGCGAGGAGGCCGGGGAGGTCCACCCGTTCGGTGCCCAAGCTGTACGCGCCAGCAGCAGTTGTCCGCTCGAAGCGCGCACGCTCGGCGCCGAGATCGAGGAGGGGCCGATAGTCCGAGTTGGGTCGGACACCTTGGTCGAGGAGCGGTCGCAGCGTGGTCTCGTCGAAGAGTAGCAAGGATGTCATGTGCTCCGCCCGGAACGGCGGCGCGCTTTCTGTAACGAGGTTGAAGCGCTCGCTTCCGAGGACCGACCAGTCCGGTTCCTCCAGCGGCCTGTCGGCGCTGGCGACGATGGCGATGTCCACGTCGCCGATGAGGTACGCGCGGTACGAGGGAAACACCCGGTCCAAGGCCGAGATGACCGACAGCAGCAGGTCGTCGTTCAGCTCGTATACCTGCATCCACTGTGCGAGGACTCCCCCCTCGGTCAGGAAGTCCTTCGCGCGCCGGTAGAATTCCTCGGTGAACAGACTCGCGGTGCCGCTCATCCATGGATTGCTCGGCTCCGAGAAGATGATGTCGAACCGTTCGCGTTGGTACGCGAAGTATGACTTGGCGTCGTCGAAGACGTAGCTGGATCGCGGGTCTCCAATCGCCGGCGCGTTGGCGGGTAAGAATACGAGCGAACCCTCGACCATGAGCGGCTCGATCTCGATGGTCACGACCCGTTCCAGCGTCTCGCTCGTAAGCAGCGTGGTCGCGCTCATCCCAGAACCATGTCCGATGACTGCGGCGTTGCGTGCGTCCGGGCGGTAGGCCATGCCTACCGCGGGAGCCAGCACCTGGGTCGTGAAGTCGCGCCCAGCCTCGATTGGCGTGTCGGGAAGCGTGTCACGCCCGGGCGCACGCCATCGGGGTTCGAGGGAGGCGTCGGGTTTTCCGTTCGTGGCCAGCACGACCAGACCGTCGCCCGTCCCCACATAGGCCGAGACAGTAGCGGTGCGACCGTCGGCGTAGAACAGTCCTACACGCTCCCCTTCGCTCGGGAGCAGCCCCTCACGATAGACGCCGCTCGTCATGACGTTCGGATCCAGCCGGAAGCCGAAGCCGACAGCGAGCAAGACCACGGCGCTCGCCATGGCAGCGATGCCCGTGAACCGCAGGTCGCCCTTGGGCCACCTGGCAGACCGCTCGAGAAGCCAGAGGCCCAGAATCACATCGAGTCCCGCGCCCGCTAGGATCAGTCCTTTCAGGCCGAGCCACGGGAGTGCGATCAAGCCCGCGAGGCCGACGCCTGCGACCGAACCGATCGTATTGATCCCATAAACCCTGCCGATGGCCGCCTCGCCGGCGCCCGAACGGAGCAGCGTTCCCGTGATCACGGGCAGCGTCATACCGGCGAGGACCGTCGACGGCAACATCACGAGCAAGCACATGCCGTACCGACTGAGGTTGAACAGTGCGTATCCGCCGCTCTGGCCCGGGAGCGTCCGGATCAGCCACGACATGGTGTCGAAGGACATGTAGTAGAAGACCGGTACGGACAGGACCGCGGTCAGCCCCATGAGGACCTGGATGATGCCCAGCATGTGCAGGGGGTGCGGCGCGTGGTCCGAACGGCCTCGGATCCACCATGCGCCCAGCCCGAGCCCGAGGATGAACGCAGACAACATGAGCTCGAAGGAGTGGGTCGCACTTCCGAGCACCAACGAGAGCATCCGGATCCAGCCGATCTCGTATGCGAACGAAGCGAGCGCCGTCCCGAAGCTCACCGTGAGGAGGACCCAAGCGAGCCTCGGAGGAGGGCTCGACTTCCACGGATCCTGAGCACTGTCCGGTGAAGTCGCGGTGGGTACGGCGAGTTCCCCCGGCGTCGGTCCCGTCGGAGAGGTCGCCGCGGTGGCCAGCATGAGTTCATCGGACGGCGCCGCCCGGCGTGCGTAGGCGAACGCGAGGCCCGCGGCAGTCAGATTGAGGAGCGCAGCGGCGGCGCTCGTGCCCGGCAGTCCGAACGCCCCGATCATCCAGAAGCCCGCCAGGAGCACACCGGTGGCGCCCCCTAGCGTGTTCAGCAGGTAGACTCGCGCGACGCCTCGTCCAGGATGCGCCGCGTCGGTCCGCACCACCGCGGCGGCCATCAGCGGGAAGGTGGCTCCCAGGACCATGGCCTGCGGTAGGATGAGCAGACCCGCCACGCCCCAGCGAACCGAGCCGACCAGTTGAGCGCTTCCGAGGCTGGGGAAGAGCGTGTCGTAGCTGAAATCACTCACGGCCACGAAGGCCGCGTGGAAGGCCAGGCCGAAGAGGGCGAGCACGACCTCCGCGAGGGCATACCACCGCACTGGATGTGACAGGCGGGCGGAAACGTCGGCCACGATCATCGAACCGAGCGCCATGCCGCCGAGATAGACGGCCAGGACGAGGACCTGTGCGTAGGCGCTGTGGCCGACGTAGAGGCCGAGATAGCGGGCCCAAAGGACCTCGTAGACGAGGCCCGCGACCCCCGACACGACGAACGCGATGTAGAGGGTCTTCTTCGAACTCACCGCGACTCGCACTCCTCTGAGGTTGGCGTCAGGGATGCTCGGTTCGGCGGCCACTGACCGCCGCGAGACGATACGGCGACGGATCGGCAGGCGGAAGGTTGTTGATTGCTTGCCGGAGCTTGCGGAAGGCCAGGCGGGGCTTCGCGCCGACTTCGGGTCGCACTCCTTGCCGGCTAGGGGAAAAAGTGCCCCAAACAATCCTTTGCGGTGGCGGAAGGCCGCATCAATATTGCACGCGTGGCTGGCACGGAACTTGGTAGTTACGTAGCCGGCAACCACTGGCCAAGGGAAACGGAAGTCATGAAGCGCACCCCGAACGGCTTTACCCTCATCGAGTTGGTCATCGTGATCCTCATCGGGAGCATTCTCGTAGGGATCGCGCTGTCGAGCTTTCAGAACGCCCAGTCGGCGATCTCCGCACGGGGTGCCAAGACCATGTACGCGACGCTCCACCAGCTGGCTCGGGCCAGGGCGATCGAGATGGGTGGCACGAACATCCTCGTCGTCAACTCGGACGGGGACTCCGCCTACATCATTGGCTCGGGCGGCGTGACCAACATCACCAACTTCCGTCGAGAGCTGAACGTGGACGTCCGTTCCAGCCCGAGCGCGTTCATTATCTGCATGACGCCGCGTGGATACGCCGACCCGGACTGTCCGGCGCTCGGTTTCAGCGCCACGACGAGCAGTCCTGTCGTGCTGCAGTTCTGGCAGAACGCCGACTCCACCAGCGTGACCATCCTGCCCATGGGGCAACTGGTGGGCATGTGAGCACAACCATGGGAGACACCGCAGAGAACGCAGGCCGTCGCCACGCGCGCGGCGGCTTTTCGATGGTCGAGGTCATCATCGCGATGATCATCCTCACCGTCGGCGTGCTCGGGCTCGCCGGTACGACGGCCTTCATCGTGCGCCAGGTCACGCTCTCGGATCTAATGACCGAGCGCGCAGCGGCGTTCCAGACCGTCGTGGATCGCCTGCAGTCGCTCCCTTACGACAGCGTGGCTGCGGGTGCGGACTCCATTGGAATCTTCGAGGCTACGTGGACCGCAGTGGCCGACGGCGGTCAGAACAAGATCGTGACCATCGTCACCACGGGACCGGGGATGACCAGCGTTGCAGGCGGTGCGCCGTTCAATGCACCGCAGGTGGTGGACACGTTCACGTTCAGGATTCTCAGACGATGACGCGCGCCCGCGCAGGCTTCACGCTCATCGAGTTGCTCGTCGTGACTGTATTGGGATCGCTCGTGCTCCTGGCGGCCCTCCAGATTCTCATCACCAATCAGCGTACTTACACGTCTCAGAATCAGGTGATTGCCGGTCAGCAGAGCACGCGTATGGCCCTCGAGGTCCTGTTCAACGAGCTGCGCGAAGTCAGTCCGGCGGGTGGGGACCTCCTCGTCATGGGTTCGGACTCGATCCGGGTGCGCCTCATGAGGAAGTTCTCCATCGTCTGCGAGACGGACTTCAGTGGGCAACCCGAGATCGTGGTCATGAATCTCCCTGGCCGGAGATTCGAGGACAACGACTCAGTCTTCGTGTTCGCCGACAACGACGAGAACAACGACACCGACGACGTGTGGATCGCGGCGCAGGCCACCGCGGTCGACACCACCGACGCGTGCCCCCAAGACGGCGCGGCGGCGACCAGGCTCAGGTTCAATGGCCAGGCCGCTTTGTTCGCTGCCGACTCGGTGGGCCTCGGCGCGCCGGCGCGCAGCTACGATCGCTACACCTTCGGCGTGACCGACTACTCAGGAGATCCGTACCTGGGCCGGCGCTTACGCGGGAGCGGTATGGTGCCGGTCGTCGGACCCATTCGTGCCACCAACGGGCTGAATTTCGTTTACCGGGACGCGTTAGGAGTCACGACCGGCACCGCGGCAGACGTGCGACAGATCGAGGTGACGGTCCGCACGGGGTCGGGCGTGACCAACTCGCTCAATGAGGAAGTCCAGGATTCAATCACGGCGTGGATCTACACGAGGAATTAGCGCGGCAGGTAAGCCGCTTTCGAGGAGTAGTCATATGAGGACGACCGACCGAACAGGTTTCGCGCTTCCCGCGGTGACCGGAGCGATGGTCATCATTGGGATTCTGGTGACTGCGGGCTTCTACATGGCCCGGCAAGAGCTCCGCATCGGGGTGGCGAGCAACCACACGAACCTGGCGCTAAACATCGCGCAGGCCGGCGCGAACGAGGTGATGGCCAACTGGAACGGCTACAGCCTTGGCAACATCCTACCGTGGCAGGACACGACGCTGACGGGCACCATGACCAGCGGCGACTGGAGGGTCTCGATCGCGAATGCGAACGACCATGTGTACTTCCTCACGGCGACGGGAGAGGTCACGGAAGGTGGTCTGTGGGCGGGTGCGACCCGGACCATCGGTATCACCACGAAGATCCTCTACGCCGATATCAATCCGCCGGGGGCGCTCACGACTCGCGGGAAGGTCAACGTCGGGGGGTCCGCCACGATCAGTGGCGATAATGTAACGCCGACCACGTGGGGCCCGTACTGTACCGGCCTCGCGACGGACTCCCTGCCGGGTATCGTGCTCGAAGACACCACAGGAGGGAATCCCAACATTACTGGCGGTAAGGCCTCAATCGAAGGTAACCCGAACTTTGACGAGGACTCCACCATCGTGGACGATACCTTCACCGACTTCGGCAACCTGACCTGGGCCGAGCTGGTGGCGGTCGCTCAGGCCGACGGGAAGGAAGTGACCTCGTTGGGGACGAGCATCAACACCATTGGACCTTCCGTGACGGCGACCATCCCCCCCCGGTGCAACGTGGCCGATCTACAAAACTGGGGCGACACGATACCACTCGCTCCTTGCGGGAGCTACTTCCCTCTCATCTACCACGCCGGAAACCTGACCGTCCAGAGCAACTCATACGCCCAGGGAATTCTCCTGGTCGAGGGGAACTTGGAGGTCCGGGGCGGATTCACGTTCTACGGGATCATCATCACCCAGGGGACCTTCACGGCAGGTCTTGGCAACAACCTCATCGTCGGTGCGGTGATGGCGTCGAACGCGGGCGACATCAACGAAACCTACTCGGGGAGTAGCCAGATCATCTACTCGCGCTGCGCTGTGACGAGGTCCGTGCTGAACAATTCCGCACTCTCCCGGGCCCGGCCGCTGGCCGAGCGAAGTTGGGTCGACCTGACCGCTGCGATCAACTGATGCGCAGCCGGAGGCCGGCGGAGCTCGACGCTTCGCCGGCCTTCTTCGCGTATCATGCAATATCAAATGTTTACCAATTATTGTCGGTGCCCCCAAGGGCATTTTCTTCTTGACAAGGCTCGACTTTCAGTGGTAACCTGACAACGACATTCTCAGGAAATATGTGATTTCAATCCCTCGGATGAAGGCGGCGAATGGGCCTCTTCGGACGAAAGCGCACCTCGGTCGGGCTGGACATCGGCTCAGGGTTCGTCAAGGTCGTTGAAGTGGACCACTCGGGCGATCAGCCCGAGGTGGTCCGAGTCGCCATGCGGCCCCTCCTGCCCGACGCGATCGTCGAGGGCGAGATCATGGACTATGGCCTCGTGTCCGAGGCGGTTCAGGGTCTCTTCCAGGACCTGGGCATGAAGGGCACCGACGTGGTCACCGCGATCGGCGGCCATGACGTGATCATCAAGAAGATCGAAATGGATCGGATGAAGGAGTCCGACGCTCGCGAGGTGATCCGCTGGGAAGCCGAGCAGCACGTGCCGTTCGACATCAAGAGTGTCGAGCTCGACTTCCAGATCCTCGACCCCGACGGCCCCGGTAGTCAGATGCAGGTGCTCCTCGTCGCCGCGAAGCGGGAGCTCGTGGACAACAAGGTCGGCCTCCTGCAGGACGCCGGCGTCAATCCGGTCATCATCGACATCGACGCCTTCGCCCTGCATAACGCTTTCCAGCACAACTACCCCGACTCGAGCGATGGCATCATCGCGCTCGTCAACGTGGGTCACGAGACCACGAATGTGAACATCCTGGAGGACGGCATACCGATCCTCACTCGGGACATCCCGTTCGGGTCTCGCAAGATCCGCGAGGACCTGCAACGCGAGCGGGGTCTCACGGCGGAGCAGGCGGAGGACGTGGTGCAAGCCAGGGAGACGGTGCACGATCTGGAAAGCTTCGTCGAGTCGTCCGCCGACGAGGTGGCGGTCGGCATCGAACGGGCCAGCGCCTTCCTCATGACGAGGGAGGACGGTGACTCGGTGGGACGAATCTTCCTCAGCGGAGGCGGTGCGCGCATTCCGGGTATGGCCGAGACGCTCGGGCGCCGCATGAACGTCGCAACCGAGCTGGTAAATTCTTTCGAGCGGGTACCGGTCCAGTCTGCTGCGGCCGGAGACATCTCGATCGAGGAAGCTGCCCCGATGCTGCTGTTGCCGCTCGGGCTGGCTCTCCGAGCCTAGACTAGGACAGCCGAACCGTGATTGAAGTCAATCTGTTACCCGGCGGGAAAAAGCGGGCCTCGAAGGGCTTTTCGTTCGCCATGCCGAAGCTCAGCAGCCTGGGCGGAGGCGGTGGGGACGCGGGCGACCGATATATGATGTTCTTCGGCGTCGCCGCGGCGATCGCGATTGGCTACATGGGCTTTACGTTCATGGGAGCCAGCTCCGAGCGAGAGGAACTCGGCGTGCGCCTCGAGGAAGAGCGTCAGGACTCCATCCGCTTTGCTGCCCTCATCGAGCAGACCAACCGACTCACGGCGCGTCGCGACTCGATTGCCGAGCGCGTCAACATCATTCAGGAGATCGACGCCGGTCGCTTCGTGTGGCCACACTTGCTCGACGAGGTGGCCGCTGCGGTACCGGAGTACACCTGGCTGAGTGAGATCACCTACGCGAACGCCAGTCCGCTGCAGGTCCGTATCGTCGGCAGAGCTGGGAGCATCTACTCTGTTACGCAGTTCATGCGACGGCTCGAGTCCTCCGCGTTCCTAAGGGATGCGGACGTTCAGACAATTCAACAGCAGCCGTCGGAGAACGATCCCACGGATCTGGTGCAGGTCTTCGAGCTGCTCGTCACATACGAATCGCCCCCGCTCGACGAGCTTCAGACGGTTCCGCTCTTCGACGAAGAGTCGTCCGCGCAGTCCGCCGCGCCGGGAGGGAACTAGCCATGGCTTGGTACAATCCAGACGACCCTACGCAGCGCAATTGGATGCTGGGTGGCCTGGCGATGCTCGTGCTCATCGTCCCGTTCAACATCTATCTTTTGGGCCCGCGCAATGAAGCCAACGTGGCGACCGCGGCAGAGGTCGAGCGGCTCGAGACCGTCAATCGACGGGCGTCTGTGCTCTCCGCTCAGGGCGGTGGCGACCTCGAGGCCCGGCTGGCACTCTACGAGAGACACGTGGCCCGCCTCGAAGCTCTCGTGCCGGCGAGCGAAGAGGTCGGCGTGCTCCTTGACGACATTCAGGCGCGCGCGCGGCAGGTCGGTGTGGAAGTCGTCGGGTTGGATCCGGAGCCCGTGGTGGCCGCCGGACCGTACGATCGACGCGCATTCGGCATGACGGTCATCGGTGACTATCATGCGGTCGGACGTTTCTTGACGGGGATCGCCAACCTCTCGCGCATCGTCACACCGGTACAGCTCGACCTCGCCGTCTTCGCACCCTCGGCACAGTATCCAGAGATGACGTCTCCGGTGCGCGCGACGTTCCGGGTGGAGACCTATGTGTTCGCGAACCGTCCGGCTCAGCCGGCGGCCGCGCAGGTGGGAGGCGGAGCATGAGGACCTATCGACTTCTTGCAGCCGCATTGTTGGCGGCAGCGGCCATGGTGTCGCCAGGTGGACTGCAGGCACAGGATCCGCCTCCGGCCCCACAGCAGGAGCCGGAGTTGGTGTTCGAACGAGAGGTCTTCGAATACCCGTCGTTCTCCCGCAGCAATCCGTTTACGCCGCTCTCCGGAAGCCAGCAGGGTGGGCCGCGCTACGAGCAGCTCACGCTGACGGGCATCATTTGGGATTCAGACCCCACGTTCAGCGTGGCGGTCGTCTCGACCGGCGCGCTCACGATCGCCGCCGACGGAACGGCCACAGTGGCTCCTGGTGCGGCGTACAATGCGAAGGTGGGTCAAAGAATCGGCAACACGACGATTCGAGAGATTCAACGGGACCGCGTCGTCGTCGACGTGGAGGAATTTGGACTGACGGACCGTAGGACAATGTTCATTGCATCTAGGCGCCAGGGAGGCACCCAATGACGTCGATGTTCGCTCTGTGGGCGAGTACGCTTCTGGCTTTCGGGGGGGCCGTCACAGAAGTGACGATTACCCCGATGCAGTCGGAAACCAGCGTGCTCATCACGGTCGATGGTGACGTCGAATTTCGCGACTTCACCATGGAAGGCCCCCATCGTCTGGTGGTAGACCTCATGGATTCGAGGCACGCGCTTCCGCGTGCCGAGTTCGCCTCGGTGAACCGTGGTGGGATCCGCTCCGTGCGCTCGAGCCAGTACTCGGAAGGTGTCGTGCGCGTGGTCTTTGTTCTCGATCAGCGGCTGGGCTACACGGTCATGCCCGATGAGCGCGGTCTACGCATCGTGCTGCAGAATCCAACCGGTGACTTTCAGGCCTGGTCTTCTGGGTCTGGTGGCGCGACGGCATTCGATCAATCGCCGGCCGTCAGCACCGCGTTGCGGGCGCCGGAGCCTGTAGCTCGGCAGCAGAGCCAGGCCCGTCGCATGTCGATCACGTGGGTCGACACGCCGATCAATCAGGTACTTCTCGCATTCGCCTCATACTCAGGCGTCTCGATCGTTCCGGGCTCGAATGTCACCGGCAACGTCACAGCGGACATCAACGATCAGCCCTGGGACGTGGCGCTGAACACCATTCTCAGCGGCCAGGGCCTCGTAGCGAGCGAAGACGAATACGGCATCATTCGGGTCGACAACATTACCGACCTGAACAGCCGTGAAGCGATCGAGCCGATTGAGACTCGGCCGCACCGCATTTCCTTTGGCACGGCTGCCGAAGTCCAGGGCGCGCTGGCCCCACTGCTGACAGAGCGCGGCCAGGTCACGGTGTCCCCGGCCACGAATACCTTGATCGTCTCAGACATCCGTCGGGTGCAGGATGCCGTCGCGGCCCTGCTTGCAGACCTCGATATAGAAACGCCGCAGGTGTCGATCTCGGCCAAGATCATCTTCGTGAATCGGACGGACCTCGACGAGTTCGGTGTCACCTACGAGCTGAAGGACTCACAGGGCAACCAGTTCAACCAGCTGTCCGGTGGCTTCGCCGATACGGACGGCGACGGTACGGTGGAGCCGATCGATCAGGGAACCGCGGTCGTCGCTTTGGGAGGCAACTCGATTGCCGCCCTGGGCAACGCGACGGCGAGGGTCGCTGCACCCACCGTGCAGTTCCTCACATCTCTCGTGGTCGGCCGCCATCAGCTCATTGGCTTCATTGACGCCCTGCAAGCGGTGAACCTCAGCGATATCGAGGCGACGCCTCAAGTCACGGTGTTGGACAATCAGCAGGCCGAGCTGGTCGTCGGTGAGCTTACCCCGATTCGGACGATCGACGCGGGCGCGGGCGGTGGGGCGGGCGGTGGCTTTCCGGTGGCCCAGGTCGAGCAGCAACAGACCGGTATCATCTTGAGGGCGACGCCCCACGTGACCGCAGACGGATACATCCTCCTGGAAGTTGAGGCCGAGCGGTCGGCGGCCGAGCTGGCTCCGTCTGACGCCGGCTTCATCTTCCGGAATCAGCGCGTCACGACGCGTGTGTTGGTGGCGGACGGCGAGACCACAGTGATTTCTGGACTTACACAGAGTGAGCGCACCGAGGCGCGGTCTGGCATTCCGATTCTCCAAGACCTTCCGCTCATCGGCAGGCTGTTCCGCGTCCAGCGGGCGCAGCAGATCCAGCAGGATCTGATCATTCTGGTCACGCCGAACATCGTTCGCGGAAACAACTGAGGCCGATGAGAGCCCAAGACGAGAAGCGCCCGGTGGAAGGGCGCCGGATCCGGTTGCGGGTGGCGGCCGCTGCGGTTGCTGGACTCGCGGTGATGGCTGCCTGCACGGGCGACAACCTCTTCACGGGACCGAGCCTAGGCGGCACGCTGCTGGGGCCGAGCGTAGAGATCGAGGCACCTGCGGCGAACGCGGTAGTAGGAGCGACGGACTCGGTACAGGTGAGGACCACAGTGGCCTCGGAGAACGGTGTGACGCAGGTCACGCTCTCTGGTGTCTTCCCGACCGGCACGGCCGCCTACATCTCGCAGGTGGTTTCACTGCCGAACCCGCAAGACACGACGATCTCCAGGTTCCTCAAGCGGTCGGGAACCGCAACGGGGAGCGCGAGGATCATCGTGCAGGCCACGGATCTGCTGGGCGGCACCGCCGCGGACACCGTCACGATCACGATCAACCCCTAACACCACCGGGCGGTTGTCGTAGGGCGCACCGAGTCCCGCAGGACTTGGACGCGAAGCCACTCTACTCTATATAGTCTGTCTTGCATCGCCCGGCGCTGCCGGGCGTTTGTGTTGTCGGTCAGTCACCCTTGAGCAGTCATGAGACGCATCGCATTCCGTACCGCTGGCGAATCGCACGGCCGGGGCCTAACGGCCCTGATCGAAGGTATTCCGGCGGGCCTCAGCCTCGAGACGGAGCGGGACGTCGACCCGGAGCTCAAGCGTCGACAGGGTGGCTATGGGCGCGGCCGGAGAATGAAGATCGAGTCGGACCGGGCCGAGCTCCTCAGTGGGGTTCGGCTGGGAGAGACTCTGGGCTCGCCGATTTCGATGGTGGTCTGGAACCGCGACTGGGACAACTGGACAGTGGCGATGAGCCATACGCCTCCAGAGCCCGACGCCAACCCCAAGGCGCTGCGCCCGGGCTATTTGCCCCGGCCTGGGCACGCGGACCTAGTCGGGGCTCTCAAGTACGATCGCCGGGACACGCGTGACATTCTCGAACGCGCGAGCGCGAGGGAAACCGCGGCTCGAGTGGCGTGTGGGGCGGTGGCGAAGCGCCTGCTGAGGGAATTCGATATCAGCGTGGGGAGCCATGTCGTGTCGATCGGGTCCGTGGAGGCGGCGCCTAGCGAGCTGCCCACCGACCTCAACGCGTCGGCTGATGCCAGCCCCGTGCGCTGCCTGGACGAAGAAGCCGCCACGCGCATGATGGCCGAGATCGACGCGGCGAAGGAGCGAGGCGACACCTTGGGTGGCGTGTTCGAGATTGTCGCGACCGGACTCCCGGTCGGATTGGGGTCTTATGTGTCGTGGGACACGAAGTTGGATGGGCGCCTGGCTGGGGCGGTGATGTCCATTCAGGCGGTCAAGGGAGTCGAGATCGGCCTCGGCTTCACCGGCGCGGTCCGCCCGGGCTCGGACGTGCACGATCCGATCGTGCGTGCCGAGGAGAAGCCGCGCACGGGAGGCATCGGCCGCGCCTCCAATCGGGCCGGTGGGCTGGAGGGAGGCGTAACCACGGGTGAGCCCCTCGCGGTGCGGGGTGCCATGAAGCCGATCTCGACGCTCATGAAGCCACTCCCCAGCGTGGACATGCGGGATGGAAGCGTGGGAAACGCTTCGACCGAGCGAAGCGACGTATGTGCGGTGCCTGCCGCGGGCGTCGTCGGCGAGGCGATGGTTGCACTGGTGCTCGCAGATGCGCTCCTGGAGAAGTTCGGGGGCGACTCCGTAGGGGAGGTGCGCCGCAATTTCGACACCTATCTCACCTACCTGGCCGAACGAGGTTTCGGAGAACGGTGACCGCGCGCGCTCTCGACCGAGTCCTCCTGGTGGGGTTCATGGGCTCGGGGAAGACGAGCGTCGGCCAGTTGGTGGCGGAGCGGCTCGGGTGGCGGTTCGTCGACTTCGATGACGAGATCGAGCGCGAGGCAGGCGCCCCGATTGCCGCACTGTTCGCAGAGCACGGCGAGGCGCACTTTCGGGCGATCGAGGCTCGCGTCGCCGATCGGCTGCTGGCGGAACAGGGCGTCGTCTTGGGTAGTGGAGGGGGCTGGGGTGGGGTGCCGGGGCGGCTGACGACGCTCCCCGCAGCGACTGGCTCGTTTTGGCTGGAGGTGTCTGCCCCTACCGCGATTCAGAGGAC
>JAOTVA010000243.1 GCA_029863645.1 Gemmatimonadota bacterium
TGGGTGGGCGTGGGGTTGGGTATTCTCAGCGTGCCCGCCGCGTACTGGGTCTTCAGCTCGATCGGTCAAAACGTGAGCGAGACCGTGCTGACCAAGGAGCACCACGAGCTGGTCACCCACGGTCCCTACCATTGGATCCGCCACCCGCTGTATACCATGGGCCTCGCGCTACTCGGAGGCATCGGGTTGATGGCGGCGAACTGGTTCATCCTCCTGTACTGTCTCGTCGCGCTGATCGCAGTCCGCATGGTGGTGATTCCCCGCGAAGAGTCGGCGCTGATCGCGACGTTCGGCGACCGGTATCGGGACTACATGGGTCGGACGGGCGCCATGGTCCCCAAGCTGATGGGTCGGTCTTGAACCAGGAGAGCATGCTCCGCCACTTCCTGGCTGCGCTCGCGTACCGAGCGCAGAAGGCGCTGCGCGGCGCCCCCGAGGACTTCGGGGACTTCGAGGCAGGCAACAGGGTCCGGACACCAAAAGAGCTGGTGCGTCACATGACCAGCGTCCTCGGCTATGCGCGCACACACTTCCGCGGGGGCACATATCGCCCGGAGCCACTGCCGACACTGGCGGCGGAAGTGGAGCGGTTCCACGAGATGCTCGCCGACCTGACGCACCATCTCGAGATCGGCGACGCACCTATCGACACCACTCCGAACAAGCTCCTGCAGGGCCCCTTCTCCGACGCCATGACGCATGCGGGCCAGCTGGCCATGCTGCGCAGGCTCCACGGATCGCCCGTGGCGCCCGAGAACTTCATCGTGGCCGACATCGACGCCGAGAATGTGGGTCCGGCACAACCGAAGCCACGATCGCCGGACCCGGGTTGGTCAGGGGAGGTGCGGCCAGAGCTTTTGACCGCCCCGTCCGTCATCGCAGCCACAGCCACAGATCTGCCTGCCGTCATGCGCCTGGTGCGTGCGTGTGTCGAAGACATGACCCGACGCGGGATCGATCAATGGGACGAGATCTATCCGGCCCGGGACCGGTTCGAAGCCGATCTGTCCGCGGGCAACCTGTACGTCGCCCGAAGTCACGACCAGGAGCTCGTCGGGATCTTCACGCTCAATGGGGTGCAGGACTTCGAGTACGAGGAAGTGCCGTGGACGATTCTCGAGGGGCCGGTCGCCGTCGTGCACCGGCTCATGGTCGCACCCCGCGCTCAAGGCCGGGGGATCGCGAAGAGGCTGATGGCCGCTGCCGAGGCCCGCGCCAGCGAGCTCGACTTCGCCGTCATGCGGTTGGACGCATTCACGATGAACCCCCGGGCACTCCAGCTCTACCGGGGGCTCGGATATCATGAGGCCGGAGAGGTCGTGTTCCGGAAGGGCGTCTTCCGGTGCTTCGAGAAGAAACTTCCGGGATCACATGCGTAACAGGAGCCCCGATCATGGCGTACGATGACAACCTTGCCGACCGGGTCCGTAAGGTGCTGCCCGACGGCCCCCATGTGAGTGAGAAGAAGATGTTCGGCGGCCTCTGCTTCTTGATTGGCGGCCATATGTGTTGCGGCATCAATGGGGATCAGCTCATGCTCCGGATCGGTCCTAATGCGTACGAAGAGGCGCTGGCCCGTCCTCATGCGCGGGAAATGGACTTCACCGGTCGCTCTCTCAAAGGCTTCGTGTACGTCGCCCAAGAAGGGCTCGCCACCGAAGAGGACTTGGCCGACTGGGTGGGCTTGGCGGCGGCGTTCGCCGGTAGCCTGCCGCCGAAGTAGGGCGCCCAGTGGCACGACCGAGAGATGAGCGCTTCGTGGCGCTCATGCGTGGCATCAACGTCGGCGGCAAGAACAAGCTGCCGATGAAGGATCTCGTGGCGCTCTTCGTTGAGGTCGGGTGCCGACAGGTCCGCACGTACATCCAAAGCGGCAACGTGGTCTTCGAGGGCGACGCCGAGCTGGCCGAACGCGTGGTAACGGACGTGCCGACGCGGATCGCAGCGCGCTTCGGGCTGTCCGTCCCGGTGATCGTACGCACAGCGGAGGAAGTGAGAGACGCCGTGTCCATGCATCCCTTCGTCGCCGAGGCCGCCGATCTCAAGCACCTACACATGGGGTTCCTCGCGGACACTCCGAGCGCCGATGCCGTGGCGTCCCTGGACCCGGCGCGATCTGCCGTGGACGCGTTCGCGGTCATGGGCAAAGAAATCTTCCTGCACGTGCCCGGCGGTATGGCTCGTACCAAGCTGACGACCGACTACTTCGACCGCCGGCTCGGGACGGTCCTGACGGTCCGGAACTGGCGGACGGTCAACAAGCTGCTGGAGATGCTAGCGTCGGGCTGACCGACCCTCACCCCGCCCGCCGATCCGTGCGAAGTCCCTCCCGGCCGGCTCCTGGAACGGCTCGAGCCCGAACTCCGGCAACATCGCGATGAGGTGGTCGAAGATGTCGCCCTGGATGCCTTCGTAGTTGGCCCATGCCGTGTCGTTCGTGAAGCAGTAGAGCTCGATGGGCAAACCCTGTGAGGTCGGTGCGAGCTGGCGGACCAGCAGTGTCATCTGCTTGTGGATCTTAGGGCTCGCCTTCAGATACTCCACGACATACGCGCGGAACGTGCCCACGTTCGTCAGCCACCGAACAACCGGTATCACGTCGGACTCCAGCCCCGAATTTTCCGCCTTGTAGCGTGCGATTGCATCCCGCTTCTGCTCCATGTACTCGCGTAAGAGCTCGTGCCTAGAGAGGCGCTCGATCTCTTCCTCCGTGAGAAACCGCACCGAAGACATGTCCAGCGCGAGCGATCGCTTGATGCGCCGTCCGCCCGACTCGCTCATTCCCCTCCAGTTCCGGAACGACTCACTGATGAACTTATGAGTCGGAATCGTCGTGATCGTCTTGTCCCAATTCTGGATCTTCACCGTGTGGAGTGCGATGTCGATCACGTCGCCGTCGGCGAGCGCCTGGGGCATCTCGACCCAGTCGCCGATACGGATCATGTCGTTGGACATGATCTGGAGGCTCGCGACCAGGGAGAGAATCGTGTCCCTGAAGACGAGCATGAGGACCGCAGTGAGCGCGCCCAATCCGGACAGGAAGACGATCGGCGAGCGGTCGGCCAGGACGGACACGACGATCAGGCCGACCGCGATC
>JAOTVA010000244.1 GCA_029863645.1 Gemmatimonadota bacterium
ACACCCAGAACAACGATGACGCCTTTCTCTCCAGCAGAAAACGAAGGGCCGATGAGTTGGTTGGGCGGGTCGTCTTCCAGGCCCAGCGCGATCCCCAACCCGACCACCGCCCCAGTCACCATGCCTATCGCAGCACCCGTCCCGGACCTACTCCGGCGAGCCACGGAGACATCAAGCGCCGTGACATCTGACCGTGGGATCCGCAAAACCGTTTCGGCACCCAAGGGCTCGACCACGATCACGCCGTTGGTCAGGGCTTGGATGGTCGCCACGGCGCGAGTCAGATCATGAGCCGCAGCGGTCATCCGCACGCGCTGCCCGACCTCCAACATCGGGACATCTTGGCCAGCACCTGTGATTGGGCTGGCGAACAATATGACGAGAGAGATGAGCACGGATCCGTTCCCCGCGCCGACTCTATTCCGGCCGCGGGATCCGGTCCAACAGTTGTCATTGCTCCGCCGCCGGACGCGGTCACACATGTTGCTTCGGACGCTCCTCGAGATGGCCGGCGTGTGGCTCGGGCCGTCTAACGGATCGCGATTCTGCTGCGCCGCCCGCACCCCCGCAAGCGCGAAGCGCGTACCTACCCCTTCTTCGGCGTCAGTAGCAATCGCTTGTTAGGTAGCTCCCGCTTCGGGGACGGCTGAACGGGCATCCGTCCCAAGGCGCATCATCGGCCTGGTTACCATGCCCGCAGACGCGATGCCACGCTGGTGGGGGTGGCGCGCCCCCACCGGGACCGAATCCTTGGCTTGCTTGCTGACCGACGCGAACCGAGCATACCACCTACCCTGCCGACCTCGCACCACAACCAAGGAGCCAACCGTCGACACCCTGAAGCGGATCGGTCCAGCGATAGGCGTTATCGCGTCAATGCTTTTGGTCTCCTACGAGGTCCGTCAGAACACGAACGCGACACGCGGAGCCACTCTCCAGGCGATCTCAGACCAGAGCATTCATTCGATTCTCGCTGTCTTAGAGTACCCAGAGATTTGGGTCGCTTGGCAGCGAACATCAAGGGGCCTCCAGTACATGACCGCCGAAGACCAATACGTACTCTTTGTGTGGTACACGAGTCTAATGCGGATCCAGGAGAATCGATTTCTCCAGGTGGAACTCGGAACAGTGGACAGCCGGGCGCTTGAGCAATTTGGCGCCACCTCCGTCGCGTACCAGCACCCGTACTTCGCCCAGTACTGGGCCGGCAGCTCCGGCGGGGCCACGCCGGAGTTTCGGGCATTCGTCGAAGAGTCGCTGCTGCCTCTTGTGCGGGACTCCCTTCCCACACCAACCATGCCATTGCCGGAGGTACTCGCGACTTGGGATAGCATCGACCGACGCAGCCCGTAGCGGGGCGGACGGCATACCTGCAGGAGCTACCTAACGGATTGGGATTCTGCTGCCGCAGCCTCGAGCGCGCCAGCGAACGCTAGTGAGCTGCCCACTCAGGTTGCGCGGACAGCAGCAATTCCTTGTTAGCTAGCCCCCCGGCGAGCCCAGCTCAACCAAGTGTGCCTCGATCCAGTCGCGGAACTCTTCACGCGACCGCTCACCAGCAGCGACGGCCAGGATCTCAGCTTCGGCTTCGTCTACTCCGGCCGATAACTCGAACCCGTTGAGCATGAGCATCGCCTCAACGACCGCATGCCCGATGCGCTTGTTGCCGTCCACAAACGGATGGTTGTTGATCAGCGAGAAACCGGCGGCCGCCGCCTTGTCCACGAGGCTCGGGTAGAGGTCTTGGCCACCGAAGGTCTGCCGCGGTTGGGCCAACGCCGACTCGAGTAAACCCAGATCTCGCAGTCCGTCAGAGCCACCGGTCTCATCAATGATGCGACCGTGGAGCCCGAGGACCTCAGCTAGGCTGAGGTAGCGCGTCAACGAAGACGCTCGTAGAGCTCGCGGTTCTTTGCCAGAAGGCGATCGGCCACTTGGTCGAACTCAGCGGAGGACTGGTCGACCAGCTCGCGAACTGCCGCCTCGGCAAGGGATTCGGCAGGCACACCAAGACGACTAGCGATCTCCGCGAGACGCTTCTCTTGGGCTTCCGAGAGTTGGATGGCGAGCTTCATTGTACCTCCTATTCCAACAAAGCTACTCCGGTTCCCTGCCTCCGACCAAGCTAGGGCTAGCTAACGTCTCGCGATTCTGCTGCGCCGCCCGCACGCACACAAGCGCGAAGCGCGTACCTACCCTTTCTTCGGCGTCAGCAGCAATTGATGGGATGGACTCCTCCCCCCGACGGCACCAGCGTGCCAACAACGAACAACGGCCCCGAAGGCCAAGGACGAAGGGAGGAGTCCAGATGCACACTACACAGGCAGGGATCGATATCGCAAAGGCCGTGTTCGAGGTGGCCCTGTCGGATGCGCCAGGCGTCGTACGCGAGCGTCATCGCCTGAGCCGTGAACGCTTTCGCCGCTTCTTCTCGAACCGCGAAGCCACTGCGGTGCTGATGGAGGCATGCGGCTCCGCGCACTACTGGGGGCGCGAGCTCCAAGCGATGGGACATCAGGTACGGCTTCTGCACCCAGGCGACGTCGCGCGCTATCGCGATGGCAACAAGACGGACCGAGCCGATGCGAAGGCCGTGCTCGAGGCGTCTCGTAACGCTGCGATCGATCCCGTGCCCGTGAAGTCACAGGAGCAGCAGGCGATCGCCACGCTGCATCGCCTGCGCCAAGGCTACATGCAGACCCGAACCGCGCGGATCAACGCCGTGCGCGGGCACCTGCGTGAGTTCGGCATCGTCATTCCCGTGGGTGCCCGCCACGTGGTGGCCCGCGCCGAGTCGGCCCTCGACGATGAAGAACTGCCTGACTTCCTGCGCCACGCCCTTCGCGACGTGCTCGTCGAGATCGAGCAACTCCAGGCCAAGGCGGACCGCCTTCGTTCCGAGCTCGAACAACTCGCACGCGCCATGCCTGAAGCCACCGTGCTCCTGAGCGTTCCCGGCATCGGCGTCCTCACCGCGACGGCGCTCGTCGCCTTCGTCGGCGACCCGAATCGCTTCCGCTCGGGCCGCGAGCTGGCCGCATTCCTCGGGCTCACACCACGTGAGCACTCCTCGGGCCACCAT
>JAOTVA010000083.1 GCA_029863645.1 Gemmatimonadota bacterium
GAGCGCGCCCAACAGGTAGATGACGACCAGGAGGATCGCCAGCGAGGCCGCGGCGCGTGCAATGGCCGGCCAGTCCGCGAAGGCCGGATCGATGATCGGCAGGAGGATCCCCGACGTGAAGTCGAAGAGGAACCGAATGACGCCGACTGTGATGACCAGCGGAATCAGGATGACCAGCCCCGACGCCATCCGTGTCTTGAACAACGGAGGGCGGGGAAGGGGGGTGATCTCGGGGAGGTCCATCAGGGCGCCGGACAGTGAGGTACGTGTCGGCTATGAATATACCCCTGCGCGTGGTCCCCGTGAGGGAAGGGATGTCGGCTCGGCTCGCTGCTTAGGCGGTCTCCGTTTTCAACGGGCCACCCGTTTTCAACGGGCCACCCGTGCCGAGGCGCCGGTCGAAGTCCTGGGCGGCCTCGATGCGGTCGATGCCACTCTCGAGCGCCGCGAGCCGGTCGTCGAGTTGATCGATGCGCGCCGCGAGCAGCCTCTCGTCGCCGCTCGGCCGGGACGCGAAGCGATCGGCGACGTCCCTCAGGACGGGACCAAGGAAGAGGCGCACGGTCAAGCCGATGGAGACGGTGAGGATCGAGAGGCCTACGAAGCCCAGCAGGGCTGCCTGACCGATCACGAAGTAATCCACGGTGAACCTCCTGTAGAGACGCCGGACCCTCTCCCATACGGTCGGTGCGGCGAGTCGGTTTCGCCAGCGGGAACCCGGCCGGCTAGGGCAGGGGTTGGCCCACCAGCCCATTCTTCCCCACTTTTCCTGGCCGTGACCATCCTCGCCCTCCTCCAGATTGAGCCTTCCGGTGGCCTCGCCGAAGCGTTTTCGTCGAGCCCGCTGCTCGCGCTGGGCGCGATGTTCGGTGCCGGTGTGCTCACCAGTCTGACGCCGTGCGTCTATCCGATGATTCCGATCACGTCGGCGGTCATCGCGGGCACGGCCAAGGAGGGCCAGTCCAAGGCCCGCACGATCAGCCTCACGCTGACGTACGCCGTGGGTCTCGCCATGCTGTACGCTGCGCTCGGCGCGCTCGCAGGTCTCAGCGGCCAGCTCTTCGGCACCGTGAGTGCCAGCCCGTGGGCCCGCATCGCCATCGGCAACCTGCTGGTGCTCTTCGCGCTGTCCATGCTCGACGTAATCCCGGTGCCGGTTCCCCAGAAGCTGCTCCAGCGCGCGTCGCAGACCGAGGGCGGCTCCTACGGCGCCGTGTTCATGATGGGTGCGATGTCGGGCGTGGTCGCCGCGCCATGCGGCGCGCCTGCGTTTGCCGTCGCGCTCACGTGGGTCGCGGCGACCGGCGCGGGCATGATGGGGTTCGTATACCTCTTCGTGTTCTCCCTTGGAATGACCACGCTGCTCATCGCCGTGGGACTCTTTTCGGGAACCCTGGCGCTTCTCCCGCGTTCGGGTATGTGGATGATTTGGATCAAAAGAGCTGCGGCTGTGATCATGTTCGGTGTTGCGGAGTACTACTTCGTCACGGCCGGCTACAACCTCTGAGGTGACCATGCGTACCAGAGCTTCTCTTCTCGCCCTTACGGCCCTTTTTCTGGCCCTGCCGCTCGGCGTGAGCGCTCAGGCCGGAGGCGAGGGCTCGGTATCCCTCGCGATCGGGACCATGGGTCCATCGGCGGCGCTCGAGGACCTGGACGGCAACGCCGTCGACCTGCTCGACTACGTCAAAGGGAAGCCGGCGGTCATCGAGTTCTGGGCGACGTGGTGCGAGCTGTGTGAACAGCTGCAGCCCCAACTCGACCAGATCCAGGCCCGACACGGATCGGACGTCAATGTCGTTGCGGTTGCGGTCGGGGTGGCCCAGACGGTTCGCCGTGTGCTTCGGCACCTCGAGGATCACGATCCGGGCTACACGTACCTCTGGGACGCTAGAGGCGCCGCGGTACGCGCCTACAACGCCACGACGACTTCGATCGTGGTGATGTTGGACGCGGAAGGTAAGGTGGTCTACACGGGCGTCGGTGGGCAGCAGAACCTGACCGCCGCCGTGGAGCGCCTGCTCTCTCAGTAGCCGTCGACTAGATCGGCTAGAACGACGAGGGCCCGCCGCGGATCATCCGCGGCGGGCCCTTACTTCGTCCCGAAGAAAGGCGTCGTTACTGCTGCGCCGGCTCCGGGGTCACCCGATCGACGATCGCGGCCAGTTCCTCATAGGCCATCGGATCGGCTTGGTTGAACTGCGGTATCGCACCTGCGATGCGGCCGTCGGGTCCGATCACGAACACGGACCGAGCGTCCACCATGTTGTTGGCGCGCAGACCGCCGCCAAACGCCGTGTAGGTCGCGCCGTCGTTTGCCGCGTCGCTCGCGAAGACGAACGGGAAGTCGGCATCCTTCAGCCACGCCTGTAGCTCTGGGACAGCATCGTTGCTGATCCCCATCACTATGACGTTTTGTCCTTCGTTGAATAGGCTTGCGTACTGATCACGGTACGCTGTCATTTGGACTGTTCAGCCAGGCGTCCTTACGCGAAAGAAGAACGAGAGCACCACGGTCTCACCGCGGAAGTCGCTCAGTCGCACCGGGTCAGCGAGGGCTCCGTAACGGGTCGCGCCTGGAAGCGCGAAGTCCGGAGCCATCGAACCCACCGTCAGCAAATTCGCGCTTTGAGCGCTGCTGCAGGCCGGTGCGGCCAACGCGAATGCTCCCGCCATCGCGGCGAGGCAGATCGCTTTACGCATCGGGATCTTTCCTGTGAAGTAGGAAGATTGATTAGCCATCAATATTGGGGTTGTAGGCCAGACGTGCCAGGTGGGTCCGTCAGGCCTTCTTTGCTGCCTTCTTCTTCGGGGCGGCCTTCCTCCCCGCGGCCCGTTTCTTCTTTGGAGCCGCGTTCTTCTTCGCAGCGGTCTTCTTCTTGGGTGCTGCCTTCTTCTTCGGAGCAGCCTTCTTCTTAGAGGCGGCCTTCTTCTTCCGCTTGGAATCCCGCTTTGCGGCCGCGCGGCCCCGGTCGATCTCCTTCTTCGCTGCCTGCGCCCCTTCCTTCACCGCCTTCGCGAGCGTGGTGGCTCTCTTAGCGACCTTCTTCGCGACCTTTGCCGCTGCCTTCTTACGGCCGGGGGCCTCTTTCCGAATCTTCTTGGCGGCTTTCTTGGCCGCCTTCTTGGTTGCGCGCCCCGCGGCCGAAGCTTTGGCCTTCACGGTCTTCGCCGCCTTGGACGCCTGCTCCTTTACCTCTTCCACCTTCTTCTTCGCGCTCCTCTTGGCGACCGCCTTGGCGACTTTGCCGGCCACCGCTCGCCGCTTCGCGCGGCGAGCCTTTTCGCGCTCGCGTTTCGCTTTCAGCTTCTCGCGCTCCTTCGCCACCTTGGCCTTGGCGTCCGCCTTGGCTTTCGTCGCCTCGGCTTCGGCCGCGCGCACTTTGCCACGTTCACGGTCCAGGCGCTCCTTAGCCGCTTCCTTGGCCTTTTCGGTGGCCGCTTTCGCTTTGTCTGTCTTGGCCCGCTCGCTGGCGAGCTTCGATTCCGCGGCTTTCTTCGCCTTCTCGGCTTCTTTGTCCATGTGTGCCTCGTGGGGGACGATGTACCGACCGACCTAAAGGTACTGGCCTTAGGGGGCCGTATCACTCCATCTTAGTGGAACCCCCTAGGTGAATACACGACGAGCGTGCATTTCTGAGCGGGGGTACTCCGTGTGTTGATGCCTGACCCAACCTTGCTGGTCATCGAGGATGCCCGCGAGCATGCGATCCTGGTCAGGGTCGCCGCGCGCAGGGCCGTCCCGGGGCTCGACGTCCGAGTCGCGGGCGACGGCCGAGAGGGAATCGCCTACATGGCGGGAACCCCACCCTTTCAGGACCGCCGGTCTCACCCTACTCCGGCGCTCATCATTCTCGACCTCATCATGCCCGAGATCGACGGCTATGCGGTGCTCGAGTGGCTGAGAGAGCACAGAGCAGCCGAGCGCGTACCGGTGGTGGTGCTTACGGCCTCGCCAGATCCGGCGGCCGAGGAACGTTCGATGACGCTCGGCTCGACGGCGTTCTACAGGAAGCCCGACAACCTCGACCAGCTCGGGGTGGTCGTGAAGGAGATCGTCGAGGTATACCTCGGCGAAGCCCTCATCGCTGGCGTGATGGGATCGGCTCTGTAAGCTCATCCGGGACGAAGTCGCTCACGTTCACGTAGACGAACGTGGCCCACATCGCGAGGGCCAGCACCAGCACCACGAGCGCGGTCTTCCGACTGACCCGCGCGCCCCGAATTCGACCGAGCATTGTCCCTCCGTGCCGTAACGTCAGAGGCGGACGCAATATACGGAGCGACTGCCTCAGCTTACTACCTTGCCGGCTTCGCCCCGGTTGGGCATCGTGAGGCAGCCATCCGGGCCCGTCTCTTGCGACGTCCGCCCCACTCGCCCGAGGAGAAACCATGCGCCGCACGTTCAGCAGCATCCTCATGACGCTCGCCCTGGTCTCCCTCGTCGCAACAGGGGTGACGGCCCAGTCGGTGTCCGACATCGTCGATGAGATGTACGCCGCATACGAGAGACAAGCGGCTGGTGTCGACAACTACACGTTGGTCCAGACGGTCATGGGCTTCGAGTCGACGAGCTACTTCGAGAAAGAGATGTCCAACGGTCGCCCCGTCTTCCGCATGCGCGGTGGCTCGGCTCAGGGGGGCAACTTCAACTTCGGTCTCGGCAGCGACGATTCGGGCATGGGTGACGTGTACTCCATCGGCCCGGAGCTCATCGAGCACGGCCGGTACGCGGGGCGTGAGCAAATCGACGGCAGCAGTGTCCACGTGATTGCTATCGACGACCTGTCTCAGGTCTCTCTTGGCCAGCAGACCACACCTGACGACATGGAGTTCGAGCCCAAGACGGGTCGCCTCTACGTAGACACCGAGATGATGATCCCTCGGAGGATGGAGTTCGTCGGCGACGCCACCACACCCGACGGCGTCAGCGAGGTCACGGTGAGCATCAATCTCCAAGACATCCGCAACGTCCAGGGCCTACTGATTCCGTATTCGACCCTGATGGAGATCTCTGGGCTCCAGGCGATGATCGATCCGGAGATGCAGGCTCAGCTCCGTGAGATGGAACAGCAGCTCGACGCGCTACCGGCCGAGCAGCGTCAGATGATGGAGCGCATGCTGGGAGCCCAGCTCGAGCAGCTCCGGCAGATGGCCTCCGGGGGCGGCGACGCGATGTCTGTGCAAGTCACGGTCAACGACGTACGCGTGAACAGCGGGCCGCCGGGACAGTAGCGAGGCGCCACCCTGGAGTAGGTCGTGAACCGCACCAGCGCTCGCCTGGAACCTTGAACCAGCGCGAGGCGGGCGAGCGGGGCCGGTCCTCTCTTGTGGGCGTTACGAGCGACCCATAGCCTAACCGGACTCGTACGAAGCTGTGCCTGCTCGAAGCGAAACTCCGGAGAGGAACCAAACGATGAGGAACCAAGCGGGCTGGCACCGCCGGCCGCAAATCCTGTGCATTCCACTCGCCCTCGCCGTTCTGGCCGTCGCGCCACTGACTGGGGAAGCGCAGGGTCCCGGTGTCGAGGGCGGCATGTGGAGCTATCTCGGCGGTGACGCGTGGCACACGCGGTACACGCCCTCTGACGAAATCACGGCCGACAACTTCGACCAGCTGACGATGCTGTGGCGCTTCAACGCCGCCAGCTTTGGCCCGAGCACCCCACGAGCCACCCCGTCCTTCGTCGGCGGCAAGCTGATCACCGTGACCGGAGAGCGGCGCCACGTCATCGCGCTCGATCCGAACAACGGAGAGCTGCTCTGGAGCTTTACGGAGCCGAACACGCATCGCCACGAGTACTCCATGAGGAAGGGCTACGGGAAAGGCGTCGCGTACGCGGAAGTCCCTGGCCGCGGAGGCGTAGTCTTCATCTCCTCGCCCGGCTTTTTCCTGCACGCACTGGACGCAGACACCGGCGAGCCGCTCGACAATTGGGGGGAGGCGATCGCCATCGAGGGCTTCGGCGAGTCGGGCAGCGTGGACATGGTTGCCGACCTCATCGAGGGCTGGGGCCCGTGGGAGAGCTGGACCGAGCCCTACGATCCGTACATGGGCATCCCACTCGAGCTGGGGTACATCACCGCCTCCTCGCCGCCCATCGTGGTGAACGGCACCGTCGTGGTGAACAACTCTGCCGAGCAGGGCTACAACCAGACCCGCATCGAGAACGTCCCCGGGGACATCCTCGCCTACGATGCGGCGACGGGTGACTTCAAGTGGAAGTTCCATGTGATCCCGCGCCCCGGTGAGTTCGGGCACGAAACCTGGGAAAACGACGCGTGGGAGTGGACCGGCGACATCTCGTCGTGGGCACCCATGTCGGCCGATCCCGAGCTGGGGCTCGTCTACGTCGTGACGAACGGCGTGACCATCGACTACTACGGGGGCTTCCACCCAGGGGACAACCTCTTCAGCACGAGCGTCATCGCGTTGGATGCGGAGACGGGCGAGCGCCGCTGGCACTATCAGTTCGTGCACCACGATATCTGGAACTACGACACATCGCAGCCGCCCATGCTCATGGACGTGGTAGTCGATGGCCGTCCCGTGAAAGGGCTGTTCCAGGCGACGAAGCAGGCGTTCCTGTACGCGCTGGACCGCGAGACCGGCGAGCCGATCTGGCCTATCGAAGAGCGGCCGGTCCCACAGTCGACCGTCCCCGGTGAGCAGCTGTCGCCGACGCAGCCGTTCCCGACCACGCCGCCGCCCTTCGACCTGCAGGGTCGCGACGAGACCATGCTCATCGACTACACGCCCGAGATCTACCAGCGGGCGCTTCAGGTCGCGCGGGACGGCAACCTCTTCGCGCCCATGTACAACCCGCCGACGGTCGTCGGAGACCCCGCCGGACCCGCCTGGCTGTGTCCGAGTGATGCCGGCGGTTCGAACATCTTCGGAAACAACGCGGGCGACCCGCTGAGCGGAATGATGTTCGTGACGACGACGAACCGGTGCGGCCGCCACGCGGTGATGCCGGCCGCCGAGTCACCGCTCGACGGCCCCGAGCAGAGCGGCACCAGGTACTCTGACTGGTCGAATGCGGCCGGTCCCGCAGCGCGGGCCCCGAACCCCGAGCAGAGGCTGGATGGGCTTCCCATCTGGAAAGGTCCGGAGGGGCGGATCGTCGCGTACGACTTGAACACCGGCACCATTCAGTGGGTGATCCCCAACGGGGACGCGCCGACCGACGAGCAAGAGATGATCCGCAACCATCCATTGCTCCAGGGGCTCGCCCTGGACGAGTCGGTCTACAATCGCGGGCGCTCCGGACAGGCGACGATGGTGGCGTCCCCGAACCTGCTCTTCCTCACTGGAATGACGGCGGACGACACCCCCTCGCTGTTCGCCATCGATAAGCAGACTGGGGAGCGGGTCGGCCAGGTCGAGCTTCCCGCGTTTGCGCGCTACGGGATGTCGAGCTGGGAGCACAACGGACACCAGTACATTCTCGTCCAGCTTCCGGACGGGTTAGCGGCGTTCGGATTGCCAGCGGCGATGCCAAGCGCCGGGGAGGCACACTAGGCGCATCAGGTGCCCGCGCCGGAACGGCGCGGGCACTCGCGCCTAGGTCTTTATCTATCTGGCTCCGGTAGCCGTCGCAGAACCGTGTCGTGCCGTAACGGTTAGTCGGCGTCCTGCCCCGTTCCCGGGAGCATGAGGTCCTGCAGGAAGAACGCCGAGAGCTCTGCCCGCCCCGAAAGGCTCCCCTTCCGGTAGACGCTCGCAGCGTGCTGACGGACTGTTTGGGGGCTGCGCAGCGTGTGCTTCGCGATCGCCTTGTGGCTGTAGCCCTTGAGCAGGAGCAGCGCGATGTCGCGCTCGGAGGGTGTCAGCGCCCACACATTGAACTGCTGGTCGATGGCGCGGCTCATGCCTTCCAGCGCGTGCTCGGCGCTCCGTCGCCACGCGTCCCGCTCGTCCCCGCGCTCCTCCAGTGAGCGGCGGAGCTCTTCGACCGATCGGGCGCTTCGCCACCACCCGAGCCAGAGTGCGGTGGCGACGATGCTGGCGGCGGCGATCATGAAGCCCTCGAAGACCACGTGGAAGCTCAGCCAGTCCTGTGGCCGGTCTAGCCACAGGTCGATCGCGCCGCCCACGATGATGGACAGGAGGACGACGACGAGAATGAGTCGCAGTCGTTCCTGGTCTTCTGGCTCCATGCTCGTCCTACATCTGTTGAGGTGGGCGTCCCGGGGGCCGCCTCTCGCGCCATCCGGCACATCTGTTCGATACCCGAGTGACCCCACGAGAGACATCGTTCGGTAGTCTCTCGAACCAAGGAGGATCACATGTTACCGGAACCCCTGCATCCCGCGGTGGTTCACTTCCCCATCGTCTTCGCGACACTTCTGCCGGTCTCGGCGCTGGTCGCACTATGGATGATACGTCGAGGAGCGGAGGCGCGACGTGCGTGGGCGCTTCCCTTCGTTCTGGCGCTGGCGCTCACCGGAAGCAGCTGGGTCGCCATAGAGACGGGTGAGGCTGAGGAGGATCGCGTCGAGAACATCGTCGGGGACGCTCCTTTGCATGCACACGAGGAGGCCGCCGAGCGGCTGCTGCTCATCGCGGGCCTCGTTTCGCTCGTCGCGGGAGTCGGCCTGCTGTCGGGAACGGTCGGCACGGCCGCCCGGCTGGTCGCTACCGCCGGTACGGTCGTCGTTCTCGCCGCCGGAGTGCAGGTCGGTTCGCTCGGTGGCGAGCTCGTCTATGAGCACGGCGCGGCCGCTGCCTACACGACCGAGTCCGGGACACCGGCCGGGCCTACCTGGCCCGATGAAGACGAAAGCTGGGAGGGGCATTGAGGCCCGGGGTGCCCGCGCCGGGCGGCGCGGGCACTCGTTCCTGACTCTGTCTAGGCTGCGGACGCTGCCGCAGACCCGTGACCCGCCTGGGCGGGCGCGCCGGCGGTTACCGAGACGATCCCACCGAGGACCGCGCCATACACCAGGTGGCCGATCAGGCTGCCGGTGGCCAGGACTGCGGAGCTCGAGAACAGGCCCATGCCCATCATGGGCATCACCACGATCTGCGCCATGAGCCACGGCGCCAGGCTGAACAAAGCGCCGCGCACAACAGGCGGCCCGGGAAGGCGGCTGGCCGCGACCGTCGCGTAGATGAAGGCCAGCACGACGCCGATCATCAGGTGGCCGGCCCAACCTGCTGCGGCGATCCCACCCATCTGGGCGGCCAGCATATCGGCCGGGTTCATGGCCGGCATGCCCATCATCGGCGCCACGTAGAGCCCCACCCCAGTCATGACCAAGGTGGCGATGACTCCGGCCGTGATGACTCCTGCAATATTGGTTTTCATGGTTCGCACCTCTCTATCGGGAACAGTTGGTGTTCGACCTTTATTGATTCGAGGAGCGCATTCATTACACGACCGTCCGGAGCCGACTGAAACTTGGGCGAGCCAGCCGACCGCGTGTCGGCCATCCGACGGGCCGATCCCGCCACGATGGAAGCCGTGGTCCGGGAGGCCCTGCCGGGCCTCCTGCGCACTGCCATGGCTGCCGGGCTACCGCGCGACAGGGCCGAGGACGCGGTCCAGGCGGCGCTCCTCGTCTTCGTCGAGCGCGCGAAGGACTTCGACGGCCGTGCCCGCGCGTCGACGTGGATCCACGGGATCCTCGTCCGCAAGATCTGGGAGGAGCGGAGAGTCGCGCGGCGTGACGGCGATCACGACGACATCGACCGGCTCGTCGACAACCGTTTCGATGCCGACGGTCGGTGGGTGCGACCGCCCAGCGGTCCGGATGAGGCCCTCGCCCGCGGCGAGGTGCGCCGAGAGCTGACCGCATGCCTCGAATCATTGCCCGACCGACAGCGCGTCGCCTTCAACCTTCGCGAGGTAGAAGGCTTCGCCACCGACGAGGTGTGTAATATTCTCGACGTCTCGGCCAATAACTTGGGAGTGCTCCTCTTCCGCGCCCGCAACGGCCTGCGCGAATGTCTGGAGTCCAAGGGCTTCGAAGGGAGTCGCGATGCTGCGGTGTAACGAGGTCACGAGGTTGTGCGCCAGCGAGGAGATCGACGGCGCACCGTTGAAGACGCGCCTCGCCGTACGTCTTCATCTCATGATGTGTGAGCACTGCCGCCGGTACGTCCGGGAGCTCGCCCGCATCGGTGAAGCCGTGCGCTCCCTGGCCGTCAGCGAACCCGACGATGCGGATCGGGACGAGGCGTTGCTCAGGCGCGTGCTGCCGGACCGGACCCCACCGCCGAGCTGACGCTGTCGTCGTCTGCTGCCGTGAGCGATATACTCCAGGAATGCGCTCCCTGACTCCGTTTCGCGCGGTGCTCCTCGCCGCATTAACGCTCGGCGCGGCCCGGATACCTCCGGTAGCCGCGCAGTCCCCGGACGAAGACTTCGCCGCGGCGTTCGAGCGCCTGCGCCGTGGGCCCACGTACCGGGCCGACGTTCCCAAGGGCCGCATTGAGCTGACACGCGCGAACGCCGACGGGCTGGTGCACCGGTACGTATTGATCGTGCCGGACGACTACGATGCGGCCAGGCGCTACCCGGTGGCGTTTTACCTCCACGGCGGAGTGACACGACCCGATCCGGGCCCCGGGGGCGGATGGTGGCGTAACTACGATGTCGTCGAAGGACACGACCGCATCGCGGTGGTGCCGCTGTCGTGGAACGAGTCGTATTGGTGGCAGGGGAGCCAGGTCGAGAACCTGCGCGGCATCCTTTCTGACGTGAAGGGTCAGTACAACGTGGACGAGAATCGCGTCTACGCGTTCGGCAGCTCGGACGGCGGCACGGGGGTGTACTTCCTGGGCTTTCGGGACGTGACGCCCTGGGCGGCGTTCCTC
Organism: Gemmatimonadota bacterium; assembly: GCA_029863645.1. Taxonomy (GTDB): domain Bacteria; phylum Gemmatimonadota; class Gemmatimonadetes; order Longimicrobiales; family Gaopeijiaceae; genus UBA2982. The sequence continues at coordinate 10,826 of JAOTVA010000083.1, forward strand.
CCGTTCATCGGTCACCCGGCGGTGCTCTTGAGTCAGGGGATCGGCGTGGACGGGCGGATGAACATGCCCAATCTGACGAACCGGCCGTTCTTCATCGTGAACGGAGAGACCGACCGGCTCTATCCCGTTCGCGAGGTCATGCCGTTTCTCGGCGTCTTCCAGAACGTGGGCGTGGATTTCGTCTTCACTGCCAAGCCCGGCGGGCACAACACAAGCTGGTGGCCGGAAGAGGAGGAGAACATCGAGCGCTTCGTCGATGCGCATCCTCGAATCGCGCACCCCGAAGAGATCGTTTGGGTGACGGAGCGGACCGACCGCTATAACCGCGCGAACTGGCTCGTGATCGATGAGCTAGGTACGGCTGCGGCTGATGCCGGTCGGGGCCCACCCGTCTCCCTGGCCGGTGGGGACACCGGCGTCGTCAAAGCCGTTCGGGCCGGCAACACCGTGACCGTCGACAGCTATGGGGTCCGCCGCTTCACGCTCCTGATTTCACCCGATGCGTTCGACCTGCAGAGTCCGCTTCGCGTGATCGCCAACGGTGACGTCGTCTTCGAGGGGAGGGTCCGGCCGGACACCTCGACGCTGATGAAGTGGGCCGCGATCGATGAGGACCGTACCATGCTGTATGCGGCCGAGATCAGCGTGGAGCTGCCAGCGGGGCTCTAGGGCAGCGCGTCCGAGCTGCTTCAGCGCGCCAGCTCGAAGCGCCGGATGTACTTCGTGATGCCCACGGGATCTCCGGTCAGTAGGCGACGACCGTGACGTCCGTGCGGACGAAGTCATCGCCTTTGCAGAGAAGCGGTTCCCGCTCAGCCATCGCGATGCCGTAGGTCAGGCAGTCGCCGTAGTTGAGCACGGCGGGATCACCGACGCCTTTGCCGAAGCGAGCGTAGGCGAGGCGCGCCAGTCGAGCCGCACCCACGGACATTGGGACCACATCGACGCCCAGGCGCTCCAGGAGCGCGTCGAGCGCCACTTCACCCGCACCGCCTTTCCTCGCGTGTAACACTGCGGAGGCCTCCACCAGGGTGGGCGCACCCAACAAGCAGCGCTCATCCACCGCCATGGCGCGCACCATGGCTTCCGACTCGGGCTCTGCGAACAGGATCGCCAAGAGGGCTGACGTGTCGAGGACCATCTAGCCCGGGAGCCCGTGCTCGTCATAGCCCAGGATCTCGTCGGCGGGGCGAGCGTCGCGGTCAGGTAGCCCGGCGACGAGGGACTGAACTTCTCGGACCTCGGCCAGGAGCGTGTCGACGCCTGCATCCGGGTCCCGCTCAGCCCTCAAGGACTCACTGAGCGCCGCGGTCACGGCGTCGGTAAGGGAGGAACCCCGGGCATGCGCGAGCTCCTTCGCCAGGCGATGGGCCTCCGCGCTCTTGATATTGAGTGCCATAGGTGTGGTAGAAGGGTGCCTATAATATACCATGGTACCGTTCATGTGCCACCCTCGGCCCTAGCGGCTCGCGCCAGCCTTCAGCTCAGCACTGCGCGCTCATGTCGCGCTCCTCCAGCGGAAGGACCCGAAGCCTCTCGGGCCGGTCCGCGATCGTGCGCATGATGTCGTAGACGAAGCGGCCCACCCGCGCCGAATGCTCGTAGTCGACGTACTGCGGCTCGTCGGTCGGCTGGTGGTAGTCGAGCGAGTATCCCGTGGAGAAATACGTCACCGGAATCGTCTGGCGGAAGTAGTTCACCTGGTCGCTGCGGCAGAACCGGTTGAGCGCGTTGGTGCGGTCCCACGAGTAGTCGATGGCCATGGTCTCCTCGCGCACCGCGTTCAGCGAGTCGATCACGTCGCCGAAGTCCGACGATAGGCGACGCGCGCCTAGCATCTGCACCTGAGACGGGCCGCCGAACTTCACATCGGTCACGCGTCCCTTGCCGAGCATGTCCATGTTGTGCGCCGCGACGATTGAGTCGAGCGGCACCGTCGGGTTCTGCGTGAAGTACCGCGAGCCCAGCAGCCCACCTTCTTCGGCGTTGTGCGAGATGAAGACGATCGAGCGACGGGGCGGGGTGCCGTCGCGAAGCGTTCGGCGATGTCGAGGAGGACGGCCGTTCCCGAGGCGTCGTCGTCCGCGCCATTCATGACCGAGTCGGCGCGCGGCGGCCGGATCGAACGCGCATAAGCGGTGAGGGAATCGATGCGCGCCTGCTGCGCTGCCGATGGGGGGCCTGGCCGGTCGTTGGCACCCTGCGGACGCATGACCCGGTTGTAGGCGCGAAGTGCGTCGTGATCGACCGGTTCACCCTCGAGCGTGCCCACGTGGTCGTTGTGTGCGCCGACTAATACGTACTGGCCCCGCAGCGCGGGATCAGAGCCGGGCAGCACCGCGATCACGTTGCGCGCCGGGTACTCGGGCCGTCGATACACATATCGCCAGTGCGCGCTTACGGTGCGGCCTGTCGTCCCCACTGAGAGCCCGTCGAGCGGCTGCGCGAACAGTCCCGACGCAGCTTCCCGTGTTAGCTGAGCCACGGGCGTGCCGGCCACCTCCGCCGCGAGACCGAAGCGGCCCTCGAGGGCGTTCGCCGGAAGCGCCATGGGGAAGACGACGAAGACGGCCGCGGCGCCCCCGCTGTCGAGCGGTGTGTCCCGGATCCTGAGTGCCATCGAGAGCCCGCGCGCCTGCGCCACGTCGGGCTCCGGCACCACGAAGACCACGATCTTCCCGCGCATTGCGTCTGCGGAT
>JAOTVA010000013.1 GCA_029863645.1 Gemmatimonadota bacterium
CACCCTGAACGAGGCGTGGACGCTGCAAGCCGACGCGTTCGGACGCTTCGCGGACTTTCGTCAAACCAATGACAACCTGTCCGAGCCCGACGCCCTGGGCCTTACGGACATCCACTCGGTGGGGTCCATCCTTCAGCTGCTTCACCGACCGAACGAGCGCCTCCTCATCGCGGCGGGCACGGAGTGGACGCGCAACGACGTAGACATCGAGATCCACGAGGTCCCGAACCGAAACTTCCCCGGCATCACCCCCGCCATCACCGAGCACCTGAGGACGAACGAGGACAACCTCGGTGCGTTCGCGGAGGCGTGGTGGCAGGTTGGAGCCAAGCTCGCTTTGTACGGATCCCTCCGGTACGACTACGTGCGGCTCCCGGTGCGGGACCTCCTGGATCCCTCGGACAGCGGAGACAACACGTTCTCGGAGGCGTCGGGGGGTGTCGGCCTGAGCGGTGAGCTCGGTGGCGGGCTGAGCGCGTTCGTGGGGTACGGCAGAGGATTCCGCGCCCCGGTGATCTTGGAGGTCACGTGCGCCGATCCGGCGGATCCATGTCAGCTCCCCTTCGAGCTGGGACCTGACCCTCCGCTTCAGCCGGTGAAGTCCGACACATGGCAGGTCGGCATGCGCGTTGCGCGAGAGGCGGCGCAGGGCTCCGTGGTCGCGTATTGGACCGAGGTCTACGACGACATCTTCAACATCGTCGATCCCGTGACGCCCACTCGGGGCTACTTCGCCAACCTCGACCGGACGCGGCGCGTGGGCATTGAGGCGTCCGTGACGACCAGGCCCCTTCCGTGGGCGCCGGGGCTCACGACGAGCGCGTCTCTGGGCTGGACCAAGGCCACCTTTCAGTCGACTGCAGCCGTGGCCGGCGCGGGCGACCCCGGCGACGGCCCCACGACAGTAGAACCCGGCGATCGCTTTCCGATGGTGCCGGAGCTCTCAGGGACGCTGGGGGTGGCGTACGAGTTCGCGGCTGTGACTGTCGGCACCGATGCTTCGTGGACGGGTCGGCAGTTCCTGATCGGGGACGAAGCCAACGAGGAGGAGTTTCCCAGGCTCGGGTCCAGCACGGTGATCGATGTGCATGGAGAGTGGAGGCGGGGGCGCGCGACGATCTTTGCCGAGCTGTCGAACGTCCTCGACCACGACTTTCACGCTTTCGGCATCATATCCGAGAACGGGCGAGGGACCGTGAGCGTCGACGAACGCTTTCTGACCCCCGGTCGGCCCAGGCGACTGACGGCCGGGCTGCGGGTGACGTTTCTGGGCGGCGCCTAGATCACTTCCATAACGTCGGCGGGAACTCTCGGCTGGTGCCGTGCCGCTGGAGCAAGGGACAGGAGATCTCCCCTATAGGACCTGCGTGACTCCGGCCGTACCAGTACGCGCAGTGATACCAGGGGACTCGCATCGACGCCATCTGCGCAAACGCCGAGGGGTCGGGCAAGCCCGACCCCTCCCGAATCGACTGAGGCGCCCGCCCGGGTCAGGGCACCGTGCCCGTCTGGGTCGACGCATACTCACGATACCCGTTCGTGCATTCCGTGCCCGACCAACCGGACGCGGAGAACGACCAGTCCGCCGGGCTCGCCGGTGCCGGAGCCCATGCGTCGTCCCAGTTCAGGAGCCCAGTGAAGTCCGGGACCTCGAGCGCCACGTCGAATCCGCCCACCCACGCGGCGGTCGCGAACACGGCGACCGCGTGATCTCCCGTGCCGTCACTGAGACTCAGCCAGACCACCTCGTTGAATCCAGCCGGCCACGTGACCTCCGCAAGGACCCTCTTATAGCCGGCCGACCCGGTGACGTCCGTGATGGTCGGCATCGGGAGCGCCGGACCAGCTGTGATCGAGACGTTCGCGAGCGTCACGAAGGCCTCCGAGACCGTCCAAAAGCCCCCCGTCACCGACGCCGCCGAGAGGAGGTGGAAATCTCCCCCCTGCTGCTGGATGGCCGGTGCGCCGCGGGCGGTGAAGGTATTGCCCGTCAGGGGACCCGACTGGAGCGGAGCATAGTAGCAGGTGCCAACAACCGCCGGCGTGGTCCCGTACTCCACCTCCCAGAACTCGGCGCCGGCAGGAACCGTGATCGTCGCGACGTCCGGAACGAAGCCGCTACCGAAGTCGATGGTACCGATATCGGTCGCGTCAGGTGGGTTCAGATCGCGGATGATGGTCATCCGATCCGTCGTGTTGAGCAGATCGGCCTTGTATCCCACCAGGTCGAGGTTTCCGTCCGGCACGTTAGTGAATGTCCAGCCTCCGTTGCCGGTCACCGGGAAGATCGTCGAGCTCCCGAGCGTCAGGGCACCGAACTCACTTGGGCCAATTCCAGCGACGGTGGCGGTCACCGTCTTACCCGAGGCCGGTGCGTCGCAGAGATCCGGGCCGACGACTGCGATGAGCTCGGCAATCCCAGCGTAGTACACGAGCACGTTGGACTCACCGGGAGCCGGCTCTGTCGCCGCCGCGATCCCCACCCTGGGCCCGGAGGCCGAGAACGTGTACACGTCCGGGTTCCCAGCCGCGCCGACGGTCCAGTCCCCTGCGCCGTCCTTATACGCGACCCAGACCGGTCGGTCAGACGCGGCGCACGCCGAGAAATCGAGCGTGACTTGGAAGCCGCTCGATGAAGTGACCGCAATGTCGAGCACCTGGGTCGACTCCGGTAGCGAGCTCGCGTTTCCACGCACCGTGGCCGTGTAGGCCCCCGGGGTTACCGAGCCCGCGACGTTGATCGTCACGTCCACCGAGTTCCCAGTGGTGCTCACTGGGTCCACGGACGCGGTGATTCCCGCCGCGAGGTCCGTGACCGTGACGGTCACGTCCCCGGTGAAGCCGCCCGTGCGATCGATCGTGACCGTACGCACACCGGAGGATCCCTGCTGGACCGACACCGCAGTAATGCTCGCCAGGCTGAAGCCCGCTGGCGTGGGCACCGTGAGCGTGAGGCCCGCCGTCTCATCCGCCAGGCTCGTCGACGTTCCTCGTACGGTGAGGTTGTAATCCCCTGGGGTGACCGAGCCCCCAACGTCCAAGGTGAGCACGGAGGCCGTTCCTGCGACCGGATCGACGCTGAAGTTACCCGTCACACCCGCTGGGGCGCCCTCGAGGCTTAGGTCCACCGCGTCCGTGTAGTTCGTGCGACTGAGCGTCACATCCACGGCTCCCGACGTGCCCTGGCCAATCGAGATCGTCGTCGGGTTGAGTGCCAGCGCGTACGATGATTGGATCGCAACCGTCAGCGCGACGCTCACGGTCTTGTCGGTGAGCCCAGTGGCCGTCCCGCGAACCGTGAAGTCGTAGTTCCCAGTCGCCACGGTCCCTGCTACCGTGACCGTCATCGTCGTGGAATTCCCGGCGACCGGGTTCGCCGCGAAGGCAACGGATACGTCCGTCGGGACGCCTTCGGCGGCGAGCGTCACCGCGCCCGAAAAGTTCGAGCGCGTGATGTCTACCGTGGCGTCCTGGCTGGCTCCTTGGTTGATGGTCAGCGCCGACGGGGTGACAGCGAGCAAGTAATCGGGAACCGCAGGTGCAGTGACCGTCAAAGCCACGGTCGCCGTCCGATCTGTAAGGCTCGCCGACGTTCCCCGAATCGTGAGCGTGTAGGGGCCGCCTGGCGTAACCGAGCCGCCGACGTCCACCGTGAGGACGGAGGCCGTGCCGGTGACCGGATCGACGCTGAAGCTACCCGTGACGCCTGTCGGGGCGCCCTCGAGGCTCAGGTCCACTGCCTCCGTGTAATTCGTACGGCTGAGCGACACGTTCACAGTTCCCGAGGCACCCTGCTCGAGGAGGAGCTGGCTCGGCGTCGCCGAAAGGGCGTAAGACGGTGTTGCCGTGACCGTGAGCCCAAACGAGGCCGTCACGGCGGTCACGCCCGTGCCCGTCGCGCGGATCGTCAACGTGTAGGATCCTGGGGCCACACTGCCGCCGACGGCGACAGTCATGTCTGCCGTTGTGTTGCCGCCGCTGGTTTGGACGTTACCCGCGCTTCCAGTCACGCCCGAAGGCGCGGCCTCGAGCGAGACCGTCGCCGCCCCGGTAAAACCGCCGCCGCCCGTCACTGTAACGGCGATGACAAGTGAGGACCCCTGAGCGACCGAGCCCGAGGTCGGGCTCACGCTCACGCTGATGGTGGGGGTCTCGACCTGGGTGGGCGGGTCCTTGCCCCCGCAGGCGCTGACAAGCCCGATCGTGAGGAGAGAGAGACTCCGAACGCTCGCACGGGCCAACCTGCGGGACCCTCGCATAAACAGGCACCTCCTAGCGACAACGGGCCGACCCGGCGGCCGGCTCCGAATCAGGGACCAGCTACTGGGCAGTAGTCTGCGGGAGGGGAGCTAAACCCGCTGTCGGGCGATGCCCGCGTGGCGTGTCGGAGATCTGCGGATTGTCAGAAAGGAACCCGCGGAGACCCATGCGGCCCGGAAGGCCACGCCGCCTGACCGCGGGCCTGAGGGTTACGCTGTTCGGACCTGCGCCTAGATCACTTCCACTACGTCGGCGGGGACCCACCCGACCTTGCCGTCATCCAGGACGACTTCGACCCACGTACCGGTGCGTTGCTCCACGCGGACGCGCGTGCCCTCGTGAATCTCGAAGAGTGTGAGGTCATCGTCCTCGGCCGGAGCGGCCCTGACCGGGACGGCCGCCGGCAGGACGACGCCGCGCTCCGGCTGGCCGATCCCAAGCTCCCTCACGAACAAGTTGATGCCGAAGACGACGACGACGGCCGCTGAAGCTAGAGCGACCCATCCGGTGAGCCGTCTGGTGTCCGGGCTACGCGACCACACTCGCGTCACGAGGCCCGCGCCGGTGAGGAGCCACGCACCACCGACGAGAAGGACGAGGACGCCTCGCGGCAGCCACCTTACCCACCCCGACCAAGCCGACAGCAGCCAGAATCGTGGGAGCGGAACCACGGCGTCTACGGTCAGGGAGCGCGCGAGCTCCAGGTTCGCCGTGGCGTCGGGGTCGCCCGGGGCGCGGACCAGGGCCCGTTCCCACTCCAGAATGGATCGGCCCAAGTCGCCGGCCTTGAAGTACGCGTTTCCGAGATTGTAATGCAGTGCGGCGCCGTCGAAGCCCGCGGACAGCACCGCCTCGTAGGCCTCGATGGCCCCGACGAAGTCACCCTCCTGATAGAGTTGATTGCCTCGTTCGAAAATCTCGTCCTGGGCGCTCAGGGCGCAGGGCACGAGAAGCGCTAGCAGGGTCAAAGCGACACGGGCTATCCGTCGGTTCATCGGATCGCTCCGTCGAGAGCGGACATGATCTCGCCGGCTCGGTCGAGGAAGCGGGCCTCCGCTGCTGCGTCCTCCGCGGGCGGGGCGAATCGCTGACGGTCGCATTGATCGAGACAGGCCATCAACTCTTGAACCGTTCTGTCTTCCACGCCGCGTTGCCTAAGTCGGGCCTCGAGCTCTCCGGCCTGGAGCCCGGCCTCGGCAAGGTTCAGCCGGTCCGCCGCGAGCCCACGGAGCGCTTTCGCCACCTCCGCATAGAACGCCCGCGAGTCGGTGCCTCCGGCGAGGCCTCGGGCACGGGCCAGTCTTTTCCTCGCGACGCGACTGGCCCGGCGGCCGCGCGCATAAGCCACGTCTCCTTCCAGGAGATCGCGGTGGCGGCGAAGTGCGACACTCCCCGCCAGGCCCATCAGCGGCAAAAGCGCAAAGAGCCAGAAGCCGAACCCGGTGAACAATGTCTGGCCGGCGGGCTCCAGCGTGCCCCCCAAGCGAATGAAGCGAATGTCCTCTCTCAGTTGGGCTACGCCGCCCCTGCTGAGCAGGGCCGGTCCGCCCGAGACCGCCGCGCCGCTGACCTCGAGCGATAGTCTACCCGTTTCGGCGGTGCGGTACGTGCCGGCGCTCGGGTCGAAGTAGCTCATCGTGAACGGGCCGAGTTCGCGACGACCCGGGGCGCGCGGAATAAGCACGTACTCGAAGGACTTCTCGCCCGACAGCCCAGTCCCGAGGGGTCGGACCGATTCCGACACCTCCGGGGGGAAGATCTCGAAGTCGGGCGGGAGGTCGAGGACAGGTGGCGGGACCGCCCTCAGGTTCCCGTCTCCGGTCGCTGTCACGGTGAGCGTCACTGCCTGGTTCGTGTCCACAGTCCCCCGGTCCAGCTCCGCCGACAGGCGAAGGTTGCCCACGACGCCGCTGAATCGCTCACCGCGGCCAGGGGGCAGCGGATCGACCGTGATGGTCAACGCATTCGAGAGGACCGACGTGGGCACGAAGTTGCTGCCGAACAGCGAGTTCCGCCCGAAGAAATCGTCGAACGGATCGCGTCTCTGAACCCGCACCTGGGCTTCGACACCGATGGGAGCCAGCGCGCGTTCGCCTGCCCCTGTCGGGACCAGCGCGACCCTGCGAATAACGGCCGTCGTGTACTGCTGACCATTGCGAGCACGCTGCTCGACCTCGGGCTGACCCACCGGTGTGATGTCCTCGACCCAGAAGCCCTGTGGCTCCGGGACCCTCGTGAGGTTGAACGAGCTGACGTCGACGCGCGTCCAGATTCGGTATTCCACAACGAGCGGCTCCCCATCCAGGACGCGCGTCTTGGTCGCTTCCGCCGTTACGAACAGGTCCTCCGTCGTCACCCCACCACCTGATGAGGGAGCGCCTCCAGACGGAGAAGGGGCAGTCGCGGACACTGTGAGTTGGAGCGGCTGGGTCGTGTGACGCTGGCCCCCCGCCGTGACCTGGAACGCGGGGATGTCGAAGGTGCCTTCGTTCACGGCCTGGAAGCGGTACTGCACGGTGAGCGTGACGCTGGTAACCCCGTTGACCATGCGGACCGAGGACTGCTGGCTGCTCCCGAGAAACTGAGCGAAGGCCCCAAGGTCGGGGAGCTGTGGCTCCTCGTTGAGTGCCTGTGTGCCCGTGATCTCCACGTTGACGACGAACTGGCGTCCGACCCCTACCGTAGCGCCGGGACTCAGGTACGCCCGCACGGACACGGCTTGCGCGGACGCTCGCGACTGAGGCAGAGCCAGTAGCACGAGGAACGGGAGCGCGCACAGGGCGAGTCGATAGCGCATGAGACTCACCACGGTCGTCGCGGTTGTCTGCCGGCGGCGGGCGCTCTCCGACGGTTCACATCCTCAGGATTCTCGTCGATCGCGTCGAGCAGGCGTTCCGCTTCGTCGGGCGTCAGCTGGCCTGGCTCCGGCTCGGGCGTCCCCTGCCCTTCCTCCGGCTCTTCGTCCTGCGGATCCTGCTGATCCTGCTGCTGATCCTGCTCGTCCTGCTGCTCTTGGTCGTCCTGCTGCTCTTGGTCGTCCTGCTGCTGTTGGTCCTGGTCCTGCTGTTGATCCTGATCCTGCTGTTGGTCCTCCTGCTGTTGGTCCTGGTCTTGCTCCTGCTGCAGCTCCTGCAGCACACGCTCCAGGTTGTGCTTCGCGTCTGTGTTCGCAGGATCCAGGCGCAGCGACTGCTTAAAGGCCTCCAGGCTCTCCTGGAGTTGCTGCTGCCGATAGAGGGCGTTGCCAAGATTGTACCAGGCGGCGCTCTCGAGTCCCGGATCCCCGGTCTCGATGGCCCGTTGATACGCATCGATGGCCCGCTGGTAGTCCTCGCCGCGGTAGAGCGCATTGCCGTCGTTGAAGCGGACGACCCCTGACTCCGGCGCCGCGACCATACCCTCCAGGTACTTCTCGTGGGCCTCCTGGAAGCGACCCTCCTCGAAGAGCCGATTTCCGTCGCGAACCTGGGCCCGGCCCGCCTGCGCCTCGAGCGATGAAGCGCCCGCGACGAGCGGCACGAACGCAATACAAAGGCAGAGTCCCAAGCGATGTCTCGCCTTCACTCGAACCTCCCGGCCCACGCGGTTCGCACCCTGCGTCGCTCGGGAAGGATCCACTCGACGAACAGGAGTGCCAGGGCCATCGCGATGAAGATCTGGAACTGTTCCTCGAACTGCGTCACCTGCCGCTCCTCCAACGCCTGGCCCTGGGCGCTCGCCAGCTCGTCGACGAGGTCGTCGAACGCGGTCCCGCCGACACCCGCGGTCACGTAGCGGGCACCTGTCCGCTCAGCCACGGTCCGCAGCGTCTGCTCCCCGAGGCGCGTCGTCACCACCGTGCCGTCCTCGTCTCTGAGGAAACCCGTGCGCCTGCCCTGCGCGTCGAGCACGGGAATGGGCACGCCATCGGTAGAGCCGATGCCCACCACGTGAATACGCACCCCGGCACTCACGGCCCGCTCCAGCTCGGCCTCGAAGTCAGCCTCATGGTCCTCCCCGTCGGTCACGATCACCACAACACGTGCGTCTCGCGCACCCTGTTCCAGCGCGTCGAGTGATACACGCAGCGCGGCGCCGAGATCGGTGCCCTGCACGGGCATGAGGTCCGGCTGCATCGCATTGAGGAACATGCCGGCCGCCGCGTAGTCGGTGGTCAAAGGGCTCTGAACGAACGCACTTCCCGCGAAAGCCACCAAGCCGATTCGATCCCCGTCCAGGCTCCTCATGAGTCGGAGGATGGCCAAGCGTGCCCGCTCCAAGCGGTTCGGCGAAACGTCTTCGGCCAACATCGACTGCGACAGATCGACCGCCACGACGATGTCCTGACCCACGCTCCGTACGGTTTCAACCCGCGTACCGAACTGCGGGCGAGCGAGCGCGACGACCGCGAGGCCGACCGCGGTCAGAATCAGCACGGCTTTCCATCTCCGAGCCGCCACACTGACCGTGGCCGTCAGCTTGGTGACGAGTGCGCTGTCTCCAAAGGCGTCGAGCGCTCGACGCCGGCGCACGGATGCGACCCAGAACAGCGCTGCCAGGAGCGGCAGCGACGCGAGGGCCATCAGCCACTCGGAGTCGAAGAAGCGGAACACTACGGTAGCCTCCGCAGGACAGTCTGGGAGAGGCCGAGCTCGAGGAGGAGGAGGATGAAGCCGACGCCCAACGGAATCGGGAACTGCTCCGCGTATTGCGTGAAGTTCTCCACCTCGATCTCGGTACGCTCGAGCTCGTCGATCTCTGCATAGATCTCCGCCAAGCTCTGTTCGTCCGTCGCTCTGAAGTACTGTCCTCCCGTGACCGAAGCGACTTCGCGGAGCGTCTCCTCGTCGATATCGACCCGCATGTTGGCGTAGACGCGGCCCCGCAGGGGGTCGTCGACCGGCACCGGTGCCGTGCCTCGAGATCCCGCGCCGATCGTGTACACCCGCACCCCCAAAGCCTCCGCCGTCCGGGCAGCGGTCACGGGCCCGATCTCGCCACGGTTGCTGCGTCCGTCCGTGAGTAGAATCACGACCTTCGACGTCGCCTCGGAAGCCTGCAGGCGCTTCACGGCGGTCGCGAGGCCCATGCCGACTGCGGTGCCATCCTCGACCATACCCGGATCGAGCTCGGCGAGGAGAGACGTCACCACGCTGTAGTCGAGCGTGAGCGGCACCTGCGTGAACGCCTCGCCCGCGAAGGCTACGAGGGCGATCCGGTCGTTGCGCCGTCCGGCAACGAACTGCGCCGCCACGGCCTTCGCTGCCTCGAGCCGATTGGGCTGGAGATCCTCTGCCAGCATCGAGCTCGAGATGTCTACGACGAGCACGATATCGATGCCCTCAGTGAGCACGCTCTCCGACGTGATTCCCGTCTGAGGTCTCGCAGCGGCGACGACCAGCGCACAGATGGCCAGCCCCCTCAAGAACCCCGGGACTCTCCGTCCGTTGATCTGGCCTGAGCCGGAGGCCAACACGGCGTCGACCGCGGAGTACTTGAGCGTCCCCGAGCGTCGGCCTGCAAGCCACCACCGCGCGGCTAGCGCCACCGGAACCAGCCCGAGGAGGCCCAGGACCCATGGATCCTCGAACCGGAACATCAGGACGCCTCCCCGACTGCGGCTACCACCGGCTCCGCAGGGGAAGTCGGCGCCACGGGCACCGACTCCATGATGATCCGCCGCCCCAACTCCAGAGCAGCATGCGAGGCTTCGTCGTCCGGCCGGGCCTTGGCGAACTTCACCAGGTCACAGGCGTCGAGGAAGGTGCGCAGCCCCGATCTGAACGACGCGTCCGCCCCGACCTCGGACAGGCTCGCGAGCACCTCGCGCGTCGTCATCTCCAGCGCCTCGACCCGGAAGCGCTCCTCGATGTAGGTGCGGAGAATATCCGAGGCCACGATGTGGTACTCCTTGACCTGCCCGTCGTCGAGAAGTGAGGAGGCCTCGAGGGCCGCCAGCGCTTCTAGGGCTACCTCGTGCGCCGAACGCCGGAGGTCACCTAATGCGGGCCGAGCGACGTCCTCCCCCCGAGGACGCAGCCTTCGCACGATGACGTACAAGAGCGCCGCGAGTAGCAACGGCACGAGCAACCAGACGAGAATCGTGGCCAGGCCGACCGGGATTCCCAAGGGGCCTCGGATGTCGCGAATATCACCGGACTCGTCGACCCCCACACTCGTGACGTCGATGAGGTAGCGATCGGTTTGGAGCGTTTGGGTCGAACCGTCAGCCGCCACCACATCCACGCTCACGGGAGGGAGCTCCAACTCACCCAGTTCGAAGGCGGCCAATGTGAGCGTCCAGGTCGACCGCGCGCCCGCTTGGGTCGTCGCGACCGGGAGGGCCTGCGCCTGCAGGACCTCGAACGAGCCAAGCGCGAGGGAGTCCGGGAGGCGTGCCTGCGCCGAGAGCGGATGATCGACGGAGATCGTGTAAGTGATCCTATCTCCGACGGTGACGACCGTGGCATCGACCTCAGTCGCAACGCTGGACTGGGCCCCAACGCGTGAGGCCACGATCGCCAGCAGGAGGAAGACGGTCCAGGCGCTTCTCACCGTCGCCTCCGTGCGCGCTCCCGGAAGAAACGCATGAGCGGCTTCACATAGGGTTCGCCCGTGCGGACCTCGATCGTGTCGACTTTGCTCCTCTTGAGTGCGCGATCCAACGCGGCGGCTCGCCGTTCGTTCTCTGCCCGGAACGCCGAGCGGAACGCAGGGCTCGAGGTATTCACGACCACGCGCTGACCGGTCTCCGGATCCTCGAGATCCAGGAGTCCCAGCGGAGGCAACTCCTCCTCGCGCAGGTCACCCAAGCGCACGGCGATCAGGTCGTGCCTGCGTCCGGCCACCGAAAGTGCCTTCTGGAAGCCCTCGTCTCTGAAGTCCGATATGACGAAGACGACCGCGCGCTTGCGTTGGATATGCGCAAGGTATTCCAAAGCGGCCGAGATGTCCGTCCCCCGCCCTTGTGGCTCATGGTAGAGGAGCTCGCGCAGAACGCGGAGCACGTGGCGCCGCCCCTTTCGAGGCGGTACGAACTTCTCGACGTGGTCCGAGAAGATGAGCAGGCCGACCTTGTCGTTGTTCTTGATCGCGCTGAACGCGAGCAACGCACTGATCTCGACCCCGAGCTCGGCCTTCAATCGCTGGCGGCTCCCGAAGTCGCCCGACGCGCTCACGTCGACCACAAGCATCACGGTGAGCTCGCGCTCCTCCTCGAAGATCTTCACGAAGGGAGAACCGGCCCGGGCGGTGACGTTCCAGTCGATGCTCCGGATATCGTCCCCGTACTGGTACTCCCTGACCTCGGCGAAATTCATGCCACGCCCCTTGAACACGGAGTGGTATTCGCCCGAGAAGACTTCGTTGACGAGGCCTCGGGTGGAGATCTCGATCCGGCGAACCTGCTTTAGGATCTCCCGTGGGATCATGGCTCGGACTCCGGCGCCTACGGCACCTCGACGCGGTCGAGTACGCGCCGGATGATGTCCTCCGGCGTGACCTCTTCCGCCTCGGCCTCGTACGTGACGAGCACGCGATGTCTGAGTACGTCCATCCCCATCGCACGCACGTCGTCGGGTGTTACGAAGCCCCGATGCTGTAAGAACGCGTGTGCCCGGGCAGTCTTGGCGAGACAGATGGTGGCACGCGGCGACGCGCCGAATGAAATCAGGTCGGCCAAGTCACGGAGCCCGTAGGCCTCCGGGTTTCGCGTCGCCAGCACGAGGTCGACGATGTACCGCTCGACCTGCGGGTCCATGTAAATCATCTCGACGGCCGCGCGTGCCCGGACGATCTCCTCCGGGGACACGACAGGCTGAATCTCCGGCGGCGAACCGGTCGACATGCGCCGCATGATGAGAAGCTCCTCTTCGTCCGTCGGATACTCGACGGCGAGCTTCAGCATGAAGCGATCGACCTGGGCCTCGGGCAGGGGATAGGTGCCCTCTTGCTCAATCGGGTTCTGGGTCGCGAGAACTAGGAACGGATCGTCTAAGGCGTAGCTGTGCTCGCCAATGGTCACTGTTTGCTCCTGCATGGCCTCCAGAAGCGCGGACTGCACCTTGGCCGGGGACCGGTTGATCTCGTCCGCGAGAATGATGTTCGCGAAGATCGGTCCCTTCTTCGTCTTGAATTCCTGATCCTTGGGGTCGTAGATGAGCGTGCCGATGAGGTCGGCGGGCAGGAGATCAGGCGTGAACTGGATCCGCCGGAACGTGGTGTCGATGGCCCGGGCCAGCGTGCGCACCGTCAACGTCTTGGCCAGACCGGGTACGCCCTCCATCAATACGTGGCCGTCCGCCAACAGGCCGATCAGCAGGCGTCCGACCATCGTCTTCTGACCGACGATGACCTGCCCGACCTGCGCCAGGAGGCGCTCAACAAAGGCGCTCTCCTGCTGGATCTTCTGCTGGATCACCTCGATGTCGAGGCCCTTCGTTTCAGTCGCCATTACTAGCTGTTCGCTGAAGAGTTGGGGCGGACGTTTTGCGCGAGTATCGTAATGGATGCGAGGGCCCTGGGAAGGGTTGGCCGAACCCTACTCATCGACTACGAGGCGTCCGTACAGGTCTGGCCGTCGGTCGCGGAAGAACCCGAACGCAGCGCGCCGGGTGGTGGCCTCTGCGAGGTCGAGCTCGTGGACGGCGACGCCCTCCTCGCCACTAGGCAATTCCGCCTGGATGTCGCCGAAATGATCGCTGATGAAGGAGTGTCCGTAGAAGGTCTGGCCACCTTCCGTGCCAGTGCGATTCGCCGCGACCACGGGGACCAGGTTGCTCACCGCATGGCCGAGCATCGCGCGCTGCCAAAGCCGCCGCGTGTCCAAGCCCGGGTCCTCAGGCTCCGAGCCGATCGCCGTGGGATAGAGAAGCACCTCAGCCCCCATGAGAACCATCGCGCGTGCCGCCTCAGGGAACCACTGATCCCAGCAGATGCCCACGCCCAACCGCCCAAAACGCGTTGGCCATACCCGAAAGCCCGTATTACCGGGCCGGAAGTAGAACTTCTCCTCGTAGCCGGGGCCATCCGGAATGTGGCTCTTGCGATACGTGCCCAGTACCGCGCCTGTGGCATCCACCATCGCGACGCTGTTGTAGAAGTGCTGACCGTCGCGTTCGAAGTATGACGTGGGCACCACGACCCCTAGCCGCTCGGCTACCTCCTGCATGGCGAGCACGGCCGGGTGCTCCGTAGTCGGGTACGCTCTGCTGAAGAAGTCCTCACTCTCGGTCCGGCAGAAGTAGTGTCCCTGGAAGAGCTCCGGGGGCAGCACCACCTGCGCACCCCGGCTCGCGGCCTCCTCCACCAACTCGACTACCCGGGCGATGTCATCATCCATCATGTCCGTGAAGCGCGTCTGGAGGGCTGCGACGGTCACGCTACTCATGGGTCCGGCACTCACGGGAGGGAGGGCTGCTGCTGCGTGATGCAATGAAACGACCCGCCGCCGGTGAGCAAGTGGTTGGCTCGCAGCCCCACGACCCGCCGCCCGGGGAAGAGAGGCTCGAGAGCCTCCAGGGCCGCCCCGTCGTACTCAGTGCCGTAGGTTGGAACGACCACGGTCGTGTTGCCGATGTAGAAGTTCATATAGCTGGCCGGGACGACCTCACCCGACGCGTCGGTAACCCTCCCTGGCGAGGGAACGGCGATGACCTCCAGGCCCGCATCCCTCAAGACTCCCTGGGCAGCCTCATAGACGGCGACGTTGGGGTCGTCCGGCCCGCTCGCCGACATGGTGACCACGCGACCCGGGCCCACGAACCGGGCGAGGTTGTCCACGTGGCCGTCGGTGTGGTCGTTGGCCAGCCCGTCGCCGAGCCACACCACTTGGGACGTCCCGAGCGCCTCCGCTAGCAGCCGCTCCACGTCGGCCTCTCCGAGACCGGAGTTGCGATTCGGGTTCAGCACACACTGACGCGTCGTCAGCAATGTGCCGGCCCCGTCGCCCTCGATCGCGCCGCCCTCGAGAACCCAGTCGTGTAGGGAAAGAGGTACTCCCGCGAGCTCGCACACATAGGCAGCGACCTCCTCGTCACCCTCCAGCCGGTACTTCCCGCCCCACCCGTTGAACCCGAAGCCGACACCGACCATCGCACGGCCATCCGTCGTGAACAGCGGACCGGTGTCACGAAGCCAGATGTCGCCGAAGTGGAAGCGAATGATCGAGGCATCGAGATCGGCCAGCGCGGCTGATGCGCTCCGCGCTGCTTCGGCGGATGCCGCCAACACACGCAGCGCTTCGCCTCGGGGACCGCCGGAAGCCGGATCCGGGTCAGCGACCGCACGAAGGAAGGCGCCGATTTCGGCCCGGGCCCCAACTAGGTCGTCTTCCCAAAGCGCCGCGTGACTCGGCCAAGCCGTCCACACTGCGTCGTGGGGTGCCCATTCGGGCGGAGGGGGAAGGACAGCGGGCGCCATGATGCCGGCGAGGCTAGACGAGACCAGCCCCGCCGGCAAGGCGCCGGGGGGGCTACTCGACCAGCGTGAAATCGACTTCGGTCACGTTCTCTGCCGGGCCCACCGTGACATTGATCGTGTCCGGACTGCTCACGACGGTATCGTCGGGGGGGGTCAGGATGACGTAGTACGCGCCGGGCACGAGGAACGGCAGCATGTACGTCCCGTCCGCGGCCGTCATGGTCGTAGCGGTCTGGGTCTGGTACTCCTCGAGAGCGCCGTCGTCCGCGGGCTCGGCGGTGACTGTCAGCGATTCCACCGAGGTGTCGTCGACGTCCGTCGAAACCGTGCCGGAGATCGAGCCCGCCAGGTTGTTCACGACCACGCGCAGCGTGGGCTTGAAGGACATGCTCTTGATACCGGCCGGCGTCTCCGGATTCCCCTGGATGACGAAGCTGCGGCTGACGTCGAAGTCGACGACCAGCACCATGTCACCGGCCATGACGAGCGGGCCGCCATTCTCGTCCCTGAGCTTGAGCTTGATGCCCGTCTGCGCGCCGCTGGGAATCTTCAGATCCTGCACGTTGCCGCCACCGACGAATGAATACCCGTCGATCAGCTCCACGCTCGCAGACTCGACAATGAGCCTCAGCTGTGAGTAGCTCCCCTCGTCGATCTCAGCGTCGGCGAGCAACATCGTCGCAGCGTTCTGGAGGTCGAGCAGATTCACAGGACCGTCCGTGCCGTCTTCCGACAGAAGGATGTGTGGCCCGCCGTCAGCCGGAACTAGCTCCACCGGGCCGATGTCGACCATGGCGGCTTCCACGTATTCGATGGGTGCGTCCGTAAGGAGGACGCGAATCGTCGTCGCGCCTTCGACGCCGACGCTCTCGCTACACGCGCCCATGGCGAGCGCAACGAACAGGACCGCCGCGGCCGCCCGTGAGCGCCGCGCTAGGACGTCCCGGCGAGTGAGCTTCGGCTTCCTACCCATGATCTGCATCGGCATCATGCGATTCCTTTTGAATTTCGTGTGTCAGTTCTGCGGTGGCCCGCCGCCGCGACCGCGACCGGCGGGTGGCCGGCCGGCGCCGTCGGGCGGGCCGACGGGCACTCCGAGTCCAGCGCGACCCCCAGCGAGGTCTCCCCCTGGCCCATCGGGTGCCAGGCCACGCCCACGCCCCAGGCCGGACCCGGACCCTGGGCCTCCGAACGTGCTAAGGAGCTCCGCGTCAGGCGCGCGCGCAGCCAAGCGCTCACGCACGGCTTCAAGGGCCTGATCGGATGGGAGCCCTCGCTGTGCGAGTCCGCCCAGGACGAGCAGCGGGACGGCGAGGCTACGCCCTTCGGGGCCCGACCTCGCCAGTGCCGCTACGTCCCTGCCCTCGACGCCCATGCGTAGGGCCGTCGTGGCGGCCTCGACTTCGCCCGCCGCCGGAGTCCGACCGGCGGAAATCAGAGCCGCCCGGCCGCGGCCCAGGTCGGCGACCAACAGGTCGACGGCGGCGAGGACCTCGTCCGCGCTGCGGCCCTTCGCCACCCCCTCCAAAGCCAGGTTGGCCACGGCCTGAGTGGGCAGATCCATGGCCCTGGCACCCTCGACTCGACGGATGACCTGCTCGGCCACATCAGGCGGGAGCACCTCCGAGAGGCGAATCACCGGATCTTGCTGAGCGGCGACCGACATCGGAATCCAGGCGGCCGCTGCGATAAGTAGGCTGTGTCTCATAATCGTGAACACTCGCCGAACCTCCGTTGGGTCACACAAGTGGATCTCCTTCATCAATTCGCGCCGGAGACAATGAGAAGGCCGACCACGTCTCCGAATCCATCGTCGATCGTGGGTATCCCTTCCGGGACCATCCAGCGCTCGCCGTCGACCAACAGGTTGAAGCGGTAGGCACCTGGCTCGAGGCCGACAGGAAGCACCCACCTTCCCGACCCGTCCCCTGACAGCTCGAGGCGCTGCCACCCGTTCCAATCGCCCGCAATCTCGACGCGGGTCGCTCCGCTCACGTCGAAACCGATGGAACCCGGCCTCGCCTCGTCGACGGTGTAGACGATGGGGGCGATGGCGGACAACGGGATCGGTCGGTAGCGCCGCGGCGTGAGACGCACACCCACCGAAATGAACTGCCCGCCGGGCAACCCCTGGAGGATGTCCGAGGAATACTTGCCGCCGGCGACGACCAGCGCTGCCTTCGGCGTTACCCAGAACGCGGCCGTTGCACCGCCCCACCGCTCGTCGAGGGCACCCACATCCGAGGGCCACTCGCGCACACCACCGTACAGGGCGAGGTCGACCGGACCGCGACTGACCGTCAGCGAGACGTTGGCCTCGGGGTAGGTCTCGCCCGCCACCACGGTGTGTAGGTAGCTGAACATCCCACGGACCGAGGCGTTCTGGAGCCAGGCTCCGACGCTGGGTGCGAATGCCCCCACCGACGCGGAGTCGAACGATGTGTTGGCAGCGGCCACGCTGGCGCCGACCCATCCGCCCCCCCGACGCCCTACGAGGTGCACACGGCCGTCGAGTCCTCCTGACCTTGCGTCGAAGCCCCGCGAGTGCCGTGAGGCCGCGCCGGTGCCGCCGAGCTCGAGCCGGAGCGGACTGCGGACCCCGCGCGGTGACAGCCAACCGGCCAGGCTCGCCCTGCCCTGCATGGACCACCCGGCGCCCTCGAAGCCCGTGACACTTCCGGTCACGCGCCCGAAGAGAGAAGGCCGCTGCCACTCGCTGAGCAGCGACACCGAGGGCGCATTCAAGGCTGCTGCCGTGTCGTACTCGATTCTGGACGCTGCGAGGTCCAGTTCGAGATGAGGTGACTGACCCCAGCCTGCGGCAGGGTACGTAGCCGCGGCGCCGATCAGGAGGAGGACGAAGGTCGGCCCTGGGCCGAACCTCACGCTTCGCCTTCCCCCGGGATCACGAGGATGCTGTTCAGCTGCCCGAAACCGTCGTCCACCTGTAATGCGGCGCTGGGATCGGGCGTCCATTCCGAGCCATTCAATACGAAGGTGTACTGGTGGACCCCGGGCGGGAGCGTCACGTCCGCCGTCCAGATGCCGGTGCCACGGAGGTCCTCGAGCGCGATGCCCTCGCGGTTCCAAGAGATGAAGTCACCTGTGAGATGCACGCTCTCGGCTCCTGGAGCCATGAGGACGAACCGCGTCACGACTCCAGCCGCAGTGTCTACGACCGCCGCCTGCTCTTCAGCCGCCCTGGACGCCGGCCACAAAACGATGAGTGCCGCGACCGCCGCCACGGCCAATCCGCCAAAGGCTGGACTGATCGGCACCATGCGTGGCCTCAGCGCCCATTGGACCAGGCGGGCAGCCTGGGAAGGTCGGCCCGATGCGATCTCGCGCATCACGGAGGTGCGCAACTCGGCCGGCGCCCTCACATCTTCACGCAGCGTGCCAAGCAGCTCGCGTACGCGGGCCTCCTCCGGGGACTCGGCCGCCGGGTCGCGTTCATTGCTCATCGTTCATGTACCTCCGAAAAGAGCGGCGCGAGTTCGGCTCGCAGCGCGTCCCGGCCACGTTTCAGGCGCATCTTCACCGCGGAGCGCGACGCTCCAGTCAACTCTTCGATCTCGGTCACGGAGTACCCCTGTAGATACATCAGCACGAGTGCCTCGCGCTGATCCTCTGGTACGAGGTCGAGCGCAGCCCGCACGGACGCCTTCGTACGATTGGTCTCCGCGATCTCGTCGGGTGTCGGGCCATCCGACATAAGGACCAAGCCGGGCGTGTAAAGCGACTCGGTACTGCGGCGGGTGCTTTTGGCACCAGCCGTCCGACAAAGGTTGCTCAAGATCTTGAAGAGCCATCCGGAGAATCGTTCCGGATCCCCACAACGCCCCAGGTGCCGGTACGCCCGTATGAACGAGTCCTGGACCAGATCCTGGGCCTTCGCGCCCCCAAATCCCATGTACTTCGCGTAAGCGAACATCCGGTCCTGGTGTCGCGTCACCAGGGTTCCAAACGCATCCTGGTCCCCCCCCAGGGCTCGAGCCACCAAAGCCCCGTCCGATGAATCGGTCATATACCATAATCGATGCGCGCAGGTGTTCTCCCAAGAGTACACACTCCCCAACGGACAGTTCGGTCACAGAGGCGATCCTGCGTGAGGTGATGCGCCAGCCTATCTTGGCCGCTTCCCAGGGTCATGAGAGCGCCAAGTGGCTGAAGCAAACACACGCTCGGAGCATGTGCAGGCCGCCGAGATGGCAGGCCTCCGCTACACGCCGGACTCGATCCGCGGCATTCGCCGGGAGCGGGCCGGCGACTCCTTCGCGTATATCGGGGCGAACGGACAGTCGCTGACCAACGAGCAGAAGCTCCGCCGCATCCGCTCCCTCGCGATTCCGCCGGCATGGACCGACGTATGGATCTGCCCCCACGCCAACGGTCACTTGCAGGTGACCGCGCGTGACGCACGGGGGCGGAAGCAGTACCGCTACCACTCCAAGTACCGCGCGATCCGCGACGAAACGAAGTTCGACCGCATGCTCGCGTTCAGCGCAGTGCTGCCGCGGGCACGGGAGCGCGTCGAGGCCCACATTCGGCTGAGCGGGCTACCTCGCGCGAAGGTGCTGGCGACAGTCGTCTGGCTGCTCGAACGCACACTCATCCGAGTGGGGAGCGAAGAGTACGCGAGGGAAAACGAGACGTTCGGTCTCACGACCCTGCGGCACAGACATGCGAAGGTGCGCGGCTCAAGAGTGGCCTTCGCGTTCAGGGGTAAGAGCGGCATCGAACACGTCGTCACCTTCAGCGACCGGCGGCTCGCCAGGATCGTGCAGCGCTGTCAGACGCTTCCCGGCCAGCAGCTCTTTCAGTACATCGACGACGAGGGGAACCGTCAGGACGTCGGCTCGAGTGACGTGAACGACTACCTCCGCGACATCGCTGGGCCTGGCGTTACCGCGAAGGACTTTCGCACGTGGGCCGGCACCATGCTCGCCGCGGAGGCACTGCGGGAGATTGGGCCCGTCCGGCTGGTTCGGGAGAAGAAGGCGAACATCGTGCAGGCCGTGGACCGCGTGGCGGAGCGCCTCGGCAATACCCGGGCGGTGTGCCGGAAGTACTATATCCACCCCGTCATTCTCGAAGCTTACGGCAGGGGCAAGGTCGTCGAGCTTCAGCCGAAGGTGCGCGTCGCTCGTCGCCGTCCACGGAGGCGCCTGCGCGAAAACGAGATCGCGGTCCTCGATTTCATCCAGGCGCACCAAAAGCGGTGAGCGTTACGCGTGCCCGCCACCACTTGTCGGCCGCGGGTCGCACACCGCAAGTTGAACGCATGATGCACCGGACGCTCCTCGTAGTTATCGCGATTGCGGTGACGCATGTGGGGGCCGAGGCCCAGGCGACGGCTGCTCGGTACGAACGCACGTGCGACGGCGGAGACCTCGTGGCGTGCACCGTCGTGGGCCTCATCTACCAGACGGGCGCAGGGGGCGTCCAGGACCTCGCCCGAGCGACGGACCTGTACCGAGGCTCCTGCGACCGTGGAGTCATGGTGGCCTGCACGTGGCTCGAGTTCGTCGAGGACGGCGGGTCGGCCACGGCTACCGACAACGAACGCGGCCGGGTGGGCTATGTGGCTGATGCGTACGATGGGACCCCGCTGCGAGGCGCGATCGTGCTCGTCCGCGGCGTCGCAGGAGTCGGTGAACTACGCTACCTCACCGACGCGGTCGGGCGGGTCGCCATCGACCAACTTCCCCGTGGACGCCACCCGATCGAGGTACGCCACGGAGGATACCAGCGGACTGAAGGGGAGCTTCCGGTGCCGTGGCAGACAGACTTCCTGATCCTCGTCGAGCGCCTGGTGACCGAAGAGGACTCCCAAGTGGGCCAGATCTTCGGCCAGGTCACCGAGGAGGGCACGACGGACGGGATCGCGGACGTCGACATCATCGTGCGCGGGGGGGGGACCCAGGCCCGTAGCATCAGCAACCGACAGGGTCGCTTCCAGCTGAGCGGACTGGAGCCGGGCCGGGTTGTGCTGGAGTTCCAGCGGGTCGGATACGAGATGCGAACGACGATGCTCGTCGTGCAGCGTGGCAGGACGTCGGAGGTATATGCCACCATGTCTACCGAGCCCTTCGAGCTCGAGCCGGTCGAGGTCACGGTGGCATCGCGCTATTTGGAGCGGAGTGGCTTCTACCAACGAGCGCGCAACACCGCTGGAGACCGGCTCACGCACCGCGATATCGCACTGATGAACCCGATGACGGTCGGCGATGTGCTGCGGAGAGTCGGAGGCGTGACCGTGGAATCTGCCGTGATCGGCTGGGGTTCGGAGGCCTTCAGCCGCCGCCGCCGCGTGGGCACTGACACAGGCCGCTGCCCGTTGCGCCCATACTTCAACGGCGTGCCCACGGTGGACTCCAACCTGGAGCTGGTACCTCCAGAAGAGATCGAGGCCCTGGAGGTCTATCTGGGCGCGAACGTCCCGATCGAGTTCGTCGACGCATTCCAGTTGAGGGGCCCCTCGTGTGGTGTCGTCCTCATTTGGACGAGGGACCCGCAGCGCCCGGACTGACGACACTGGCCGGATGGAGGTTGGCGGCTCACATTCACCGAAATTTCGGTACAACACCCACCAGGAATGAGACCCGATGATTAGCTTGGTTCGCACTTCGGCCGCTCGAGGCATCATCGCCCTCGGGGTGCTCTTGCTCCTCGCCGTGGCGCCCGCACTTGCCGAGGCGCAGGCCAACGCAATCCCGCGTACCCCGACGGGGCGCCCGGACTTCAATGGCCTTTGGCAAGCGCTGGGCAACGCCCATTGGAATATCGAGCCGCACGCCGCAAGCGCGGGCCTCCAGTTACAACCGGGGCCGGTGGTACCAGTACCGGCCACCGAGATCGTCCATATGGGCACCCTTGCGTCGGTCCCGTCGCACTGGGGCGTCGTCGAGGGCGGAGTGATTCCGTACCTCCCCCAGGCGCTCGCGCGCAGGAACGAGAACCGCGAGAACTGGGTCGACCGAGATCCTGAGATCAAGTGCTACCTGCCGGGCGTGCCGCGTGCGAACTACATGCCGTTCCCGTTCCAGATCTTCCAGAGCGAGAGCCACTTCTTCATGGCATACGAGTTCGCCGGTGCGGTGAGGAACGTCTACCTGGAGGATCCGGGGCCACCCCAGGTCGATAGCTGGATGGGTCAGTCCGTGGGCCATTGGGAAGGCGACACGTTCGTCGTCGTCGCAAACGGATTCAACGACCAGACCTGGTTCGACCGGGCGGGCAACCACCACAGCTGGCAGATGATCGTGACCGAGCGGTACACGTTGATGGATCGCGATCACATCATGTACGAAGCGACCATGGAAGATCCTGAGACGTTTTCGCGACCCTGGACGATTCGCATGCCGCTCTACCGGCACGTGGATCCGAACGCTCGTCTCGGCCAGTTCAAGTGTGTCGAGTTCGTCGAGGAGTTGATGTATGGGCACCTACGGAAGACCCCTATTCGGTAGAGCGACCCGAGCCATGAGTCGTCGCGTCGTATGGGGCTGCCTCGTGGCAGCGATCGTGACCGTCGTATTGCCTCCCCGGGTCGCCGCGCAACAGCCCGCGGCGCCACCGGGGTGGGAGGTTCCCAGGACCGCCTACGGGTATCCGGACCTCCAAGGGAACTGGTCCAATGCCACCATCACGCCAATCCAGCGTCCGAACGGCCAGGAGCCGACGCTCAGTGCCGCTGAGGTGGCCGAGATCGAGGGCCGACGTGAGGCCGTCATTGAAGAAGAGGCCCAGGCCAGCGACCCGGATCGGGTGGCGCCCCCGGTGGGTGGGGACGGATCGACGGGCGCGGCTGGTGGAGTCGGAGGCTACAACTACTTCTGGATCGACGCCGGTGACCGCGTCGCGGTGGTCAACGGAGAGTATCGGAGCTCCCTCATCACGAACCCGCCAAACGGTCGCGTGCCCCCGATGACGCCGGCGGCCGTAGAGCGCAGGCGAGCTTCGTTCGCGGGTGCGTCGCGAGGAGGGCAGTACGACAACCCCGAAAGCCGGCCAGCGGCCGAGCGCTGCATCGTCTCGTTCGGCTCCAATGCGGGGCCGCCGATGTTGCCGAACTACTTCTACAACAACAATTACACCATCGTGCAGACGCCCGACAACGTGATGATCATGACGGAGATGGTCCACGACGTCCGCGTGATTCGGTTGGGCGGCCGCACCAACCCGCTGCCGTCCCAACTTCGCCCGTACTTCGGGGACTCTTGGGGTCACTGGGCAGGCGACACCCTCGTGGTGGAGACGACGAACATCAGCCCAGAGCAATCGTTTCAGGGCGCGCCGGCAACCGCCGAGGCCAAAGTAGTCGAGCGCTTCACGCGGGCCGGACCGAACACGCTCAACTACGAGTTCACGGTCATCGACCCCACGACCTTTGTGGCCGAGTGGGGCGGGACGCTTCCGTACAACAGACAGCCCGGACAGGTGTACGAGTACGCCTGCCACGAAGGCAACTATGCCATGCAAAACGTATTGAGCGGCGCGCGCGCCCAGGAGGCGCGCGAAGCGGCCCAGAACGACCAGCCGAGATGATTCCCATGAAAACGAAGCTGACCACCTTATTGTTGGGGGCCTCGGCCCTCGCACTGTTCGCCGTGGCACCCCTCGTGGCGCACCACGCGTTTGGCGCCGAGTTCGACCGGGACGCCCCGATTCTGATCCAGGGGAAGATCACGCGTCTCGAGTGGGTGAACCCACACACGTGGGTCCACATCGAAACGACCATGCTGGTGAAGGCGAGTGACACGATCATTCCAGCGGACCCATCAGCCGAGGTGTGGGCCGTCGAGGGCGGAACGCCCAACACGCTCCTGAGGCGCGGGCTGCGCAGAGACTGCCTGACCCCGGGCACGGAAGTCATCGTCGACGGCTATCAAACGAAAGACCACTCGATCAAGCGGGCCAACGGGCGTGACATCACGTTCGCGGACGGAGCCAAGGTATTCCTGGGCTCTTCCGGTACCGGCGCTCCCTACGAGGCGGAGATCGTCCAGGCGCGACAGAACGAGGGTCGCTGCTGAGCGGCTAGCGGGCATTGACATCTACCGACGCGCCCGGTCTGTTGGAGCGTTCCTTCGCCTGCCCATAATGTTTCCCGCGAAGAAGGTGTGATACGAATGCGATTCGTCGGCATCGCCCTTGTACTGTTGATCTCCGCGTGCGCGAGCGCGAACACGGCAGGCCTCTCCTCTCCGGAACCCACGGGCAACCTCGCGCAGCTGATGCGGGGAATCCTGTTCCCGAACTCCAACATCCTGTTCGACGTCCAGTCGGTCGACCCGGCCGATCCACCGCCGGCGGCCTCAGGGGCGGGTGCCACCGCGACCTTCTCCGGCATTTATACGGGTTGGCAGGTCGTCGAGAACGCGGCGATCGCATTGCGCGAATCTGCCACCCTCATGTCGATCCCCGGACGCCGTTGCGAGAACGGTCAGCCGGTGCCTTTGACGCAGGCTAACTGGATCCAGTTCACACAACAGCTGAGGGAGGCTGCGGACGTCATGTTGGTCGCGGCGCGAGCCGAGAATCAAGATGCCGCCAGTGACGCCACCAACGACGTCGCAGAGGCATGCTATGTCTGCCACGAGGTGTATCGCGATACGGAACCACGCTGCACAGTTTGAACGGTTGCCTCACGTCTGACATTCGCCCGGTGGTTCGTGCCTTGTGTTGCGGCGCTGGGCCACACTTCGCCTTGTGGATGAACCCATGAGTCTGCGTAGCTTGTTCGAGTGGATGGACGCACTCCCGAGCAGCATCGCCCTGCGCGAGTCGCTCTACGCCTTCCCGGTGCTGCTGACGATCCACGTCGTCTCGCTGGTGATGTTCGCCGGGCTCGTCGTGATGATGGACCTGCGTCTGGTCGGCTTGGCGTACCGAAGCACGCGCTTCTCCCAGATCCAGGCGCGGCTCTTTCCGTGGCAGATGGTGGGAATGGTGTTCACGACGCTCACTGGACTGCTGCTCTTCTACATGCAGCCGATGCGCTACTTCGGGAAGGTGTATTACTGGCTCAAGCTCGCGCTGATCATGCTGGCCGGCCTGAACGCCATAGTCTTTCACCTCACGACGTATCGTTCGGTCGACCAGTGGGATACCACCGGCCCGCCTTTCAAAGCGAAGGTGGCGGGCGTGCTATCCATAGCCATGTGGGCCTGTATCGTTGCCTTCGGCCGATTCGCGGCCTACGACTGGCTAACCTTCGAGTAGGCCCACGATCTGATGTTACTACCTCTCTTCGAGTGGTTTGACGCCCTTCGAGTCGGCGACTGGATCAGCAATTCATCCTATGCTGCGCCGGTGATCAACGTTATGCACTTGTTGGCGCTCGTCGTCGTCTTCGGCTCGCTGCTGATCGTCGATCTGCGACTCCTCGGCCGCGGAATGACAGAACAGCCGGTGGCGAGCGTCGCGCGGGCTGCACGACCATGGCTGATCGGGGCGCTCATCTGCATGCTGCTCACCGGCTTGCCGCAGATCCTGTCCCTCCCGATCAGACAGTATTACAGCCCGTTCTTCTGGATGAAGATGCGACTCCTGCTGGTCGCGTTGATCTTCACCTTTACGCTCCGACACAAGGTGACCTTGGCGGACGAAGCGAGGGTTGGGCCGGTCTGGGGCAAGGTCGTGGGCCTCACTTCCATAGCTCTCTGGACGCTGGTAGCCGTGGAAGGGCGCTTGATCGGACTGTTCTCGTAACGCGGAACCGCCCCGGCGTCCGCACCGGGATGGCTCAGGTCAGGGCGAGTTAGGCCAGCCGTAGTAGGGCCAGCCGAAGCCCTCCGAGAGGGTCCGCATGATCGTCCATGCGAGAGCTAGGGCCGAAAAGCCCACTCCGACAACCAGAGCGATCCGGCTGAAAGGCTTCTCTCTCACCGTCCCCGCAGGTTCTTCCACGTGTGCCCCTCAGTTCGTGCGTGAGTCGGTCGGTCGGAGGGTCTCGATGGCGTAGGCCGCATGACAGTTCGTGCAGACGTAATAGACCTCGGCACCCATGTCGAAGACGGCATCGAGGTTTCGGGCGTCGGCAGCCTCGAGGGCGCGCTGACTGACCTCGATCAACTGTCGAGACATCGTCATCCAGGCGCCCTGATCACGCGCCCGCCCCTCCATCATCATGAGATTCCCCGACTCGGCGATCATGAACGCCGCGTTGCTTACCGCCTCCCATTCCTCATCAGTCGTCGGGTACATCTCGTGGACGCCTTCGGCGTCGACGATCGTGCCCACGGCGTCCCAGTAAACCCCTGCTGCTGGGTCGACGATGTGGGCCATCAACTCACGCATGTCGCCGACCGCTACGAAGTTCGAGGACGATTCCTGCTCGGGCGCGCATCCGTAGAGGAGCGCGACGACTAGGATCGAGAGAGCGGGTTGGCGTGTCATGGCGCGCCAACATACGCGGTGCGTAGCGAGCGCACTACCCTCGACTGGGCCGGGACCCCACCCACCTCACGCCGACCCCAACCTCGTTGCGAAGGCGATCCGCCAGCTGTGCCGCATGGTGCTGAAGGTGCCGCACCGTCAGCAACTGGTGCTCCAGCTTCGAGAGGGAGTACCAGGGGAATCCGCAGTCGGGACTGGCCAGGTCGAGAGTCGCCACCGCCTCGTCCACATAACCCTCACAAACGTCACAGAATGCCAGCACCCGGGCACTTCTCCACGGCCTCCCGGAGCATCGCCAGCGACGCGTGATACTGGCCGACCAATGCCGCGCGGAGGGCGGCGGTGGATACCTCGCTCAGACTGCCCGTACCGCCTCGGCGACGTACGAACCGCTCTCGACGTACTGCTCGATGGTGGTGCGGAGCGTCTGGAGGATCCAAGCGCGTTTGGCGTCGTCGGCTTCCAGGAGTGTCGCCCGGAAGCCGTGGTGCGAGCACTGGAACCCGGTCAACGGAACGGTCACGATGCCCGTTGCGCCCATGAGGTAGTACACGAAGCGCTTGTCCGGAGCCACTCCGGCTACCATGCGCTCCACCGTGGCGGCGATCTCCGCGTTGGCAATGTCCAAGCTCTGATGCTCGTTAAGGACCCCTTCCTTGAACATGACCGTGTAGTAGAAGGCGCCGCGGGGCTTGTTCACGATGACGTACTCGCAGCCCTCGAACGCTTCCGCGACCTCTTCGGCCCGCGCGGCGAACATCTTCTCACGCCGCTCCAGGTGCTCGGCGTAGCGCGGGTCCCCCATGACGAGCGGGATCGACATCTGCGGTAGCGTCGTGGAGGAAACCTCCAGCCGCTTCGCAGCCACGAGGCTCTCCACGTACCGGGCGAACGTGCGATCTCGTCCCTTGTTGAGCACTTCCAGCCAACCGCAGCGGGCTCCGGGCCAGGGGTACTCCTTGCTGATCCCACGCATCGCGATCCCGGGGACGTCACCGATCCACTCGCTGAGATGCAGGCGACCTCGTCCGTCGTACACGATGTTGGCGTAGATCTCGTCCGCGATGATGAAAATGTCGTTATCGCGGGCGACCGCAGCGATTTCCTCGAGGGCTTCGCGCGGATACACGGCGCCGGTCGGATTGTCCGGCGACAGCAACAGGATGCCGGCGATCGAGTCGTTGTACTTCACCTTGTTGCGGATATCCTCGATGTCCGGCAGCCAACCGTTGTGCGGATCCAGCTCGTAGGTCACGTGGGCGTAGCCCGAGTGCGCAGCCTCGGCCGAGGAGTGTGTGCTGTAGGCCGGTGAGGGGCCCAGCACGCGCGCCTCGCGACTCAAGAAGCCGTAGACCTTGGCGACCGCGTCGCCTAGACCGTTGAAGAAGACGATGTCTTCCGGCGTCACGCGAACCCCATCGCGTCGGTTGACCTCGTTCGCGAGAAACTCGCGCACCTCGAGAATGCCCCGTGTCTCGCAGTACGCCCAGGACTTGGGATCGTCGAGCAGGCCCGCCACGATGTCTCGAATCCACTCGGGAGGCGCTTCTCCCTTGGCCACGGGGTCGCCGATGTTCTCCCAGGTCATGTCTTGGCCTAGGCGTTGGATTTCGTGGCCGGCCCCGACGATCTCTCGGATCTCGTACTTAAGGTTCGCGGCACCCGCGTGCAGGATGTTCCGGCGCAAGAAGCCCCCCTGGAGTCTGCCGGTCTGCTCGTACGATCCGCCGGCTACGAAAAACTTGCCGCCTCCCCCCCGCACTTTCAATCACCTTGCTTTTGGCCCGCAGGCTCGTCCGTGTCTCCGTCTGGCCTATCCCGACGCCCCGGCGAGGCCAGGACGCCCGAGATCCACGCGCTCTGCGGACATCGAAGTGCAAGACCCATTCCACATGAATCGCGCCAGAAACCGCGACGTGCCGGGCCCGGGGCACGCCGTGATGGCGCGCTCGCGGCTTTCTCCCCAGGGTGGTAGTGTCTCGTCCCCAAACGGAGGATGTCGGAATGGCAAGCATCAACGCCGGCAAGGTCGTCATGGGCACGATCGCCGCCGGCCTCGTAATCAACGTCGTCGAGAGCGTGATGAACCTCTTCGTGATCGCCGGCCCGATGGAAGACCTGCTCGCTTCGTTGGGCCTTCCGCCAATGGGCGGGGCGGCGATGGGTGGCTTCGCGGTGCTCGCGTTCATGCTCGGCTTTCTCGTGACTTGGACGTACGCCGCAATTCGACCGCGGTACGGTGCGGGTCCCGCCACCGCCCTCAAGGCGGGCTTCGCCGTGTGGGCCGCCTTCTACTTCCTGGGCACTGGCGCCTACGTGCTCATGGGCATGTTCCCGCTTTCGCTGTTCCTGATTACGCTCGCATACACGCTGCCCATGATGCTGGCAGCAGCCTATGTCGGCGGCATGGTCTACAAGGAGGAGTAGAGGGAGCCCAACCATGTCCAACGAGGAGACCGCCGAAGAAGTTCGATTGACCCCAGTCCAGCGGTTCGGTGAGGCGATCGCCGACAAGGTAGAGCGTTGGATGCCGGGTCCCTTCGTCTTCGCGATCGTCCTCACGTACGTAGCAGGACTGGCCGCGTACCTGTCGGAAGGTGCGGGTCTGAGCGAGATCGCCGGCTCATGGTACGATGGCTTCTGGTCCTTGCTTCAGTTCGCCATGCAGATGGTGATCATCCTCGTGACGGCGACCGTCGTCGCGTACCACCCGCGTGTACGAGGCCTGATCCTCCGCTTGGTACGGCTACCCAGTAACGGTCGACAGGCCGTGGTCCTGGTCGCTGTGGGTGCCATGCTGACGTCGTGGGTCTCGTGGGGGCTGGGGCTGATCTTCGGTGCCATTCTGGCCCACGAGATGGGCAAGGAGGCGGGTCGGCGCGGTACCGCCGTGCACTATCCGTTGCTGGCGGTCGCCGGCTATATGGGCATCGGCCTCACCTGGGGCTGGGGCATGTCGAGTTCTGCGGGCCTGCTGCAGGCGACCGAAGGCAATGTGCTCATGGAGCTGGGCTTCGTGGACCGGGTCATCCCGGCGACCGCGTGGGTATTCCATCCCTATCCGCTGACGCTTACGGCGCTGTCGATCACCTTCGCGTGCATCGCCTTGTATCTGCTGAGTCCGCCCGACGAGCACTGTCGGGGGATCGACCACTACGCTCACCTCGCCGAAGCCCCCACTCCGCTGACCGAACCGGCGGTCTCAGTCGCGAGCTCGCCCGCCGACCACATCGACAACAGCAAGATCCTGGGCGGGCTGCTCGCACTGACCGGTGTCGTCCTCTCGGTCAATGCGTTCTTGACCGAGGGCCTGGGTGCGCTCGACCTCAACGTGTTGAACTTCGCCTTCCTCATGGTCGGCCTACTTCTTTACCTGAGCCCGGCCCGCTACCAGAAGGACTTCTATCAGGCGGTTCAAGGAAGCGCCGGAATCATCATGCTGTACCCGTTCTATGCCGGCATCATCGGAGTCATGACGGGCACCGGGCTCGTGGATACGATCACCGAGACGCTGCTATCGATCGCGACACCGGAGACATTTCCGGTCATCGCCTGGATCACAGCCAGCGTCATGAACGTCTTCGTGCCCTCGGCCGGTGGTGAGTGGGCCATGGTGGGAGGGCCGATGATGCTTGCCGGCGCCGAATTGGGGATCCCTCACGGTCAAACGATCGCCGCGTATGCCGTGGGGGACTCGCACACGAATCTGCTGAATCCGTTCTGGGCGATCCCCCTCCTGGCAATCACTGGGCTGCGCGCACGTGACGTCTTCGGCTACGCAATCACCATGATGCTGCTTCTGGTGCCCTTTCTCGCGACGGTTCTGTTCTTCCTGCCCTACTAGCCCTACGCCCGAGGGCAGCGACCCCTCATGGCTGAGGAACCGTCCCTACCCGCTCGTAGCGGTAGGAGAGGGCTCTGCCCGGAAAGCCCACTGTGAAGCGCTCGCTCTCTCCCTCTGGCGGAGCCTCGATGGTCACGACCTCGGTTCCCACGGAGATGCCACGGTCACCGAAGAACGTGAACAACAGATCGATGGATGACCCCGCCTCGGCCAAGTTGCCCCTCACTGTGCCTTCCACGGTCGTCCCTACGCCGGCTCGGCGAAGCCTGAGGTCTGACAGAAAAATGGGTAGCACCTCCGTTTGGCGCAGAACCTCCACCGCAGCGTCACGGTCCCCGTTTTCCAGGTACGCGCGGGCGGTGATGAGCAGTGCGTTCTCGCCCAACGGATCCAGCTCGAGGAGCCGCCGACCGACATCGACCAGAGCCGACCAGTCCTCCATCGCGAATAGCACGTTGGCCCGATTGAACCACGCGTCACGCGACTGAGGTTGAACTTCAATCAACTGGCGGAACGCCTGATCGGCCCCGACGTAGTCCTCCACCCTGAACAGCCCCACCCCAAGAGTGAAGAGTTGGGTGGCCTCGAGTCCACCCTCCGAGAGAAGCGTCCCATAGATCGCGCGCGCTTCCTGCTCCCGCCCCAGTTCGTTCAGTGCGCTCGCCAGGTCAGTCCGAACCTGGACGCTCGCCGGCTCGCGTGCGAGTCGGCGACGGAGGAGTGGCTCTGCCTCCGCGTAGCGGTCGGTGAACATCAAAAGCGAAGAGATCTGGTTCTCCAGATCGACGCTCGCTTCCGCCCTGGTTCGCAACTCCTCGGCGGTCAGGATCACGGTCGCCGGACGCTTCGCCAAACCGTCGATAGCTCGTCTGTAGACCTCGATCGCCTCCTCGTATCGCCCCTCGGTGACAAGAAGGCCTGCGAGATTGCGATGCGCCTCCGGGCGAAGGTCGTACATCAAGAGCGCGTCGTTCCAATGGTCGACCGTGCTCGGAATGTCTCCCTCCGCGTACGCAGCCAGGCCCGCGTTGAAGGCCTCGCCCCAAGCGGCCTCCCGCTGAGGCTCGATGTCGAGTTCGTACGCCGGATAGATGCGTCGTGCTTCGACGAACATCTCGTGCGCGTTCGGGACGTCGTCGAGGCTCAAGTAGGACATCCCGGCCAGCAGATAGTGGACCGGGTTTCCCGGATCGTCGGCTATACCTTCGAGGGAAAGTTCGAGTGCTCTCTCATACTGCTGGCCACGAAAGAAAAGCGTGGCCGTCTGTGAGAAGCGGGTCTCAGTCGGCGGTGTGCCGAGTGGATAGAGATAGCCGGTCGGGCCGGTAACAGGTTCCGGGGGCCGCACCGTGCCGCCGCAGGCTCCAACCCCGAGAACCGCTGCGAGCCCCCAGGCGGCAACTGTGCGGCGCACGCCGCACTACCAGGGGAACAGGAGCGCGAACGTCGCTGAGCCCGAGATAGAGACCCCCTCGTGGCGGGCCGGCCGGAACGCGACGACTTCGTTGAAGAGCGCAAGAGCCGCCTCGTCCAGTTCGCCCCTACCGCTGGAGCGACTGACTTCAGCCCATTCCACCGAGCCTTTCGTGTCGATCCAGACGGTGACAGTCACCGTACCGGGCTCGTCCCGATCCAACATCCAACGCGAATAGCTCCGGCGTAGGAAGGTCTCGACGTCAGTCGGGTTCCGAAGGAGAATCCACATCGACGGAATCATGACCGCCAGCTCCGGCCGCAGCTCAGTCAGCCGATCGAGGCTGAGCTCCAAGTCGAGTGAGTCCCCGTAAGCCAGCTCCGCCAAAGCGTCCGACGCCAACGCTTCGATGCTCAATGAATCCGCGTCCGCCTCACCCTCTCGGTCGGCGGGGCGCTCCGAGTCCATCTCCACGACATCCGCCCGGAAGATTCCCCTGTAGCCTAGCCGTTGGGCCGCCGCCGACCACAATTCCATCGCCTCGTCGCCGTCACCAGTACCGCCGGCCTCACTCCCGTCGAGGCCCGCGCTTTCGGCCTCCTCCTGCTCCGCTGCCTCCTCCTCCTCTAAGGCCAGAGGCGTCGATCTACCCTCTAGTCCAGCTCCCTCAGAAAACGAGGGGGGGAGGAGCGTGAGTTGTCCTTGCGACGGTGCGCGGTCCATGAGGGGTAGGACGACTTGGAAACCCACCCACGAGAAGAGGGCAGCGTGGAACAGGACCGCTCCGGTGGTAGACCAGGCGACGCGCCCCTCCCAGCGATCCTTGAAACGCTGGTTCGCGCTTCTGCCTTTCGGTGGTTCGTGCATCTGACCCCTGCGACCCGCCCATTGGTTGATCGATCAGCATATCGTCCCCGATTCCCGCGCACAATGTGAAGCGGACAGTTGGGCCGATCTGTTGATGTTCCGCGGCTGACGGTACGTTGCCTCGACCGGATATCGTCTATGACAACTCGATTCTCGACCGTTGTGGCGGCCCTTTCGATCGCGGGTTTGCTGGGGTGGATGGCGTCCCATTCCCCCAACCCCGCTGAAGTTCTCGCGGCCGACGAAACACAGGAACGGTCGGGTGGCTCCGAAGTGCCTTGCGCCGTGCCATTATCCTGGCACATCGCCCGCGTGGATCCTGAGTTCGACATCACGCTCGCCGAGGCAACGCACATCGTCACCGAAGGCGCAAACCTCTGGGAGTCAGGTGCGGACCGCCCGCTCTTCACGCTTGACCCCGACGCCGGCTTCCCGGTCCGCTTGGTCTACGATGAGCGGCAGGCATTGCTCGTCGATCGCGAGCGGCGAGAAAATACGATTGCAGATCTCGGGAGCCAGCTAACGACGGAGCAGGAGGCACTTCGCGCCCGCAGCGCGAGATACAATGCGGCTTCGGCCGACTACATGGAGCGCGCGGCCGAGCTGGACCGGCGGGTCGGGGAGCACAATGCCACGGTGCGCCGGCTGAACGACCAAGGCGGTGTGCCGGCAACGCGCGGTGCCGACCTCGCAGCGATCGGCGAGGCGTTGGCGGAGGAGCGGGAGGAGCTGACGGCGGAGCGCCCTGCGCTCGACGCCGAGCGGGCGTCGCTCTTGGCCGCCGAAGAAATCCTGAACGACCGAATCGTCGAGCATCAACGGATGGTCGAAGAGATCGCGGAGGCGTTTCCGCTCGCCGCGGTGGAGGCTGGCGAGTACCGCGAGGTGGTTGAGCGAGTGAACGGCCGCGTTACCTCGGTCGGCCGTGAGATTCGCCTCTACCGATTCTCGAGCGATGCCGACCTACGAACACTCGCCGCCCACGAGTTCGGTCACGCGCTCGGGCTCGGCCACACGGATGACTCCACTGGGGTCATGAACGCGCGTGCGCGCGCAGACGAGCCTATCGAACGGCTGGCGGACTCGGACCTCGCGCTGTTCTTGGACGTTTGCCCCACGGACTAGGGGACCACGGTCGCATCGAACGGACGGCCTTGTTCAGCCCGACCCGTCGCCCGAGATTTTTGGCATGCAACGAGTCCTGGTGGTCGTGGCGCTCCTCGCCACGACATGGCCCCACATCGCCGTAATGGCCTGCGATGCCGGTCCCGCCTCCTCTCACGGATCGCACGTCTCGTCGATGGTCGACGACCACGATCACGAGGGGCCGGAGTGTCTGGCCATTATGACATGTAGCGCCGCCATGATTCTGGTGCCGCTCCACCAGGAGGTGTTGCAGCCTGTCGCGCCCCGGTCGCTCCACCCGAGGCCGACCGCGTTGGCGCCCGTAACGGAGCCACCCGCCACCGAGCCCCCACCTCCACGCCGTATCGCCTGACTTCGAAGACGTCCCGACCGGGACGTCACCTGGCGATCTTTTCAATACGGCGATCAATCACATGCATAAGCAGCGCACGCGCGCATCCCTCCTGGGGGTCGCGGTACTGGCCATGATCCCGACTCTGGTGTCGGGCCAGATGGACCACTCGCAACCCATGAACTCCATGGAGATGGCTCGGCTCGGCCTAGGCGGCGGCTGGTACGCGAGCGGGATGGCACAGGCCTTCCCGGTCGTGACGGTCGGCGATCCCGGCGGCGACTCCGACCGGGCCATCCGACGCACGGGTTGGTACCTCACGCAGCCGGCCATCATGGCCAACGTCGAGAGTCCTAATCAACGGTTCGTCCTTCGCACGACGCTCAACTTCGAGGGCCTGACGCAGGACGATGGCGAGCTCACCTTCGGTGGGTGGGGCGAGGGATTCATCGACAAGCGGCATCCCCACACGCTCCTCCATGAGTTGATGCTGAGCGTGAACTTCTACGACGTGGGGGGCGGCGACCTCTCGTTGTCAGCCGGAAAAGGGTTCGCCCCTTACGGCACCTCCGATCCGATGGCGCGGCCGGGCCTCAAGTATCCGACCAACCACCACCTGTCACAGATTCTGGAGCGCTGGACCGCCAACGTCGCGTGGCTCAAAGGGCGTTGGAGTCTCGAAGGCGCCGTGTTCGGTGGGCAGGAACCGGAGAGTCCGTACGACTTCTCGAACATCGAGAGCTTCGGTGATTCGTGGTCTGTCCGGGCGGCGCGGCGATGGGGCGCCGGGACGGGACCGGTCGCCGATTGGGAGGTGTCGGCTTCGTTCGCTCGCGTGACCGAATTCGCGCATACCGCCAAAGAGACGACCTCACTCGTCAACGCAGCCCTGCGGCGCTCGGCGCCCCTGGGCGACGCGAACCTCTATGCCCTCGTGGAGGGGTCCGTAAGCATCCTGGAGGACCATCGCAAATTCTTCAGCGTGCTTGCCGAGGCGCGCTACCAGTCCGGACGGCATCAACCATACGCGCGCTTCGAGTACGCGAGGCGGCCCGAATACGAAAGGCAGGGCCTGTCGGGCGAAGAGGCGTTCTTCAGGTACGAGCACGACGAGGACCCGATGGGTACGACCCGCTGGCTGATTTCCACGGCGGCTTATGCGTACGAGCTTACGGGGCAGCCGTGGAGCCTTCGCCCCTTCTTCGAGGTGCAGCATCACCAGGTCCGAGCCGACCAGGGCGGCATAGCCGCTACGGACCTGTTCGGAACCACTTCGTTCTGGGCGATCTCGGTGGGAGCCAGGGTCTTCCTCGGCGGCAACCCCATGAGGATGGGAAATTACGGGGTCATCGACCCGATGACCGAGATGAACCGAAGCATGAACGCCATGCCCATGTGAGGGTAGGCATGAATCAGTCGACACGTATACCACGGAGGGCGGAATGAGTCGAGCAGCTCGCAGACGCGGTGGGCGCGAAGGTCCTGGCCAGGGTGGGGTAAACAAGACGCCCATCTGGATCATGTCCGGAAGCGTGGTCGCCGCATTGGTCGTCGTGGCTCTTGTGGCGGGTCCGCGAAGTGCGCTTTCGCACCACCCCGCCCCACGAATCGACGCACACGAGATGCACGTGATGCCAGCAGCCCGATACGCCAACAGCCCTGGCGTGGGCGAGGTGTACGAGATGGCCGCCGAGATGCCGGAGATGATGGACGGCGTCTACTGCTACTGCCTCTGCCGCAACACGTTCGGGCACTACTCATTGTTGGACTGCTTCCTGACGGACCACGGTGCCGGCTGCGACATCTGCATGCAGGAAGCGATCCTCACATACCAGATGACGAAGCAGGGCGATTCGCTGGACGACATCCGACAGGAAGTCGACCGACGATACCGAACGTAGGGGGTACGCCCTGGACGTCCCGTCGGCGACGACCTACCGTGGCGCTCGGCCTCAGTAGACGTTCGCGGAGGAGTAGATCGATGACGACGCGCCACGCCGTACCCTTCCTCACGGCTGCCATTTGCCTGCCGCTCTTCGCGGTGGAAGTAGCTGGGCAGATCACGCGTCTCGACATCGACGTGGTCGAGTCCCCCGCACTCGACGGTACGAGTTTCGGTGACGTCGGCCGCTACGAGCGCCTGCGCGGAACGGCGTTCGGCGAGGTCGACCCCGCCGATCCGAGGCACCGAGACATCGTCAACATCGACCGTGCCCCTCGCAATGCTCGCGGACGGGTCGAATACAGCACGACCGTCGAGATCTACCGGCCCATCGACATGGCGCGTTGGAATCGGGCGATCTACCACACCGTGCCCAACAGGGGAGGCGCCGGGGCCGGCGACCGAGTCCTTCTCGATATGGGGTTCGCCCTGGTGCGCGTCGGCTGGCAAGGCGACCTGGTCCCCAACGACCGCAATGTCGTACCGACGCTGCCCGTCGCTCGGAACGCGGACGGCACTCCGATCGTCGGCCCTGCGCTCGAGGAGTTCATCTTCAACGACGACGATCCCGTGTCGCAGGGCCGCCTGAGCTACCCGACCGCGACGCTCGAACCGAGTCGCGCGACACTCACGGTTCGCCGGAATCTGACGAGCCCCCGCGTCACGCCCGCCGACCTGCGCTGGCGCTTCACGAACCCCACCGAGATTCGTATCGAGCGGCCCGCAGGATTCGACGGCGGGGCGATCTACGAATTCGTATACGAGGCTAAGGACCCAGTCGTGATGGGGCTCGGGTTCGTGGCGATGCGTGACGCGATCTCGTTCCTGCGCTACCGGGAGGCTGACGACGTCGGAAACGCCAATCCGCTCGCCTCACCCGGGCTCGCATCCGTGGCGATCTCTTTCGGCAACTCCCAGAGCGGCCGCTACCAACGCGACATGCTCTATCAGGGATTCAACGAAGACGTCCAGGGCCGCATCGTCTTCGACGGCATCCACCCGCACATCGCGGGCTCGAGAAAGACCTTCACCAACTACCAGTTCAGTCAGCCCGGCAGGTGGCAGAAGCAGCACGAAGACCACTTCTATCCAGGGGACCAGTTCCCATTCACGTATGCCACGCTGACCGATCCCATCACGGGTCGGACAGACGGGCTCCAGGTCCGGTGCTCGCGCACGAATACGTGCCCGAAGATCATTCACACCGACGGCGAGGCCGAAGTCTACCAAGGCCGGTCGTCGCTCATCGTGACCGACCCTGTCGGCGGCCACATCGAGCTGCCCGACAACGTGCGCGCTTATATCATCGCGGGGACCCGACATGGTGGCGGTCGTGGAGTGTTCACCGAGACCGATCGGGGCATCTGCCAGAACCTGAACAGCCCGATGCCCATCTCTGAGATTCAGACGGCGCTCACCGTCGCCTTGTACGACTGGGTCGTGGCCGGCACGCCGCCCCCGGCGAGTCGCTTTCCGACCGTGGAGAACGGTGGCCTGGTCCCTGCATCGTCCCTCTCCTTTCCTCATATCCCGGGCGTGATGTTCAGCGGTAGCTACAACCCGCTGGAGGCTCGTGACTTCTCGTCGATTCCGCCCACATCGGGCGACGCGTATACGGTGCTCGTAGGCCGTGTGGACGCGGACGGCAACATGGTCGACGGCATCAAGCACCCGCACCTGGCTGTGCCTCTGGGCACCTATACAGGGTGGAACCTGCGCCGGGAAGGATTCGGTTCGGGCGGGCAGTGCGCAGGCTCCGGGTCCTACATTCCCTTCGCATCCACCCGAGCAGAACGCGAGGCGTCCGGTGACCCCCGACTCTCGATTGAAGAGCGCTACGCCAGCCCCCAGATGTACGTGTACGCGGTGGCGGGGAAGGCCGGCGCTCTGGTGAACGAGCGGTTGCTGCTCCCGACTGACGCTGAAGAGATCATCGAGGAAACCGAGGAGACCCTCGTCAGGCGCTAGGTCGAAGGCTCGGCCCGAGCTTCACCTCGGGCCAGCCTGCTCACGGAGCCATTGGGCGCTGGTCAGGTACCAGTTCCGAGCGTTCGCACTGATCTGAACCTCGCCGAGCGCCTCGAGTGCTTCCGCCTTCAAAAGGCGCGCCTCCCGGTTCTCCTCGTCCACGGCCAGGACGTAGTCCGCCACCTCCGCCGCCCACTGATAGTCCTCCCGACCCAACGCTGCCGCGCCTACCGCGAGCAACGGTACCACACCCCCGGCGAGCTCGACCACACGAGCCCCGCGATCGTCGTCTGACAGAGGGAACAGACTGGTGGCGTTCCCGTCGAACCAACCCAAGTGATAGGAATAGATCGTGCGTACCGACCACTCTACGGTCCCGTAGAACTCTCGCAGATAGGGATTCTGGGCGAGTTCCTCGGGCAGACGCACCGCCTCTGCGAGCTCGTCGGGGCGAAGTCCTCGGTTGATGCCCGCCATCGTCTGGTCGAAGACCGACTTCACCCCGTCGTGATAGGCCTGCAGGGCCGCGACGACGTTCGCGTTCCCCACGATGGGGCGGGTATGACTGGGGACGAGGTACTCGGGGTCCTCGGCGATCATCTTGGCCAGGCTCTCGACCCACCAGTCCACGCGGCGAAGGGGGACGCCCCGGATCGCATAGAGGTTCGGAAACGCCCGGTAGAAGTTGTCGCCCGGGAAGAGAATTCGACGCTCGGGCAGCCAGACGTAGATCTGGTCGTCCGTCTCTCCGGGCGCGTGGACCAGCTCCACCTGGATTCCAGCGGCCTCGAACAGGTATCGCTCACCCTGAAAGGCGACGGTCGGCTCCATGTACCCATTCTCGCCCCCGAGCACGAGCCGGGGACCGATGCCTGCGTTGGGGCGCACCGGGTCCGGCAGGGCACCGCCGAACTGGTTCCCTCCCTCTCGTGCGCCGCGCCCTACTTGGGTGGGACGATTCTCCGGGAGAAAGGAGTCGTGCACATAGATCTCGGGGGTGCCGTCACCGACGAAGACGGTTGTCCCTCGTATGTGGTCGGGATGGCTGTGCGTGTAGACGACCGCAGCCACAGGCTTCGTCGTGATGCGATCGAACTCCGCCTTGATCTCGCGGGCGGCATCCGTGCCCTCGGTGGTGTCGATGATGATGACCCCGTCATCCCCTTCGACCAGGATCGCGTTGCCGAGCGCGAATCCGACCGCGACATATACGCCGTCGGTGACTCGGATGACCTCCCGGCGAAACTCCTCGGAGTGAGCAAAGAGCTCGGCCCGCCCGTCTGAGTCCTGGGCCACAGCAGGAACCGCCACCATCCACGCGCAAGCCGCTAGGACACCGGTCGGGGATCGTCTCGTCATGTCGGACCTCCTGGATGGGAAGTGAGGGCCATACTCAGACTACCGCGGAGGCCCTCAAGGCGACGATCGCCGCCTCGTCATAGCCGATCTCTGCCAATACCTCATCGGTGTGCTCCCCGAGCACCGGGGCCCGGTGGCGAATCCCGCCAGGTGTCTCCGAGAGCCGGACAGGCGTGTCGGCCACTGGAGCCGGCTTGGGTAGCCCCGGATAGTCCACGGGCACCATGAACTTCATCGCCCGCACGTGTTCGTGGTCGAGCGCCTCTTGGGGCGAATAGACCGGCCCGGCCGGGATCCGGGCCGCGTCGAGCTCGGCCAGGCACTCCTCCGTCGTCCGTGGCTCGCACCAGCGGGCCATGCGCTCGCTCACGAACTCGCCGTGGTTTCCTCGGGAGATGTCGTCGGCGAAGCGCGGATCGGAAAGCCAGTGATCCTCACCCATGAGACGCGTCCATCGCTCGAAGAGCGGCTGGCCGATAGCCATGACCAGCACCCAGCCGTCTTTGGTGCGAAAGCAGTCCGATGGCGCCGCGATCTGACCGCGGTTCCCCGACGCGACACGGTTTGACTGGATGACGTCCTGCTCGATGAGCGTGCCGTTCCCAACGGTCAACGCAGACATCAGGAGCGCGCCCTCGACCTGCTGACCCCGCCCGGAGCGTTGCCGCTCCATGAGCGCCGCCATCGTGCCGTACGCCGTGAGCATGGCCGTGGTGAAGTCGACCCAAGGGTAGTACAGCCGCATGGGCTCGTCCTCGTGCCCCGTGAGGTACATCGCACCCGACATGGCCTGAGCCACTCCGTCGAATCCCACGCGATGGCTCCACGGACCGCCGTGCCCGTATGCCGAGACGGTGGCCAGGATGATGTCGGGCTTCGACTCGATCAGCGTCGCGT
Organism: Gemmatimonadota bacterium; assembly: GCA_029863645.1. GTDB lineage: Bacteria > Gemmatimonadota > Gemmatimonadetes > Longimicrobiales > Gaopeijiaceae > UBA2982. Next base: position 39,830 of record JAOTVA010000013.1, read on the forward strand.
AGTCCAATCCCATGGACTCGAGCGTCTGGGGAGGGAGATTCGCCACGACCACGTCCGAAGTTGCGACCAAGCGCTTCACGACCTCCCGACCCTCGTCGCTGCGGGGATCGAGCGTGATGCCTCTCTTGTTGCGGTTAACCTGCATGAAGAGGCTGCCTTCTCCACCCTCCGCGATCGGACTCGTCCAGCGGTCCTCGCTACCACCGCGCTTCTCGACGCGAATCACGTCCGCACCCATGTCGCCCAGGAGGCACGCGCAGTACGGCCCGGCGATGTAGCGGCCGAAATCCAATACGCGGATCCCCGACAAAACAGTGCTCATAGCCGGGAAGGTAGCTCACCCAGGCCGAATGGTGACTCCGGCGTCCCAAGGCGATCTAAGGGAGTGGCTACCTGGGATTTGACGACCCGAGCACCTTGCTGGACCTTTCACACTTCCATGAACTCTGCCCCTTTCGTTCGCTCGGCGATGTCGTCGCCGCTCCGTGCCCGCACAGCCATGCCGGCCGCCCTACTGATTCTGGGCGCCTGTGGCTATTTCGGCGGGGAGCCCGCGACCACCGACGCAGACACAACCGCCTTCACCCCCGCCGCGTCGGCCCCGACTACGGGAGTGGACGATACGGCTTCGGTCGCGGCGCCTGTGGTCGTTCCTGCCGACACGACCGCAGCAGCAGCCGCGACGGCCGCTGTTCCGCCAGCCGCAGAGGTCATACAGGCCACTCCGCCTGTTACCGGAGCTGCCCAAGCCCTGACCACCGACCAGCGTCTCGACCAGCTGTTGGCGAATCAGGAGGTTATCAACCGTCGTCTCGATTCGCTGGCGAACGTCGTCGTGCCCGCCGACAGCGCGCGGCGACTGACCGACTCCGGAGATGTGCTCGGTGAGGCGGGAGCGCAGGTACGGAACTTCGGTCTCGGCGTGGTCTGGTCCGCGATCGTCGTCATCATCTTCAACCTCTCGATCCGCGGGCTGGTTTGGATCCTGGATGCTCTGGCCGAACGCAACGCGAGCCGGCGCCTTTTCTACAAGCGACTGGTGCCTATCGTCCGCATCGTCCTTTGGATCTTCGCCGCCTACCTGATCGTTCGGGTCATCTTCCAGATCGACTACCAGGGTCTGGTCGCGGCAGCGGCCGCGGTCGGCGTCGCTGTCGGATTCGCTGCCCAGGACCTGCTCAAGAATCTTTTCGGCGGCATGATCCTGGTCTTCGACCAGCCCTTCCAGGTCGGCGACAAGATCAGCGTCAGTGGCACGTACGGTGAGGTGGTGTCGATCGGCCTGCGCTCCACGCGAATGGTCACCCCGGATGACAACCTCGTGAGTGTGCCGAACTCCGAGGTCGTCGACCACCAGGTCGCCAACGCGAACGCCGGTGAGCTCAACTGTCAGGTGGTCACCGACCTGTATTTGCCGGGATGGGCCGACGAGGCGCTGGCAAAGCGAATCGCGTTCAATGCAGCCGCGAGCTCGAAGTACGTCTACCTGAACAAGCCCATCGTGGTTCTGGTGGCCGATGTATTCAAGGAGACGTTCCTGACCCGCGTGCGCGTCAAGGCATACGTCCTCGATCCACGCCTGGAGTTCCAGTTCCAGAGCGACGTGACCGAGCGCGCACGCGCCGGGTTCCGCGAGGCGGGATTGCTCAAACCCGAGCACTTCCTCCGCCACCTGGTAGATCAGTCCGCCGCGGGAACGGACGCTCCGAAGGACCGGGATGGTCATGGCGACTGAGGAAGCGGTGACGGAACCGAGCAAAGCGGCGGCAGTTGCGTGCCACGAGCCCTTTCACGAGGCATGGACCGAGCTCGGGGGATCGCTGGAGCACGGGGTGATGGCCGTGGTACGCGCAGGCACAGAGCGTCACCGCGAGGTCATCCAGGCCCAGGGCCTCGACCAGGACCCGCCATCCGAATGGAAGGTGCGGGCCGAGCGCCTGTTGGAATATCGCCGAGTGTTGGATGCCGACCTGCTCGGGCCGCTGCACGGTTTGTTCTCCGGAGGCGGTCCGACGGCGATCATTGCGCGAGCACTGGAAGGGGCCTTCGAGGAGGCCGCAACGCGCTGCGAGGCGCTCCCGGCTGGGGAGACCGTTCCCTGGCCGGACGGGGCTTTGAGTTCTGCGCCCTCGGACCGGTTGGGCAGGCGATTCGGCAAGGTCCTCGCCAAGGTCTTCAGCGGTGCGCGCCGTGCAGGTGGCGAGCGCACGCTCCCTCTCCGTGGGGCGGTCGCAGACCACATCGACCGGTTCGTGGTGCCGGGGCAAAACGCGACCGGGTCGGCCGCGCTCATTGCTTGGGGCGGATGGAGCCACCGGCTCGAGCTGGCGTTGGTACGCTGGGGGGCAATCGCGGTCCCCGCCCTTGTGCGAGCCGAGCGTCCCGAGGAAGACGACGGGGCGGAGGTTTGGAGCGCGGTCCGCGAAGCCGCTGGCGCACTCCAAGCGAGCCTCGACACACTCATTGCCGAAGAGCCCCTCGCCGAGGCCTTAGCCGCCGCGCGCCAGAACCTCGGGTCGTGCCGCAGCGCGCTGGAAGCAGACTTAGCGGTTGCGGGGAGCTTTCTTTTCGAGCCGAAGGCCGAGAAGCCTTCCTCGTCCCTTCGCGACCTCGCAAACCAGGCTGAGGCGCTGCAAGACTGGGACGCCGGTGTGGGCGCGAGGGTCAATGTCTACATCGCCCTACTCGGTATTCTGTCCGGCGCCACGGCCGTGCGGCGCCGCACCGTGTGGCAGTTCCGTGACCGGTGTCTGGCCAGCGTCACCGAGTTGAACGAGATCGCTGCGACGCTAGATGCACTTCATGCCGAACTCGTCCAGCCCGGAGAGTATGGGCTCGGCACCCGCCTCGAGGAAGTGGACGCTGCCGTGTCAGCCGCCCTCGAGCCGGCGGGACGAGCGATCCCCGACGAGGCCGCCGTCGACTCGGCACTACAAGATCTTTCGGACACCACGATCGAGGCCCTGCTGGCGATGATCCGGCAGGCACCGGCGACTCTCGAGATTCATGACGTCGAAGCCAAGGCGCCGACTGGCAAACGCAAGGCCGAGCGTCGGCCACTCCCGATACAGGAGCTCGCGCGCCAGTCGTTCGATGCGCTCCGTATCGAGCGCATTCGTTCTTCGACCGCAGGGCTCGTCGACGCCATCGACACCGTCCGGACAGATGTCTCGGAGCTGGGCGCGGTCTACACGTTCGCGCGCGATGAGGCGCTCCGGGAGTTGGAGTCCGATGAGCCCGGTTCCGGTGATCGCGCGGACGATCTCGTAGGTGGTGCGCTTCAAAGCATCGCAGACGCGCTTCGTGCCCAGGTCACCCAGCTGGACAAGGCCGTGGCCGATGCCCAGCGTCGGCTCGCCGCTGAGATCGCAGACGGCTCAATCGCCTTGGTCGATCGGGTCGAGGCCGGCCGCATGGAAGCCCGCCTCTTCGCGGCCCGCTCTCGCGCGACGGATTTGTGGACCTGGATGCAGGAACGCTGGGGACCGCCCGTGCAGCGAGCGTGGCGCCGCGTGGTGCTCGTCGCGTCGCGGGTCCGCCAAGTGGGCGCGCGCATCCTGCGAAAAGGAAGCGCGATGGTGGGAAGCACGCCACCTCCTGCCTCGTCCACCCGGACACTCCGAGCTCTCGCTGACGCGGACGCATCAATTGCGGGCCTCCCCCTAGTCTACCAGAGACTCTTTACCCTGTCGCCGCTATCGGACGGCGTGCTCCTCGCGGGTCGAGACATCGACCTCGAAGAGGCCATGGCGCGTTGGAGGGGATGGCACGACGACGACGGCGTCCCGCTCATCGTGCGGGCCCGTCAGGGGACCGGCCTTACGAGCTTCCTCAACGTGCTCACGGCCGCGATCGAAAAGGACGGCGGCTCCGTCAAGCGCGCCGCGCTGAATGACCGAGTCACCGATGAGGCGGGTCTCGCGACATATCTCGCACAGCTACTGGGCCTAGCGCCCACAGACTCGCTGGCTGACCTGTCCAGCGCCATCTTCGAGGCCAAAGCGAGCGATCTCCCCTCGGCTGTGTCTCTGGACAACCTCGAGCACCTGTATCTCCGCGTCCCCGGCGGTACCGACCTCATCGAGCGACTACTCACGCTCATGGCAGAAACGGAGCCTCGGGTCTTCTGGATCGCCGGCATTACGACGTCGGCTTGGAAGCTCGTCGCGATTTCCGAGCCGACGGCGGTCTCACAGGTCGATGTCTTCGACCTCAAACCTCTCGATGTGTCAGCGATGCGCACGGCGATCATGGTGCGCCACAGGCGGAGCGGCCTCGCGATTCGCTACGAGGAACCGACCGGAAGCGTGTACAGGTTGCGACGTAGACTTCAGCGTATCCGACACTCCGAAGACTTCCAGCGTCAGCTCGAATCGGACTTCTTCGACCGTCTCTATCGGACCTCCGGCGGATATCTCGGACTCGCGCTCTACCAGTGGCTCAAGTCCGCGGACTTCACGTCCGGGGAAGGTGTCCTGATGCGTCAACCTGAGCGTCCGGATTTCTCGGTACTGGACGCCCTCGACCTCACGCAGAACTTCTCGCTCAAGGCATTCCTCGAGCACCGCTCTCTCACGCTGCACGAGCACGACCTGATCTTTCGGGTCAGCAGGCAGGAGAGCTATCAAGTCATCGAATCCCTGAGAAACCGCCATCTCCTCGAATCGCTGAACAGCGGCGGAGAGAATGAGGACGCCCGCTCCGAGATCGAAGAGGAATTGCGCTACCGGGTGCGCCCCCTGCTCATGGGCGCCGTGATCTCACACTTGCAGGGGCGCAACATCGTTCACTAGGCCGTTCGCAAGCGGCTAGAGCCAGCCCCTTCGCCTGAACGCCCAGAGCATCCCGCCGGAAACCGTCGCCATGAACGCCAGCAGCGCCGGATAGGCCCAGCGCACCCCGAGCTCCGGCATGTATTCGAAGTTCATGCCGTAGAGGCCCGCGAAGAACGAAAGCGGAATGAAGATGGTGGCGATGATGGTGAGCACCTTCATGACCTCGTTCATGCGGTTGCTCACGCCGGACAGATAGAGGTCCATGGCGCCGGACAGGACCTCGCGTAGCGTCTCCGTCGTGTCGATCACCTGCACCGCGTGATCGTACACGTCCCGCAGAAAGAGTCGTGTCTCTTCCGTCACGAGTCCGATCTCCCCGCGGTACAACTGGCCGAGCACTTCTCGCAGGGGCCATACGGCCCGTCGAACGACGAGCATCTCGCCGCGGAGGTGGTGGATGCGATGGAGCGTTTCGATGTTAGGCTGGCCCAGCGCCGCCTCCTCGAGATCTTCGATGGTGTCTCCGATGGACTCCAGGATGCGGAAATAGTTGTCGACTACGGCGTCCATTAGCGCGTAGGCGAGGTAGTCCGTGCCGCGCGACCGGATCCGTCCCTTCCCGTGGCGGATGCGTTCGCGCACCGGCTCGAACACGTCTCCGTACCGCTCCTGGAACGAGAACAGATACTTGTCACCGACAACCAGGCTGACCTGCTCGGCGTTTACCGACTCCGACTCCGCATCGTAGGAGAGCATCTTCAGTACGACGAGGTAGTGGTCCTCGTAGTTCTCGACCTTCGGCCGCTGGTTCGGCGAGAGCACGTCCTCGAGGGCCAACCGATGCACGTTGAAACGGTCAGCGACTGCTTCCGCCACCGCGGTGTCGTGCAGCCCGTCGATATTGATCCACGAGACGGGCTCCCGGTCTGCAAACGGAAACGATTCATCGACACCTTCGAGCGTCCGTTCGAGAAGCTTCTCGACGTTGTAGTCGATCAGCCGGATGCGTACCTGCTCGACCTTCTTCTCGCCTGTGTGGACCAGGGCACCCGGCGCGGATCCCGGCGGCTTGTGCGCTCGGTCCACGAGGCGGCTCATGGCGCTTCTCACGGTGTGCTTTCGCTTGCGTTGCTTCTTGGGCCCTGGCGATTCAGCAGCGGCCATGCGGGTCGGACCTCCCTCGGACAATAGGACAGGCTCCGTCAGGATGCGGCCCGACGCGACGGCACGCCAGCGTGCTGGACTCTACCGGGATCGTCCGGGGCGCTAAATTCTCCCTCCGCTACGGCCGACCGAGCGTTTCTCGGCGACCCCGTCGGCATCCCTTGGAGGTAGGTCCGGTGGATACAGAGCTCACGCTCGAGATCTTGGCGCAGCCGACAGACGAAACGTGCGGCCCGGCATGCCTCCAAGCCGTGTACGGCTTCTTCGGCGACGAGCTCCCACTCGATCGCGTCGTCGAAGAGGTGACCCGTCTCGGCACCGGCGGCACGTTGGCGGCGTATCTAGGCGCACACGCGCTCACGCGCGGATACCGGGCGACCATCTACACGTACAACCTCGAGCTCTTCGATCCGACGTGGTTCGCCGAGGCGGAACTCCACTTGCCCGACCGCCTCCGGCAGCAGGCGGAGGCCAAATCTTCTCGGAGGCTCCAGGCGGCGACTTCGGCCCACATCGAATACCTGGAGGCAGGTGGCTCCATCCGCTTCGAGGAACTAACGCCAGACCTGATCCGGCGCATCCTGTCCCGTGGCCTCCCGATCATGACCGGCTTGTCTGCCACGTACCTCTATGGGTGTGCCCGGGAGATTTACGACGAGGTGGGTGGCGCCACGTACGACTCGATTAAGGGCTTTCCGACCGGCCACTTCGTCGTGCTGCACGGTTACGACCCCCATACGGACTCGGTCCTCGTCGCCGACCCCTATCTGGATAACCCGCTGGCTGAGGGACACAACTACAGGGTCGGCATCGTCAGGCTTCTGGGCGCGATCATGTTGGGCGTGCTGTCCTACGACGGGAACCTCCTGTACGTCGAGCCGACGGATGCCACCTGATGCGGTCGCTCATCGTGGTCGAAAACACGAAGCGGTGGCCCTTCGTTTTGGATGGCGTGGAAGTGGTAGCCGCGCGCTCTTATCTGGTCGAGCCGCGCTTTGCCGAGATGAAGCGGGCGGCGGTTTACAACATGTGTCGCCGGATCGGCTATCAGAGCGTCGGCTATTACGTGTCGCTCCTGGCGGCCGCGAGGGGACATCGTCCCATGCCGTCGGTCGCGACGGTACAAGCCCTCGGACACCTCTCGTTGCTGCGCGGGGCCTCGGAAGACCTCGACGACGATATGCGGCGCGCATTCGCGCCGCTCAAGACCAACGACTTCACGCTCAGCATCTACTTCGGCCGCCCCCTCGCGAAGAAGTACGACCGCATCGCTCGCACCCTCTTCAACCAGTTCCCCGCTCCAATCCTCATCGCGCGGTTTCAGCGTGCCTCGGACGAGTGGCGCATGACCAACCTCCGTCTAGGTGCCGCTTCCGAAGTCCCCGAGTCGCACCGCGAATTCGTGATCGAAAGCGCGCAGACGTACTTCTCCCGCCGCCATACCGCGCCGCGGAAGACGGTTCTCCGGTACGACCTGGCGATCCTCTGGTCCGCCGAGGACGAAGAGGCTCCATCGGACGAGCGCGCAATCAAGAAGTTCATCAAGGCTGCGGCCCGCCACGGTATCGAGGCCGACATCATCGGTCCAGAGGACTACGGGCGCATCGCCGAGTACGACGCGCTGTTCATTCGGCAGACGACGTTCGTCAACCACCATACGTATCGGTTCGCGACACGCGCTGCGGCGGAGGGCATGGTCGTCATGGACGATCCCGAAGCCATCGTGCGCTCTACGAACAAGGTCTATCAGGCCGAAGTATTCGCTCGGCATGGGATCCCGTCGCCGCGCACTTATGTGATGCACGACGGCAACGCCGCAGAACTCGTGGAACGGGTCGGACTTCCGTGCGTGCTCAAGAAGCCCGACGGAGCCTTCTCAATCGGGGTCGTGAAGGTGACGACCGCGGAAGAGGCCGCGGAGCGACTCGGGGAACTCCTCAAGGAGTCGGAACTCGTCATCGCTCAGGAGTTCGCGCCGTCGGAATTCGACTGGCGGGTCGGGGTCCTGGACGGCAAGCCGCTTTTTCTCTGCCGATACCACATGGCCCGGGGACACTGGCAGATCGTCTCGCGAAAGGGTCAGACCGATCGCTACGGACGTGTAGAGGCGGTCCCGATGGAGGACGCACCTCCTGGACTCATCCATACCGCCGTTCGTGCGGCGGCGCTCTTCGGCGACGGCCTCTTCGGCGTCGACGCCAAGGTCGTCGACGGCCGCATCATGGTCGTCGAGGTGAATGACAATCCCAACCTCGATGCCGGGTACGAAGACGCCCTACTCAAGGATACGATCTACGACGAGATCGCTGCCTGGTTCAGGTCACGACTCGACCGGCGCGGAGAAGGTCCGTCGTGACGCCAGGCCTCTTCGACGTCTACGGCGTCGAGATCGAGTTCATGATCGTCGACTCCGACACGTTGAACGTGAAACCGGTATGCGACGAGCTCATCGCCGCGGTGGCTGGTGAGCCCGCTTCCGAAATCGAGCTCGGTGACATCGCCTGGTCCAACGAACTGACCCTCCATGTGCTCGAACTGAAGACGAACGGCCCGGCAGCAGATCTTCACGGCCTCGCGGCTCAGTTCCACGAGAACGCACAGCGGGCCAATCGCGCCTTGGAGAGCATGGGGGCATTACTGATGCCGGGCGCGATGCATCCGTGGATGGACCCCGCCACCGAGACCGAGCTGTGGCCTCATGAGTACACCGACGTATACCACACCTTCGATCGCATCTTCGGTTGCTCCGGCCACGGGTGGGCGAACCTCCAAAGCACTCACCTGAACCTGCCGTTCGCTACCGACGAGGAGTTCTGGCGACTCCATTCGGCGATACGCATCGTCCTACCGCTGATTCCGGCGCTGGCTGCCTCCTCCCCCTTCCAGGACGGATCAGCCGGCACCGCAGTGGACGGACGGCTCGTGGCGTATCGCCAGAACGCCCGGCGGATCCCGTCGGTGGCCGGCCAGGTCATCCCCGAGATGGGGACCGGACGCGAACAGTACGAGCGGGACATTTTGCAGCGCATCTACGCCGACCTCGCCCCACACGACCCGGAGGGCGTGCTGCGCCACGAGTGGGTTAATGCGAGGGGCGCCATCGCGCGCTTCGACCGCGGGGCCATCGAGGTGCGGGTGATCGATACTCAGGAGTGCCCGACCGCGGACCTCGCAGTGGTCGCAGCCGTT
>JAOTVA010000245.1 GCA_029863645.1 Gemmatimonadota bacterium
CGTCTTCGAGCGGTAGATACGCGGGGCTACTCCCGTGCCGGCACGGTGACCGGCGCCCCTACTGCCTTGATCATGTGCACCAAGAACTTGGCCGTCTCGGTGGCGCTCGCGTTCTGGGATACCTGGTGGATGTCGTCTGGGCTCTCGTAGAACATCTCGCCCGGCCCGAGCGTCACCACATCTCCCCCCGCGACCGCCATGTTCACCCGCCCCTCGAGCACGTAGACGAACACATGCGCGTTGTGCCTGTGCGGGTCGGACTCCTGCCCGGGCGCCAGGTTGACCTCGACGACCCGCATCTCCTGGTTCGCTCCCAAGGGAGGCAACGGCATGGTCAGCACCTGCGCGTCGGCCGAGTTCACCAGGGGGCCGATTGCCGACAGCAGCAGCAGCGCGCAGAATCGAAACACATGGTTCACAGTGACCACCTCGGCTTTGATGTGGGTCGAGCTTCGCTGGTAGACTAGGGGATTCGACCGATGACACGAAAGACGCGGCTTCTGACTCGCTCGCTCACCGTTTTCATGGCCCTGGCGACCCTCCAGGCTGCGGTGCCGCAGCAGGCCTCGCCTCCGATGCTGGGGTTCACGGCCGAGTCCGGAGCCCGTCAGCTCGAGCTCGAGCGGCGGTTCGACTCATACCTCGACGCCGGCAACCTCGAGCAGTGGATGCGCTACATCACGTCCAAGCCGGTCTACACGGGGTCGCCGCACAACCGTGAGACCGCGTTGTGGATGGTGGAGCAGTTCCGTTCGTGGGGCTTCGAGACACGGCTCGACGAATACCAGGTGCTCTTCCCCACGCCGCGCATCCGTCAGCTGGAGCTCGTCTCGCCCACCAGGTACACGGCCCGCCTGCGCGAGCCGACGCTGCCCGGGGACGCGACGTCGGGCATCGAAGAGGATCGGCTGCCGACGTACAACGCGTATTCGGCGGACGGTGACGTGACCGCTGAGCTTGTCTACGTCAATTATGGCATCCCGTCGGACTACGAGGAGCTCGAGCGGCGCGGCATCGACGTGGAGGGCAAGATCGTCATCGCTCGCTACGGCGGCTCATGGCGCGGCATCAAGCCGAAGGTGGCGTATGAGCACGGCGCCATCGGCTGCATTATCTACTCCGATCCTCGGGACGACGGCTACTTCCAGGGTGACGTCTACCCGGACGGTCCGTATCGCATGGAGCACGGGGTGCAGCGCGGTGCGGTGCAGGACATGCCGCTTTATCCGGGCGACCCGTTGACCCCGTTCGTCGGGGCGACGCCGGACGCCCAGCGCTACACCGTAGAGGAAGCGCCCACCATCATGAAGATTCCCGTGCTTCCCATCTCCTACGCGGATGCGCTTCCTTTGCTGGAAGCTATGGCGGGCCCTGTAGCACCAGCCTCTTGGCGAGGGGGGCTGCCGATCACCTATCACATCGGGCCCGGGCCAGCCACGGTCCGTCTGCACGTGGAGTTCAACTGGGACCTCGTGCCCGCCTACGACGTGATCGCCGTCATGCAGGGGTCGGACTTTCCTGACGAGTGGGTCGTGCGCGGGAACCACCGCGACGGGTGGGCCATGGGCGCTGCCGATCCCACCTCCGGCATGGTGGCGCTCCTGGAGGAGGCGCGCGCGGTGGGTGAGCTGGCCCGCACCGGCTGGCGTCCGAAGCGCACCATCGTCTATACGGGATGGGACGCCGAGGAGCCGGGACTGCTTGGGTCGACCGAGTGGGCCGAGCATCACAGGGACGAACTGCACGAGAAGGCCGTACTCTATCTCAACTCGGACGGCAACGGACGGGGATTCCTCAACGCGGGCGGGTCGCACTCGCTCGAGCGCGTGTTCAACGAAGTCGCCAAGGAGGTCCAAGATCCCCAGACCGGCGTGTCGGTGTGGGAGAGGAGTCGGGCCCGTCGCGCCGTCAGCGGCGCACCGGAGGCTCAGGGTGACGGCGATTTACGGATCTCCCCGCTGGGCTCGGGCTCCGACTACACGCCCTTCCTTCAGCATCTAGGCATCACGACGCTCAATATCGGGTTCGGCGGCGAGAACGGCGGCGGGTCCTATCACTCGCAATTCGACTCCTTCGACCACTACACGCGCTTCGGCGACCCGGGCTTCCGGTACGGCGTCGCGCTCGCTCAGGTCGCCGGACGCCTCGTTCTCCGCTTCGCCGACGCGGACGTGCTGCCCATGAGAATGGCGAACTACGTCACGACCGTGGAGCGGTATCTGGGTGAGGTCGAGGAACTCGCGGACGACATGCGCGAAGAGACGGAGCGCCACAACCGACTCGTCGAGATGGACGCGTTTCGCCTACAAGCCGATCCCACGGAGACGTACGTCCCACCCACCGCCGAAGACGTGGTGCCCTTCTTCAACTTCGCGCCCGTCCAGAACGCGCTGGCGAGTCTCGAGCGCGCCTCGACCGACCTGGACCGGACGCTGGCCGACGGCCTCCAGAGCGGATCTTTGACGCCGGCGCGGCTCGCTGAGATCAACGGCATCCTGCAGGAAGTCGAGCAGGCCCTGACCGATGAAGAGGGCCTGCCAGGTCGGCCTTGGTTCCGCCACATGATCTACGCGCCGGGCTTCTATACGGGCTACGGAGTGAAGACCCTACCCGGTATCCGTGAAGCGATCGAGCAGCGCGAGTGGGACCTCGTCGACCCGGAAATGGCGAAGATCGCGGCCGCGCTGGCCCGGGTCACCGAGCTGCTTCGTCGAGCGACCGGCGGGATGGTGTCGTGAGGGCACCGTCAGAACCTGAACGTATAGGCCAGACCCGAGGAGCGCCCGTCCGTCCACAACGACGGCAGCTCGATCCCGAACACGGTCCATTCGCCGTTGACCAATTTCGCGGCCGTGACCCCGTAGAGCGCGCCGAGCGCCACGTCGCTGAGCCAGTGGCGGTCGCTGTTCAGACGCGCCCACGCATTCAACGTGGCGCCGGAGTACAACACCACCGTCACGGGCAGGCGATCGACCGCATCGGCAACCGTCGTGGCGAGGCTGAAGACCACGGCCGCGCTCCCGGACGGGTAGG
>JAOTVA010000084.1 GCA_029863645.1 Gemmatimonadota bacterium
GTGAGCACGTCGACGCTCACAATCGGGCCGAAAGTCCGCCCCTGCAGCCAGAGGGTGCCCCCTACGCCGACGGCGATGGCCGCGATGATCACGGCACCGACAAGGAACTCTCGGCCTCTCATCGTCGCTCAGACTCCATCAGCTCAGGCCGCCCTTCGATGAACCCTTTCACGACCGGATCCTCCGTGATCTGCAGCTCGGTCGGGGTACCCACGAACCGAATCCTTCCTTCGTAGAGCATCGCGATCCGGTCGGAAATTCGAAAGGCACTCTTCATGTCGTGCGTGATGACAACACCAGTGACGCCCAGCTCGTCGCCCATCCGCACGATGAGTGCGTCGATGACGGCCGACGTCACGGGATCGAGGCCTGTCGTGGGCTCGTCGTAGAGCAGGTATTTCGGCTGCGTCGCGATCGCCCGTGCGAAGCCCACGCGCTTGCGTTGTCCCCCCGATAGCTCGGACGGCATTCTGTCACCGTATCCGTCGAGATCGACCATGTGAAGGCACTCCTCCACCCGCGCGCTGATTTTTTTGCGGTCCAGGCCGGCAATTCTTGCCAGCCCCATTCCCACGTTCTCCGTGATGGTCATGGAATCAAAGAGCGCCGCGAACTGGAAGACATAGCCGACGTTGCGGCGAAGCTGATAGACGGACTCCCGGTCGAGCCGACCGACGTTCTCGCCATCGATCCACACATCGCCCTCATCAGGCTTCAGCAGGCCAACGATGTGCTTGAGCGCTACGGACTTACCAGATCCCGAACCGCCGATAACGGACACCGTCTCGCCGTCCGGGATCGTGAGCGAAAAGCCCCTCAGCACCTCCTGGTCGTCGAACGCCTTGTGGACGTTGACCATCTCGATGCTCATGGCTGCCTCACAGGAGCACCGCCGCCCAAAAAGCGTCCAGGGCCAGGAGGATCATCGTCGCGACGACGACGGCGCTGGTGGCTGCCTTACCGACGCCCTCTGCTCCCCCACGGCAGTGGTAGCCGAACGAACAGCCGACCGCCGTCACCGTGATGCCGAAGGTCACCGACTTGATCATCGAGAACTGGATGTCCCAGGGTCTGAAGAAGATCTGCAGCCCCTTCTGGAACTCCTGCGATGACATGTCCAACAGGGACAGTGCCGTGCCCCAGCCGGCCAGCACGCCGACAGCGTTGGCCAACATGACGACGACCGGGAACATGAGTGCCCCAGCAAGCACGCGGGGAACCACCAGGTACGCGACCGGATCGTACGCGAGAGTTTCGAGCGCATCGATCTGCTCGGTGACGCGCATCGTCCCCAGCTCGGCGGCGATATTGGCGCCTACCCTACCCGAGAGAGCCAGCCCGGTCAGCACGGGTCCCAGCTCGAGCACCATCGTCTTGCCGACCAGGGTGCCCACGAAGTAGAGCGGCACCGCACCGGTGAACGTGTACGACGCCTGCAACGCCAAAACGATGCCCGTGAACACGGCGATGAACAGCGCGATCGGGACCGATTCGACGCCGATACGAGACATCTGGGGAAGTAGATGGGGTCCCCAGAAATGGACCCGTCGCAGCGCCCGGAAGGCGTCGACGGCGAGGTATCCCCCCCTGCCGATCGCAATGATGACGCGTAACGCGCCGCTCCCGATGGCTTCAACGGACCTGACAATGACCGACATCCCAGAATCTACAACGGGCCTTCGACCTGGGCAGGGGCCGCGGCGTCGGACTACGCGTCCGGCAGGTCCTCGCTTTCCAGCGTGAACTCGACTTCCTCTGTGCGCCCGTTCGCGCCCGGCACCTCGTACGCGATCCGCACCCGCTTCACCGAGGACTTGGGATCCGTGAGGGCGACCTCGAAGTCCAGAGACTGATCGGACGAGGTGATGCGGGTTCGGATGCGGTCACCGGGGTCGGCCTCTGGACCCGCGGCAGGGTTCCGGAAGAGCGTCTTCGTCGACTGCCGACCGGTCTCCAGCTGACGGGTAACCTTCACCTGCTTGAGCCAGTCCGGCTGGTAGCTGACTCCGTACTCGAAGCCTCGCTGGTCCGCACCCGCGCCATCTCGGTTGTGTCGTGCCACCCCTGACCCTCCGCGAGTCTAGGGTTTTATGAAAAACTGAGTAAACGAATGTTTCTGAGTCGGCCCGTAAAAGTCAAGTTTTCCAGACGTAGGCTCGGCCGAACATCGCTTAGGTACGCGACCTTGAGCGACTCCAGCTCGAACGACTTTCGCAACTATAGCTGGAGCGGCACCGGGACGAGCGTCAGGAAAAACAGCGCGATTAGGATCCACCCGAGACCGCGTCGCAACGGCCCAATGCCCGCCTTGCGCTGAATCACGGTCGGATGCTCCACCCGCCCACGATTGACGACCAAGACGAGCAAGCCCCAAGCCCACCATCCCCACCAGACAAACCCCAAGGGGATGAGACAAAGAAAGAAGGCACGGGCCGCAAATCGATGTCGCTCTGGGGCCATGGCGTACAGAATGTGCCCCCCGTCCAGCTGGCCGAAGGGAAGCAGATTGAGCGCGGTGACGAAGAGTCCCAGCCATCCAACGAGAGCCAGGGGGTGCAGCATGATGAGATACTCTCCGACAGGCCCAGGGCCGAACAGCGTCGCCATGACATGGGTCGCGAGTCCGTTTCCCAGCCACACCGTCTGACCGACGAACTGTATGGCGAACGGGGTGGTCAGCGTCGCCTCGCCCGGTCCCCGAGTCGATAGCCCGAGACCGATTGCCAGGAGGGGCAAGGAGACGAGAAAGCCAGCGAACGGACCGGCCGAGCCCACGTCGAACAGAATAGCCCTGCGGACCGTCGGGCCCCTGAGTCGAATGAACGCCCCGACGGTGCCGATAATGGAAAAGTAGGGCGGGAAGGGAATGAAGTACGGCAGGGAGACCCGCACTCGGTGGATGCGCGCTGCGACGTAGTGGCCCATCTCGTGAGCTAGCAGCACGCCCATGAAGGGCAGGGCGAACGACGCTCCGAAGAAGAGCTCCGTCCAGTCTATGCCGGAGGGATACGGGATGTCGACGTCACCGAGTTGCAGGACCCGAGTCGCGAATGGGTCGAGGCCAGCCATGAGGGCGCCCGCACCGAGCGTCGTGAGGAGTGTCGCGGCCAGGAGCGCCACATGAACCCACGGGAGCGCCTCCGGGACCGCCCGTGACTCGTAAACGAGCACGACCTCTGTGACGCCATCCTCGTACTGGAGGTACGCCGGCGCCCCCCACGCTGCCATTGCGGCGACGACCTCAGGGGATGCGGCCGTCAGGTCGGGACGGAGCGTCCCCTCCAAGACCGTGTCCGTGGCCAGCGAGGTGAGTCGATACTCCGCCAACAGAGGAATCCAGGGTCCTGGGTCGGCAGGCTTGACCACCCTCTGACCCCCCATTACTATCGCCCCGTTTCCAGAAATTCCGCAGCACCCGCACGCCGGCCCGTTCGGCCACACCGAATGCGCGCCAACCGGCACCGACTCCGCACCTGACGACTGACGTCGTTCATCATTTGCCGCCGCCCCCAATAGCGGCCATTTCGTCGGCACCTTTCGCCGGCCTTTCACCGAGTCCGCTCGTGGACATCGCAGAGCTGAAAAGCAAGAACGTCGGCGAACTACACGACCTCGCGGAGGAGCTGAACATCAGCAACTTCGTGGGCCTCCGCAAGCAAGATTTGATCTTTCGGATCGAGCAGAATCTGCTTGAGTCCGAGGTGGTCCTGCGGGCCGAGGGCGTGCTGGAGATTCTGCCTGAAGGCTATGGATTCCTGCGATCCCAAGATTGGAACTACCTCTACGGCCCCGATGACATCTACGTCAGTCCATCTCAGATCAAGCGATTCAACTTGCGCACGGGAGACACGGTCAACGGTCAGGTTCGCCCTCCCAAGAGCGGTGAGCGGTACCTCGCCTTGCTGAAAGTCGAGAGCATCAACGAGCGCGAGCCTCAGGAGGCCCAGGAGCGGCCGGGCTTCGACGACCTGCGCCCGTGCTACCCGGAAGGAAGACTGGAACTGGAGGTAGAAGGCGAGGGCGGAAGCCTCTCCATGCGCGTAGTCGATTTGATCGCGCCCATCGGCAAGGGCCAGCGCGGCCTCATCGTATCTCCGCCGAAAGCGGGTAAGACGATGATGCTTCAGGCGATGGCGAACTCGATCGCCGCGAACTCACCAGAGGTGCATCTCATCGTGTTGTTGATCGACGAGCGGCCCGAGGAGGTGACCGATATGGTGGAACACGTGGACGCGGAGGTCATCGCGTCCACGTTCGACGAGCCGGCCGAGCGCCACATCCAGGTGGCGGAAATGGTGATGGAGAAGGCCAAGCGCCTCGTGGAGCAAGGAAAGGACGTCGTGATTCTGTTGGATTCGATCACGCGTCTGGCCCGGGCATACAACTCGACGATGCCCCACTCCGGCCGGATCCTGTCCGGCGGAGTAGACGCCAACGCGTTGCAGAAGCCGAAGCGCTTCTTTGGGGCCGCGCGCAACATCGAGGACGGTGGGTCGCTCACCATCATCGCTACGGCACTCGTGGAGACCGGTAGTCGCATGGATGAAGTCATCTTCGAGGAATTCAAGGGCACCGGGAACATGGAGCTCGTGCTGAGTCGCGAGATCTCGGATCGGCGCATCTTCCCCGCCATAGACCTGAATCGGTCGAGCACGCGAAAGGAGGAACTGCTGCTGAGCCCGACCGAGCTCAACCGCGTCTATCTCTTGAGGAACTTCTTGGCGGACATGCCCGCGTCAGAGGCGATCGAATTTCTGCTCGCACGCATGGAAAAGACTCAGAATAATCAGGAGTTCTTGGAGTCTATGACGAGAGGCGAGTAGGCGGGAGGGGGCCCCACGACAAGATAATCATTGACTTGCCTGGTGACGTGTCGTGAATTAGTGCACACAAAACATCTGTTTATGCTTCTGACAGGAGATTTCCCATGAAGCGCACATTCGTTCTCACGCTCGCCCTGCTCGTGGCGCCTACGCTCGTCGCGGCCCAGTGGGGAGTCGCCCTGGAGGCAGTTGGACTCCAGGTCACGTCGATCGCTGACCAGGACTCACAGATTGACATCGGCACTCCCGGACATATGGCGCGAGTATGGTTCGCGGCAGGAGACCAGCTCACCGTCGAGACGCGGGTCGGCCTCGGATACGGCAAGCAGGGAGACTCCTCCGGGAGTACCATCGAGCTCCTGCCCGGAGTGAACTTCCATTTCAACGACCAGTTCTACGTGCGTGGCCAGGCAGGCCTCTGGCGCCAAGGCTTCGACAACGGAACGACGAGCGGCTCCGTGTCGCAGTACGCGTTCGGCGGCGCGTTGGGCACGCGCCGGGCGATTATGGGTGGGCCCGTATCCTGGGGGGTAGAGGCCGGCGTCACGCGCTGGCTGGAGAACACCGACGATTTCATCCCGGCCGAAACGATCTTTGAGCTCGGGCTCCTCATCGATGCGCAAATCGGCGGCTAGCAGATATCCGCGACCGCCCGCGCCATCTCCGCGCAGGGCACGCGGCAGGCGTTGCGGGCCCCGTCCACCTTCGGGTGGGCGGGGCTTCGTCGCGTCAGGACTCGTCGCCGAGATCGTCCTCGTAGATCGGATTGACGATCAGCTCGTCATCCTGGAGCACCTCGCGATCCCACGGGAAGATGACGTAGGCCTCCAGCGTCAGCGCAGCATAGTTCGGCTGGTAGCCTGATGTGCGCGCGAAACTGGTGGCGGTCCGGACCTCCGCCGGGTGAGCGTCCCGGACCGCGGCCAGCGCCAGCCGGAGGGTGTCTCCGGACGTCGTGATCTCGTCCACGATCAGGACGCGCTTCCCGGTGACGGACCGTGGCACTTCAGAGAAGATCGCGGGGCGCTCCCGGACCTCATCGCCGTCCTTCCGCGAGATCTTGAGCGTGTAGAAGTCCACGTCCAACATAGAGGACACGACAGCCGCGGGAATTACCCCTGCGCGAGCGATGCCGATGATCACCTCGGGTTCGTAGTCGCGGGCGACCTTGAGCGCCAAGGCGCGGCACAGCTCGCCGAACATGGCCCAGTCCAGGTCGAGGTACTCGGCGGGAGTCTTCTCTGGTGTCATGGGCTGTAGTTGAGGATGAAGCATTTGGGCAACGTACGGGGGCGGGGAGACATCGGACACCCGTACCATGACGTTTGACCACCGCCGGGCTGTCTATGATTCTTGTGGCCATGTCCGACGCCCAAGCCACAGCCGCCGACAAGGCGCTGGAGACCGCCCTCGCCGAGGCGGGTGCGCGCGACCCTCGTGAGTTCTACCGCGAACGGCTCAGGGATCTTAAACAGGCCAACCCCGCCGAGTATGAATCCGCCGTGGCCTACTACCGCGGTACCCTGATTCCGGATGTCGCCGGTGGGCAGTGCGACCCGCTCGACGCATGGACGGAGTACGGTCGGCGCTTGGCGGCGGCGTTGGCGCCGGGCCGTACGCTGAGCCTGGACGAGACAGGGTTTGCCCACGAGTACGACCGGCCCGATCGCGAACGGCTCGTCCTTCACTTTCCGGACGAAAAGGGAGCCCGCGCGCTCTTGGTGGGCTTGCCGGCCGCCCTCAGCACGGCCCAGCGGGCCGCGTACGACGTGCTTGTGGAAGGACGTCAGAAAGCGACCAGCTAGAACATCGCCCTTCGGGAACGGCTCTCAGTCCTCGACGAGGTACACGACCCCCCAGGCTCCGATGCCCAGGTGCGTAGCGATGACAGGGGTGATTGGGCCCGACAGGATCTCGACGTCCCGGCCGTACGCCGCCCTCAACACGCTGGAGACCTCCTCGACGATCTCTGGAATCCCCACATGCACGACGCCGAAGCGCACCTTCTTCACGTTCTGCGGAACCTGCTCCCGCAAGATGCGCAGGAGCTCGACCCGCGCGCGCTTCTGCCCCAGTGCCTGACCGAAACGCAGTACCACGCCTTCCGGGCTGAGGCCGATTATCGGCTTGAGCGTCAAAAGACGACCCACCATCGCCTGCCCTCGCCCCACCCGGCCCGACGCGATGAGTCGCTCGAAGGTAGCCACCGTAAAGAGGAGTCCGGAGCGTGCCCTGATTCGTCGGAGTTCGGCAACGATCTCGTTGGGAGCTTGACCCAGCTCGGCCAGCTCGGTGGCCTTGAGCACGAGTAGGCCCTGAAGGAGCGAAGCGCCAAGAGAGTCGACCAGGTGGATCGCCCCCCCTTCGACGCGGGCCGCCGCGGCTTCAGCCGACTGAAACGTGCCCGACAGAGTCGAACCAGCCAGCACCCCAACTACGGCCTCGCCTTCCTCCAGTGCTCGACTGTACGTCTCCAGGAACTGGGCCTGGGTTGGCTGGCTCGTGGTGGGTAGCACCCCGCCGACCCGGAGGCGCTCGTGGAACTCCGTGGCGGTGATGTCCACCCCGTCTCGGTAGACCTGGTCGTCCTCGACGAGCGAGAGGGGCGTCACATGAATGCCGTGCGCACGGATGATCTCCTCGGACAAGTCGCACGCCGAATCGGTCATGATCGCCACTGGACGCCGCGCGAGCCGGACGTGGCCACCTGCCGCCCGCTCGACCGTGTCGCGCTGGACGCGCATGTCCTCGGCCTTGTGCGTCACCAGGGTGCCAACCCCCCGGAGATAGGTGAAAACCGCCTCAGGCTCGTCGCTGTGGATGTGCACCTTTAGCACGTCCCCGGCCCGAATCACGATGAGCGAGTCACCGAGGTCTCTGAGGCTGTTACGCGCTTCGTCCTGGGTGGGCAGAGCCGGACCCCGCACCAGGGCCTCGGTGCAGAACTGGAAGTGCTCGTCGTCTTGGGGATACTCCGGAAAGGCCACCGCTTCCGCCGAGGATTCACTCGCCTCTGACGGGGCGTCCACAGCCAGTTCCCCATTCACAAGAAGCAGGACGCCCTCCAAGAGCCCCACGAAGCCCTTGGCTCCTGCGTCGACGACTCCGGCCTCCTTCAGAACCGGCAGGAGGTCGGGCGTGCCCGCCAGGGACCGACGAGCCTCGCTCACCATGTTCGTCACCAACGGGACGAAGTCCTGCGTCACCGACCGGCGCGCCGACTGCGCCGCATCCCGAATGACCGTGAGAATCGTGCCCTCCACTGGCTGCTCCAGAGCGGCATGGAGTTTCTCCGATCCGGCAACCAGCGCGAGTCCGAACTCCTGAGCATCGATCCTCGCCCGCGAGCCCACCGACTCCGCGAACCCGAGAAGGAAGTGGGAAAGCATCATCCCACAGTTGCCGCGGGCCCCTACGACTGCGCCCTGGGCCGCCTGATAGGCCACTACGGACAGATCTCGGTCCCGCGTGCCGCGCAAGTGATCCATGATCGCGCCCAATGTGAGCGCTAGATTCGTGCCCGTGTCTCCGTCCGGAACGGGAAACACGTTGATACGGTTCAACTCGGCTCGTTGGAGGCGCGCGTGCTCGCACGCCGCCAACAGCGAACGGCGGAGTCTCGGACCATCCAAGTAGCGGATCTGCATGGCCGCCGAATCTACCTGCCTCTCCATCAACGTGCACAGGAAAGTTCTCTGAACTCCCATCGTACCGACGTGTACCTAACGGCCAACCCGTCGAAGCGGTCTCTATCCTACCCATGCCCGAATCCGATCCGCGGTCAGACACTGGCCGCTTCCTCGCCGAACTGAGGCGCCGCCATGTCGTGCGCTTCTCGATCGCCTACGCGGCGGCCGCTTTCGTCGTGCTTCAGCTCGCGGAGATCGTTTTTCCGGCCTTTGGCGTCGGCGAGAGGGAGCTCCGCTTCCTGGTGGTGGCAGCCGTCCTCGGCTTCATCCCTTCCGTCGTGCTCGCCTGGATTTACGACGTCACCAAGGACGGTATCCGCCGCACGGAGAGCACGACTGGTAGGCCTCCGCCCCGAGTTACCACGCTGGCGGCCTTCGCGCTCACGACCATCGGCGTGTCCGGCGGCGCCGGGTGGTACGTCGTGAGCCACGACCTACTCGCTCCCGTCGAGATCTCCGTCGCGGAGGCAGCGCCCAGCCTACCCGGCGCGATCCGGTCCTTGGCCGTGCTGCCAATGAACGATTTCTCGGCCGAAGGAGGCCAGGAATATTTGGCGGCAGGCATGCACGACGAGATCATCGCGAAGCTCAGTATGCTTGAGGGGATCCGGGTCGTCTCACGCACCACCTCGATGCGCTACGCCAACACCATGCTGTCCTCGCCGGAGATCGGCCATGAACTCGGCGTGGACGCTCTGATCGAAGGGTCGGTCAACCGGGTTGGCGACCAGGTCCGTATCACGCTCCAGATCATTCATGCCGCCAGCGACACGAATATCGGGACGCTCCAGTTCGATCGCGGAACGGACGACCTGCTCGCCCTGCAGTCGGATGTGGCGCGCGCGGTGGCAGAGGAGATCGGAGGCGGGTACGGACAGGACGGTTTCAGGACGGTCGCGGGCATACCCCCTGGGGCTCAGGACGCCTATCTCCGAGGGAAGCACGAGTACGACCAGGGTACGTCTGACGGATATCAGCGAGCCTTGGCGTTCTTTCAGCAGGCCGTAGACAGCGCCCCTCAGTACGCCGAGGCGATGGCCGGCTTGGCCGGCGCGCGTTTCATGCTCGCGCTGGAAGACCCCGAGGCCAGGCGCGCAGAGATCGAGCAGGCGCGTGGTGAGGCCGAGGCCGCGCTTGCACTCGATTCGACCTCGCTCGAGGTACGTGACCTGTACGACGTCATGGGCCGCGCCCTCTTCCGGATGCGCCGGGCAGAATCACGCGCCGCAGGGCCGGGGCGAGGGAACGGCGCGGCACTCGCACTGCGTGAGCCCGACGCCGTCGCGCTCGACGCCGCGGTCTTGGACACCACGTGGGTGGCCGCCATGACGACCTTCGCGCAACGCATCGAGGAGGGCGCGCGGGCGAGCATGATCGAAGGATCGGCCGAAACCGCCCGTACAACCGAGGCTCGTCTCCTCATGGCGCAAGGCAGGTACGCCGAGGCCATCCCGATCTTGCAGCCGATCGTCGCGGGGGGTTCGGACATCGTCGAGGCGTGGGATCAGCTACTGCGGTCCTATGTGGCCGTGGAGGAGCCCATGCGCGCCGCAGAAGTCGTGCGGCGGTGGAGTGAGTCCGGTGAGGCGGGCGCCCCGAGCGTCGAGCAGGCGACCCGGCTGCGAAACGCTGTCGAGCGACAGGGTCAGCGTGGGTATTGGTCATGGCGCCGCGACTACCTGAACAACGAGGTGGAGCAAGGCAGGGAGATCTCGAGGACCGAACTCGCTGCGGCGAACGCGGTAATGGGGGATCGCGATCGAGCCTACGACCTGCTCACCGCGGCACTCGAAGATCGCGAGGTGAGACTGCTCGCCGTCCCTAACGACCCTGTATGGGATCCACTTCGCCGGGATCCGCGTTTCCGGGAGATCGAGCGGCAGATCAGGGTCATGCGCTTCGACACCTCCCTTCGCATTCTCAGCCCGGCCACCGCCAACACCGGCAACTGAGGGTCTCTCCCCTTCGGAGACCTTCGGCGTGCCCGTTGGACCTGGCGTGCGGGCTCCTCAGGGCGCAGAGTGAGCTTTCGGAACGTTGGACTACGCGCGCACCGAGGTGAGACATGAAGGCGGCGACTCTATTCGCGGTGACCATCGCACTCGGGCTCGGCGCCACGACGCCGCTGCACGGGCAGGACGTCCGGATCTTCAACACGGTCAAGGAGAAGCTCGACCGGGGCGGACAGGTCGTCGGTGGCACGATCGACACGGCTGACCCGGACATCTACTGCGCCGTTGCCAACGCCGGCTTCGACTTCATGTGGATCGAGATGCAGCACAGCCCGCTGACGTACAGCGAGGTGGCCGACATGATCTGGGCCTGCCGGGACGCTCCGGCGATTCCCTTCATTCGCATCCCGACCGCGACCGAAGGTGACATCCAAAAGGCCGTCGACATCGGTGCACTCGGGATCATCGTGCCCATGGTCGACGCGATTGAAGAGATCCAGGACGCGGTCACCTACGCGCACTACCCGCCAATGGGCAAGCGCAGCCAGGGCGGCGGCCAGTACGGTGCGCTCTGGGGTCGGGATTACCGAGCCGCGGCCAACGAGAACGTCATGGTCGTCGCGATGATCGAGCAGCCTTCCGGTGTGGACATCATCGACCAGGTGGCCAATCTCGAGGGTGTCGACGTGGTCTTCGTGGCGAGTTCCGATCTGGGCAGCTTCACGGGCCGCCGACAGGGGGACCCTCAGTACGAGGCGCTCGTGACACGGGTCAAGGACACGACACTTGCCGCGGGCCGAGCGGTCGGAGGGCCGCTCGGTTGGATGACCAGTCGAGAGGGATACAGCTTCTTCCAGGGGCCCAGCGCCCAGGCGCTCATCCGCACGGGCGGGCGCGTTACCCTCGAGGAGGCTGACCCGTGTCGCTACCTACCAGCCGGGACCGCACCCGTGCCGGGGGAGGACCCGTGCGAGCAGTAGGGGACGAGGCTTCTAGTCGAAGTCGCTAGGAACCGCCTCGTACATCTCGGCGGCCACGTTCTCGGCCGACCGCATCCGCGACAGATCCAACTCGAAGTCGGGTCGTGCGGGGGCCTGAATCTTCTCCACGAGCTCGCGGATCTCACGAGGAGAGAGCCCGGCCTCCTTCATCTCCTCTTGGGAGACCGCGGCGCCCGCACGCGACGCGATTCCGTCGTCCGAAGCGTCGACCAGCTTCGAGAGCACGATTCGTTCGGCTCGCGTAACGGGCCGTGACTCGAGGTCGTAGTCGACCCACGCTTCGTACGAAAGCGGGGCGACGCGTTTGACCATGCCGGCGATCGCTCGGGCGAACTCCTGGATCTCCCACTGCGCCCGCGGGTCGACCCGAAGCGACAGGAAATGCAGGAGATTGTGGAGGTCGATCTTCCAGTACCACTGCGTGTAGGTCGAGACCGGCAGGTCGATGCGAGCGATCTCGCGGGCCACGTCCTCCTCGAGCATCCACGTGTACGCCTCGCTCGCCGACGCGCGCAGACCCTCCCACCGCTCGACCGCTTCTCGGTAGACCTCGGTTGAGGTCCCGCCTTCCCTGCCCTGCTTGTTCGACTGACTCTGGAGGGCGAAGTGCTTCTCTTGAGGCATGTAGAACAAGAGCGGCATCAGAGAGTAGCGCGCGGAGAGTTCGTTGACCGACGCGGTCCTGTGCCGAATCCACTGACGCGCCACGAACATCGGCATGGCGCAATGAAACTTGAACTCGACCATCTCGGACGGCGTCGTGTGCCGGTGCCGCCTGAGGTAGCGGACGAGGCCACGCGTCTGAGACACTTTCCGGGTACCCGCGCCGTAGCTGACCCGCGCGGCCTGCTCCACCGCATCGTCCGACCCCATGTAGTCGACCAGGCTCACGAATCCGTGGTCGAGGACGGGGTAGTACAGGCCGAGAATCTCCTCGGCGGCCGGCACGGTGGATCGCTTGGTTTCCATGCGTCTCGAGGCGAAGGTTTCCGGACTAGATGGGAGCGAATATAGCCCCGGCCTCAAGGCCCGCTTTGGCCCGAGTGAACCCGCAGGGCCTCTCGTTCGTAGTAGCTGGTAGCTGACTCAGCAGGAGGTGACGCCATGGCCCAATGTGACGGCAAGACCAAGAAGGGTGATCGCTGTAAGCGCGATGCACGGGCGGAGTCGCCCTTTTGCGCGATTCATCAGGATCAAGAGATCCGGGCCAGGTCGGTCGGATCGGACCAGCCGTGGGACAACGACTCGCTCGTGAAGGCCGCCATCGGCTTCGGCCTGGTCGCGGCGATCTTCCTCTTCCGCTTCAGGCGGTAGCTCGGCCGCGCCTCAGTCCCGCTACGGGCCTTCGGTCGGCACGTGCCCGTCATCGAATGAGGGCGCGCCGGTCTTCCTGTCATACGGAGTTGTCACCACCCCCTTCTCGATAACCAGCATGCTGTCGTAGAAGTGCATCGAACGGGCGCTTCGCGTGAAGTCGGACACCGCGAGTCGCTCCGGTTGGCGGGAGTGCCAGGCGTTGAGGGAGTCGATCAATCGCTTCGAGTACTCGACGAAGCTGTGAGGCGCCCGCCGAAATCCCATCGTGACCGCGCGCTCGTACCCCCCGCCATACTCGGGCCAGTAGCCCGTGTGCAGGTCCTCGACGAGGTAGGCGCCTCCGTCCGCCACGGCCGGAAACATCTCCTCGAAGGTCGCCACCTGATGTCTCATCATGTGCGCGCCGTCATCGATGACGATCTGTACTTCGCCGAGCTCCGCGCGCAGCGAACGCAAGAAGCTCCGGTCCGACTGATCTCCGATCCGTATCTCGACCTGATCTTCGGCCAAGGCCGCGCAGTCCGGATTGATATCCACGCCGATAATGCGCGCTCGCGCCCCGAAGTAGTGCTTC
>JAOTVA010000246.1 GCA_029863645.1 Gemmatimonadota bacterium
TACCATGCGTGGCGGGCAGTACCTGAACGCGTGGCGGATGGCCGAGCTGCATGCCAAGGAAGCACCCGATCGCGTAAGAGAGCTCGAGTCGTGGGGCGCCTTGCTCGACCGGACGAAGGACGGGCGAATGAACCAGCGCAACTTCGGCGGGCATGCCTACCCGCGTTTGGCGCATGTCGGCGACCGCACTGGCCTCGAGATGATTCGCACGCTACAGGACCACGGCATCCATCAGGGCATCGACGTCCACATGGAAGTCACGGTCACCAAGCTCCTCAAGGATGGTGACCGCTGTGCGGGCGCGTTCGCCTACGACAGGGAGCGTGGCCGTTTCAAGGTGTTCAAGGGGAAGGCGGTGATTATCGCCACGGGCGGGATCGGGCGCGCCTTTCTGGTCACGAGCAACAGCTGGGAATACACGGGTGACGGCCACGCCCTCGCATACCACGCCGGAGCGGAGCTCGTGGACATGGAGTTCGTCCAGTTCCATCCCACGGGCATGGTGTGGCCTCCGAGCGTTCGGGGCATCCTCGTGACGGAGGGCGTCCGCGGCGAGGGTGGGATCCTGAAGAACAGCGAAGGTCGCCGCTTCATGTTCGACGACATTCCGCCTCTCTACGTGGAGCAGACGGCCGACACGCCCGAGGAGGGGTGGCGCTACGTCATAGGAGATCGGGAGGCGCGCCGACCACCTGAGCTGCTCACGCGCGACCACGTCGCCCGCAAGATCGTGAAAGAGGTCAAGGAGGGGCGGGGGAGCCCACATGGCGGAGTGTACCTCGACATCGCGTGGATCAAGGAGCACATCAAGGACTCCGAGGCCCACATCAAGAAGAAGCTGCCGAGCATGTACCACCAGTTCAAAGAGCTGGCGGGCATCGACATCACCAAGGAACCCATGGAGGTCGGTCCCACGACCCACTATGCGATGGGAGGGATCCGCGTAGACGCGGACTCTCAAATGTCCCCCACCGTCCGGGGTCTCTTTGCGGCCGGCGAGTGCGCCGGTGGGCTGCACGGTGCGAACCGGTTGGGCGGTAACTCGCTGTCGGATCTGCTCGTCTTCGGCAAGCGTGCGGGCGAGTATGCCGCGCGCTTCGCTCAGGAGAGCGGGGCGGTCAGCGTCGGGACAGACCAGATTGACCTGGCGGCGCGTGAGGCGCTCGCCCCGTTGGAGCGCGACCCGGGCGCTGACGTCGGCCCATACCGTCTACAGTACGAGCTGCAGAAGCTCATGCAGGACAAGGCCGGCATCGCCCGCGAGGAGAAGGAGCTTGGCGAGGCCGTCGAGGCGATTCAGGGGCTAAAGGCCCGGGCCGACGCGATGGGAGCCGGCGGGAGCCGTGAGTTCAACCCCGGCTGGCACACGACGCTCGATCTGCAGAACCTCATGACGGTGGCCGAGGCGGTCGCTCTGGCGGCACGGGAACGGAAGGAAAGCCGTGGCGCGCACTCCCGGGTGGACTATCAGGGGAAGGATCCCGCGTGGGCCACCTTCAACCACGTCATCAAGAAGGGCTCCGGTGGGGAGATGGAGATCCGCCGCGAGGACATCGTACCGATGCGGCAGGACCTCAAAGACATCATCGAGGAGCAGGGCTGATGGCGACCACCGAGTTCAAGGTCTGGCGCGGCGACGTATCGGGCGGCGAGATGCAGAGCTACCAGGTCGACGTCGGCCCCGGGTACGTCGTGCTCGACGCTATTCACCAGATCCAAGCGGAGCAGGCGTACGACATGGCCGTCCGGTGGAACTGCAAGGCAGGGAAGTGCGGCTCCTGCTCGGCAGAGATCAATGGCCGGCCCCGCCTGATGTGCATGACGCGTGTGGACGAACTGCCTGCCGATCAGCCCATCACCGTGGAGCCCATGCGTGCGTTTCCGGTGCTGCGCGATCTCGTGACCGACGTATCGTGGAACTACGAGGTGAAGGCGTCCATCCAGCAGTTTCAGCCGGCGCCCCCGAACGGATCAGACGGGGGCTGGCGCATGGAGCAGTACGACGTCGACCGTCCCCAGGAGTTCAGGAAGTGCATCGAGTGCTTCTTGTGCCAGGACGTCTGCC
The DNA here is from genome assembly GCA_029863645.1 of Gemmatimonadota bacterium. GTDB lineage: Bacteria > Gemmatimonadota > Gemmatimonadetes > Longimicrobiales > Gaopeijiaceae > UBA2982. The sequence continues at coordinate 2,066 of JAOTVA010000246.1, forward strand.
ACGTGCTGCGCGACCACGCCATGCACGACAAGTTCGCGGGGCCAAGGCATTTCGTTTATGCCGCGAATCTGGAGATGAACCCGATCGACACGGGTGACCGAGTGGCGCACCTGCGGGACGAGTTGGGCATAGGCTACTGCAACATCACGAAGTGTTGCACAAAGGTCTGCCCCGAAGGCATCACGATCACGGACAACGCCATCATCCCGCTCAAGGAGCGCGTGGTGGACCGCTCCTACGATCCGCTGGCGAAGCTGATCGGGGCGATCAGGGGGAAGTAGGTGCAGGGCGCTGCGGGCGGGGAGATTGCGGAGGTCCAGCTCCTGCAGTTGTTCCTGGAGGTGAACAGTGACATCGACACCCAGTTTCAAGTTTGGGTCTCGATCACCTTTGCGGTTCTCGTGGCATCCTTCGTCGCAGGTCACAGACTCAGTCGTTTCGCGAGGACGGGTCTGGTGGCGCTCTACTTATGCGCGGCGGCCGTGCTTCTCATCAGGTATCTCCGCGCTGGGGCCCTGATCCCCTATGTGCACGATCTGTACGCGCTGTACGACGTGGTAGCACCTCCGGGTGTGGGCGTCTCGGGACCGGCGGGTCTATTGAGGATGGTGCTCTTTACACTCGGCTCCGTAGTCGCGTCGCTGAGTGTGCTCTTCCCGAGAATGGGGAAGTTGCGGGACTCAGGAACCGACGACGCCTAGGTCCTGCAGGAGCTCCTGCAATCGGCTGGGGTTGTCCGTCCCGACGTAGTCGACGTCCATCGCTACCAGCGACCGCCAGAGTCCCGTTCGGTCCGGAGTGCCCCAGAAGCGCACCTTCCGTCCTTCTGCGTGCAAGCGCTCGACCAGGCCCCGGGCAGCCGCTAGACGCTCATCCTCACTTCGTGCCTCGACACTCTCCCAATCGACGCTGACGAGGGGCATGACATCGGCCGTCATCGCCGATCGGTCCTCTCCGGCC
>JAOTVA010000085.1 GCA_029863645.1 Gemmatimonadota bacterium
GCCACACGCCCCTCAAGGAATACGGAGGATGTTGGTCGCTTACCTCACGGACCAGGGCGAGGCGAGCTTCGGCTCCCATCTCGTTGCCAAGACCGATGGCCATCTGTAGGGCCGCCTCCGCAGTCTGCGACCCGTCGACAGGTACCAGGATCCTCTTGATCATGCTCGCTCCGTCCTACCCGTTGGGACCCCTTACCCCGGGGGGGATCTCCCTACTGACGAGGGCCCCCTGATGCCGTAGGATGGAGGGGCGTCGGGGACGCACGGATTGGCGACCCACCGCCCACGATTCCGGAGCGTTGATATGACCCGGTCCCACCCAGCCCGACGATGAGCCGCCTGCAGGCGATAGCCTTGCGCGCGGCCGTGCTCGCGCTGGCGTGGTACGTCGTGTCCGCAGGCGATCCCCGGTCGTGGGTCGTGGGCGTGCCCGCCGTGCTGGTCACGGCCGGCCTGCAGCTCGCCGACCGTTCCCAACCACTCCTCCGCTGGTGGCGCCTCGATCACCTGGCGCGCTTCGCCCTCTTCTACGTCGGGCACGCCATCGCTGGGGGCGTGGACGTCTCAGCGAGGGCGCTTCTGCCCGGCCGCCGTGTTCACCCGGACTTCGTCACCTACCGGCTGCGCCTCCCCCACGGACCGGCCCGCTCCCTGCTCGTCGTGACCATCAGCATGCTGCCCGGGACCGTCGCCGCCCACGTCGCGGGGAGGAAGATGGTCGTTCAGCGCATTCACTCGGGGATCGACGCCGCGTCGGGGTGTCGCCGAACGGAAGAGCACGTAGCCCGCCTCTTCGGCATCGACCTGGCCCCGCAGACCACGCGGAGGGAGGACTGACGATGCCGAACCTTGCGCTCGCCTTCGCTGCGTTCGTACTCACTACCGCGGCCCTCGGATTGGTTCGCGTCGCCCGCGGCCCGACGCGCGCAGATCGCATGATGGCGGCGCAGTTGTTTGGAAGCGCGCTGGCGTCTGTACTCCTCGTTCTTTCGTGGGGGCTCGACCAGCCGACGCTCATCGATGTCGCGCTCGTGTTCGCCGCACTCGCGCCCGTCACTATCGTGGCCTTCGTGCAGAGGGCGTGGTGGTAACCTGGGTGGCGGCCGCGCTGATCGCGGCCGGCGGCGCCTTCTTCACCGCGGGGCTCGTCGGACTCCTCCGATTCCCCGACGTGTACGCGCGCATCCACGCGGTGACGAAGGCGGACACGCTGGGGCTTGGACTGGTCGCGCTCGGCGTGGCGCTCGTGCAGCCGTCGCCGGTGCACTCGGCTCGGGTCCTCTTGGTTTGGATCCTCGCGGCGCTCGCGAGCGGAGCGGCGGGCCACCTCCTGTGCCGGGCCGCATGGCTCGAGGAAGTGGAAGCCGGCAAGCGGGACACCTCGTGAGCTGGGCTGCGTGGTGGTTCGACGGCGTGCTCGTGGGCAGCCTCATCGTCCTCGCATGGGGCAGCGTGATGGCCCGCGACCCGTTCACGGGCATTGTGCGCTACGTCATCTTTGGGCTTCTCGCCGCGCTCACGTGGGCACGGCTCTGGGCCCCGGACCTGGCGCTGGCGGAAGCCGCGATCGGCGCCGGGCTCACGGGAGCACTACTCCTGTCGACGCTTGGGCGCATGGGGCTGAGCCGGTCCTCCGGGCACGCGGGTGAAGCGCTCGTACCCGTCCCACCGCGGCTTACGGGGCGGAAGCCACTTCCGCTTGGCTTCCCCGAGCTCGTTCTTACGCTCGCGCTCGCTGCCGGCGTAGCGATCGGCGCTGCGGTGATGCATCTCGGAGCAGCACGCTCGCCGGGGCTGGGTACGGCGGTGGTGGCCCTGCTGCCCCAGAGCGGGATCGAGAGCGAGGTCGCCGCGGTGCTCCTCGACTTCCGTGCCTACGACACCCTCCTCGAGATGGCCGTTCTGCTCACGGCCGTCCTCGCGATCTGGTGCCTCGGCGTCATTCGCTTCCGCCGCTCGCCCTGGCGGGTCGATCCCGTGCTCGCGTCGCTCGCGCGGGCGCTCGTCCCGTTCCTCCTGCTCATCGCCGCATGGCTGCTGCAGGCGGGCTTGCACGGACCGGGGGGCGCCTTCCAGGCCGGTGCGATCCTCGGTGCGGCCGGCGTGCTCTGGACCCTTGCCGACCGCCGCGCGCTTCGCCTCGGTGAGCGCCGATCCGCACGGGTCGGCCTCGTGCTCGGGCTGGGGACGTTCGCCATCGGGGCGTTCCTGCCCACCCTCGTCGGACGCCCGCTACTGACATGGGCGCCGGGCTCAGCCCCCGCGTGGGCATGGGGAATCGAGCTGGCGATCGCGGTCTCGGTCGGGCTGTCCCTCACCGCACTCTTCATGGGTGGCCTGGCCGAGGTGCCGCACATCGATGAGGAGGAGCCGTGACGTCCTTCGCCCTGTACCCGCTCGCGGGCGTCGTCGTCCTCACCATCGGCCTGTGGGGTCTTGTTACCCGGCCACACCTCCTCACCAAGGTGCTCGCGTTCAACCTGACGGCGACCGGCGCCTCCCTCGTGCTGGTCGGGCTTGCCGCTCGCCCGGAAGGGGGAACCGACCCTGTACCCCAGGCGATGGTGCTCACCGGGATCGTGGTGGCGGTGAGCGCGACCGCACTGGCGCTCGCCCTGATCGCGCGCCTCTCGCGTGTCGATCCCGGCGCCGTCGAGTCCTCGGACTGAGGCGGGCCCAGGCGCATGCTGGGACCTCCTGAGCTAGGCTGGCTGGTGGTCGCGCCGGTCTTCGGCGCGGTCCTGGCGTTCCTCCTCCGGGGTCGAAGCTGGCCGCTCGTAGTTCTGTTCGGCTCCGTGACAGCCGCCACCGTCGGTGGGCTGGTCCCCTCCATCGCAGACCTTCTCCGCTTCGGCCCGCTCCACTACCGGGTCAGTGGCTGGGGCGCCCCGCTAGGCATCGAGCTCGCGCTCGACGGGCTTTCCGCCGCGTTCCTGCTGACGACGCTCGTGGTGGTCGCGACGGCGACGGTGTACGCGCTCGGTTCCCTGCGCCCTGCCGCGAACGCTCCGGCCACCCCGTCCGCGCCCATCTCCGAGGGCCCGCAGGCCGGCACGTTCTGGCCACTCTGGCTCCTCCTATGGGCAGGGCTGAACGCGCTCTTCCTCTCGGCCGATCTTTTCAATATCTACGTGGCGCTCGAGCTCGTGGGGCTCGCGGGTGTCGCGCTCGTCGCGACTGCCGGCGGGCTCTCTGCACTGCGCGCGGCGATCCGCTACTTCTTCGCCAACGGCGCGGCCTCCATGGTCTTCCTGACCGGCGTGGCGCTCGTCTACCATGCGCACGGCACGCTCGACCTCGCCCTCCTAGCGACACGGGTGGCGCCCGGCCCGACGCTGTCCACGGCGCTGGCGCTCATGAGCGCGGGTCTCATGCTCAAAGCGGCTCTCTTTCCACTCCACCCATGGCTCCCGACCGCTCACGCCGTGGCTCCCGCCCCGGTGAGCGCCCTGCTTTCGGCACTCGTGGTGAAGGCCCCGGTCTATCTCCTGCTGCGCCTCTGGCTGGACTCCTTCCGGCCGCTCGCGGGTGATCCCGCGTTCACGCTCCTCGGCACGCTCGGGGCCTTGGGCATGATCTGGGGATCGTCACAGGCGATCCGTTCGGAGCGGCTAAAGACGCTCGTCGCCTACTCCACCGTTGCGCAGGTCGGACTCCTGCTCGCTGCCTTTCCCATCGTAGCCTCCGCCGGCACCTGGATCGGCATCGTCTTCCTGGCGGTCGGGCACGCCCTGGCCAAGGCCGCCATGTTTCTAGCATCGGGGGGTATCGCGGCCGCCTACGGTCATGACCGAATCCGCGAGATGACCGGCTTCGGCGTCCGGCAGCCGTTGTGCATGTATGCCTTCGGGATCGCGGGCATGAGCTTGGTCGGCATTCCGGGCACTGCCGGATTCGTGGGCAAGTGGCTCCTCACCACCGCGGGTCTGAGCGGTCCGGCCGCCCCGTGGGTCGCCGTGGTAGCTCTGAGTACCCTCTTCACGGCCGGGTACGTTTGGCGCGTGCTCGCGGTGGCCGTCCGCTCGGCGCCCACCCCATCGGGCGACCTTGCCGTAGCGCGCCTGCAATCGTGGCCTGCGCTTCTGCTGGCACTCCTCACGATCCTGCTCGGCGTCGCACCGAATCTGCTCGGCGAGATCGCCTCGGTCGGCATCCCATCCGGCCCGGGAGGAACAATGCCATGAGCTGGATCGACCTCCTCCCACCCTTCATCCTGGCCAGCTCGCTCATTCCCGGGGTGATGATCTTCCTCCTGCCCGAGTCTCGTCACGACCTCCGCACAACTCTGAACATGGCCAGCGCCGTGGTGAAGGTCGTTGCCGTGGGTATGCTCCTGGCCGTAGTGGCCGGGGGGCGGACGCCCGAGTGGCGGTGGCCGCTCGTGCCAGGCGTCGAACTGCTCCTGCAAGCCGACGAGCTCTCCCTCCTCTTCGTGACGCTGTCCGCCGGCCTCTGGCTCGTTACCACAGTCTACGCGGTGGCCTATCTGGAAGGCTCGCCGCAGCGGTCACGCTTCTTCGGGTTCTTCAGCCTCTGCGTGAGCGCCACCGTGGGCATCGCGCTGGCCGGCAACTTGTTCACGTTCCTCTTCTTCTACGAGATCCTGACGATCACGACATATCCGCTGCTCGTTCACCGAGGGACCCGAAGGGCGCTGGCCGCGGGCGGGCGGTATCTCGCCTACACGCTGTCGGGCGGTGCCCTCCTGCTCGTGGGCACGGCGTGGCTCTTCGCGCTCGCCGGTCCGGTGGACTTCGTGCCCGGTGGGGGCGCCATCGACGAGCTCTCCCGCACGCGACCGACCGAGCTCCGCCTGATCTTCGCGCTCCTCGTCGGTGGCTTGGGCGTGAAGGCGGCCATTGTCCCCCTGCACGGCTGGCTCCCCGTTGCTATGATCGCCCCTGCGCCCGTGAGCGCCCTGCTCCACGCCGTGGCGGTGGTCAAGGCGGGCGTCTTCGGGATCGTACGCGTCGTCTACAGCGTGTACGGTGTCGAGGCCGCCGGCGAGTTGGGTGTCCTGCCGTGGCTGGCCGCCTTCGCGACTGCCACGATCCTGTTCGGGTCGCTGCGTGCGCTCGTACAGGACAACCTGAAACGACGGCTGGCGTACTCCACCGTGAGCCAGCTCTCCTACATCACGCTAGGCGTCGCGCTGGCCAACCCGCTCGCATTCACCGGAGCGATCGTCCACCTGGTGCACCAGGGACTCATGAAGATCACCCTCTTCTTCTGCGCCGGGAATCTCGCCGAGACGCTCGAGGTGCATCGTGTGAGCGAGATGCGCGGGGTCGGCCGTCGGATGCCCTGGACCATGGGCGCCTTCACCATCTCTGCGCTCGGCATGGTGGGCGTCCCGCCGGTCGCGGGCTTCGTCAGCAAGTGGTACCTCGGCGCCGGAGCCCTTCAGGCCGGGCATGGGTGGGTGGTGGCGGTCCTTGTCGTGAGCGGCCTGCTTAATGCGGCGTACTTTCTGCCGATCCTGAAGACGGCCTGGATCGACACCCCCGCGCGTCCCTGGCCGGAACGACCGGAAGGAAGGCGCCTCGAGACGGCGTGGATGCTCCTCTTTCCGACGCTCGTGACCGCCCTGCTGAGTTTGCTGGTCGGACTGCTGGCCGCAGCTCCATTCAGCCCGCTGGCATGGGCGCATCGCATCGCGCTCACGGTGTTCGCCCCATGAACGGCCCACCCCTGGAGCTGCCGTGGCTGGTGCTCGGCGGCACGCTGACGTTCGATGGCGTCGCGCTCGTGTTCCTGGCGTCGACCGCGCTCGCATGGACGTCGGCCGGCTGGGCGGCGCTCCTCTACATGCGCAACGATCCGCAGCGTGGTCGCTTCATGGCGTTCTTCGCTCTGGCTATGGCCTCCAGCCTGCTTGCAGCGATCGCGGGCGACCCGATCACCTTTTTCCTCGCGTATTCGGTCCTCGGCCTCGCTGCGTATCCGCTCGTTGCTCATCGGCGTACGAATCGGGCCGTCCGAACGGCCCGTTGGTACCTCGTATTCATGCTTGGCGGGGAAGGCGCGCTCCTCGCGGCTATCCTCCTCGCAGCGGACACCTCGGGAGCGAGCACCTTCCCTGTTGCCATCGCGAGTGTCGGCGTGTCCATCCTCGTGGCGCTGGGCCTCGGGGTGAAGTGCGGGGTGCCGGGGCTGCACGTCTGGATGCCCGCCACGTACGCCGCGGCTCCATGGCCCGCGGCCGTGGCGCTCGCCGGAGGGACAGTGGGCGTCGGGGTCCTCGGCTTCCTGCGCTTCGGCCTGGTCACGCCCAGCTCCGCAGTATCGCACGACGTATGGATTGTGCTCGGGGCCACGGGCGCCGTCCTCGGCGTGGTACGAGGCCTCGTACGACGCGAGCCGGAGCGCATTCTTGCATACTCGAGCGTGAGTCAGATGGGGGTGGCCCTCGCGGTGCTCGGGTTCGGCGCGGCCGGAGGGGCCGACACGACTTCGCTCGCCCTGGCGGTCGCCGCCTTCGTGGCCCACCACGCCCTGGCGAAGGCCTCCCTGTTCATGGGCGTAGGGGCCGTACGCGGCGGCACTGCCCTGGGTGGTCGGCGAGATCACCCGGTCCTGATCGCGATGGTCGCAATCCCTGCCCTCGCCCTCGCCGGGGCGCCCCTCACCAGCGGCGCGCTCGCGAAGAGCGCGATCACGAGCGCGGTCGGAAGCCCGGAGCTGGACTGCTTCCTCCTGGTCTCGTCCGCAGCCACCGCCGCCCTCATGCTCCACTTCCTCGCGAGCCTCGTGCGCATGTCACGGGCCGGCGACGCCGCGCGATCCCTTGGTGGGTCGGTCATGGCTCCCTGGTGGCTCTCCGTGATGGCCGTGGCCCTCGGAGCGTGGGTGTGGCCAGCGTTCCGGTCGATGGCGGCCGATGCCCTGAGGCCGTCCGTCATCATGAATGGCGTCCCCCCGCTGGCCATCGGAGCCTTGATGTGGGCGGCCCTGGCTCTCGGGGGCTGGAAGGGCACGCGGCGCGTCTCCATCGTCGACAGGACGGCAGGCCGCGTCGGGTCTGGACTGAGCGGGTGGATCGAGAGCCGGCGCGAGGTCCGTCCTGACCTGAGCCATCTTTCCGCCGGCACCCGGCGCAAAGCCCGGTATCTCACGGCGCGCGGTGTGGCCGCAGTCGCGACGCTGGATCGCCGCGTCGGGACCTGGACGCTGACGGGCTCCCTCTTGTTGGGGCTCGTGCTGGCGTTGCGCGTGCTTCTCTAGGGCGAGGCCGGCGATCCGTAACCATGGTCGGAGGCGATCGCTTCGTAGGAGCCGAGCGTCACCGGTGGTTGTGACCAACTGGATGTCCAATCGCGCTGGGCTCCACCCCTCGACCTGCGGCTCACGCGCCTCTGTCAGGGACTACAGCAGAGCCTCGTAGCGCAACAAGCCCCCGGCGCTGGCTCCCCCCAGCCTCGCTCGGTGCTCCGCACTGCGAGCGTTCCCCTCACCCGGCCTTACCAGTCGTCCTTCTGCGCGGTCGTCCCTCGCGTCCACAGCTCCGCCCCCAGAATCGTGACCGGGAGCGCACCGGCCCCGTCATCGTACTCAGAGGATCGGCGATGGCTCGTTGCAAACTCCCGCTCGTACTACACCGCCCCTGGATCGCGTATGGGATGCGATCGTCAGAGGCCAGCCACTTGGTACTGGTCATCCTTCCCCGAGTGGTGGCGTCTCCTCCTTCCACGAGCGAACGACGAGGACCGGTGTCGCCGATCCCCGTATGACCTTGTCGGCGACGCTGCCCAACATGGCCCGCTTCAGCGGGTACCGGGTCTGCGCCACGATTACTACTAAGTCAGCCGCGCTCTCGTCAACGAACTCGAGGATGCCACGGGCCGGGCTCCGATGAATCCTGACCGCGACGTCGACTGGACAAGACCCGTCGTCGACCTCTGACCGCACGGCTTCCAAGTCCGTTCGGGCGTCGGCCTCGAGGCGACCGACGAGCTCGGTCGCATGCTCCCGTGTATCCAGGCCTGGGAGCACCGTCCCCACCGGTGAGGCCACTCTGAACAGCGTCACAGAAGCGCCGAACCGACCCGCGAGCTCAACGGCCCATTCCACCGCAAGTTTGGCAGCGTCTGATCCATCCAAGGGCACTGCGATTCGGGTGAAAGGCCGAAACGACGATGCGACGTCCTCGTTCCCAGGCTTCACGACAAGGATCGGAACAGAACATTGCCGGAGAACAGCATCGGTCACTGATCCGACCCACATACGCTCAAACCCTCCTCGACCATGGCTGCTCATCACGACCAGGTCTGCCGCCTCAGCCTCACTGCATAAGGCGGGCGCCACACGCCCCTCAAGGAATACGGAGGATGCGAACGCACCGTCTGACACAAGCTGTCGACGAACCACCTCCGTGGTTGTGTCGAGGTAGTCCTCGAGAGGTTGGTCGCTTACCTCACGGACCAGGGCGAGGCGAACTTCGGCTCCCATCTCGTTGCCAAGACCGATGGCCATCTGTAGGGCCGCCTCCGCAGTCTGCGACCCGTCGACAGGTACCAGGATCCTCTTGATCATGCTCGCTCCGTCCTACCCGTTGCGCTGCTCGATGGTCGGCACGAGCCCTTGAGCCCGGACCGAAGCGAAACCGAGATCGGTCCTCCACCATAAGCACGGACGGAACGTTGGGGAATGCTCAACAATCCCACTGAAGTCTGAAGACATCATCCTCACGGCGCTCCTCCTGAAAGCTCGATCGGAACTACAACAAGCTGGCCGATCTGGAGGCGCGTCGTTCTGAAGGAGAGAGGTAGGAGCTGTCGGTGCCGCGGGTCGTGGTCGGGCGAGTGCCGGCCACAGCGCCCAAACTGTGCCAAAAACTGCGTCCTTACCCACCGACGCTCACCGACGCAACTGACGCAGAAATCCAGCATTTCCGACGCTGGCCGACGCCCACCGACGCCAGAAAGTGGCTCCCAAAGCAGGTGCGCTACCCAAGCGGCAGGAACTCCCTACTCTTGCCCAAACAGCGAGAAGTGAACGGCGCCACGGCGCATGATGACGCGGACGATGTGTCGGCACGAGGAACCCCGAGCCCGTATTTCCTGCGCACTGCCCACAACGGGTTGTGCCGGTGTCCTATAACGTTCATGGGTTGCCGGCGGCTCGCCAATAGCGAGCCGTTTCACCGGAGCGAACGCAGTGAGCGAAGGCGGCAACCTCATTGTTATGGGATGGGTGCCGGTGTTCTCCGAAGGCGCTGTGCCTCCGCGTACCGCATGGTCGGAACATCGCTCCCCGACTCTTCAGAGACTGCCGGCAGGTTCGGGACGCCACTCGAAGTTCAGCTCTCTCTTCGCTTCGGCACAATCACGTAGATAGAGGTTGATCAACGTCTGGTAGGGGATGCCGGTCTCCTCGGCGAGACCCTTGAAGTAGTCCACGGTGGGCCCGTCCAAACGGATGGTAACTCGTCGCTTCAGCCGCTTCGCGTACGGATTCTTCTTCGCCTTTGAGAAATCGTATTCAGCTCGCATGGTGCCTCACCTCAGACGGTTCTGGTATTCCTGTGTCTCCAGGCGGGTTGCCTTCCGCGCAGAGATGATCCGGATCACGTCCTCCCCTCGCAGCGCGTGCACTACCACAAGGACGCGAAGTACCGCGCTCAGTCCGAGAAGCACGCAACGCGCTTCCTCATGAGCGGGCCGCGGGTCCTCGAGAAGCAGCGCCTGTTCGTCGAAGAAGACCGACTCCGCCTCTTCGAACGAAACCCCATGCTTCTTCTCGTTCGACTTCGCCTTGCGCGGGTCCCACTCGAACCGGATCTCGCTCACACTCCAATGTACACACTTTATGTGTACACCCGCTACTCATTCGAGATCCTTACAACCGTCCCGAATCCGAAGGCACCTGTCCCATAACTCGCTTTTATGCGATGCCACACCTTCACGTCGAAGAGGGCGCTATCTGCTCCCACTCCTTCGGACCCGCATACGATCCTTCTCGATCACTGCGAACGCGCCGGGCAAGTCATCGATATGCTCAGCGATGGCTGCGGTCGCGATTCTCGCCTTCTCAGCTGGGTCAACACCGTGTAGACGAAGCAGGACCACACCGCCATGAACTCGGCCCTGCCGAAAGACCAGGTCGCCGAAGTCCTTGTCCACAGTTACGAGCACCGCACCCTCAGTGGTCGCAATCTCAAGGACATCCTCGTCGGGGATCCCAGGATTCATCTCGGCAACGTACGACACCAGATGACCGTCGCTTCTCAGCGCATCGACGATCGGCTGATCAACACACTCGTCGCACAGGAACCTCACGCAACTCCCGTCGAGATCGGGTAGACCACATCCGCCTTCAGAGCCTCAGCCGCAAACGATATCGCGGCCAACACAGCCTCTCGCGTCAAGCGAGGGTGAGCCTCCAGGATCGTCTCGATGGTCTCACCAGCACCCATCCGCTCGACAATGCTTTCTACGGTGATCCGAGTGCCCCGAACAACGGGCTTCCCCATCATGATCCCCGGATCGGACGCGATCATTTCATGCATACGAACCTCCTCCGGCCGACGTGCTTGCCAGCGACCAACGCTTCACCAAGGACCCATACACCGCAAGACCTGTGTCCGTCCCCACGACATGAACCACACGCAACTCATCGAGCGCTAGTCCCGACTCCCCGTCTGACGTTGGTTTCGCATAACGTTCATGGGTTGCCGGCGCGGCGCGGCAGGCAGGCTCACCCAGCCGTGCACCGTGCGACTTCTACTTTCTTTTCACCTGCCCTAGAAGCCTAAGCGCCATGCTCCACTGGAGCGAGCGCAGCGAGCGAAAGCGGCACACGTATTGTTATGGGATGCTGCATCTCGACGGTTCACCCAACCGCTAATCCGGCCGGCGGGGCCGCCACACTTCCGGCGACCTGGAGCTGTGGAGGCAGGCCAGAACGTCAATCACTCCGCTATCGAGACGATAGTATACTGCATACGGAAACCGGTGGAGGTGTGCCCGACGGTGACCGGCCGCGATCTCCGGGAAGGCTTCCGGGAACTCGGCGACCAGATCAATGACGTTTTCGAGCGACGCCACAAAGGCGTCGCCGAGCCCGCTTTGCTGCTCATCGTACCAGGCTCGCGCTCCCTCTACGTCCTCCGCCGCCTCCAGTCGGAAGCGGATCCGCACGCTACTCCGACCCCTTCAGGCGCTCCCGTACCTCTTCCCAGGATACATACTGCGGATCCGGATCTGCGAGCCGCTTCTCGAGCTCATCCAGATGCCACTCAGGTACGGGTACCTCGCTCGGGCTTGCAGCGATCGCGTCCCATGCGTCACCCAGAAGGTCGATCCGTTCTTCCGGCGGAAGCCGCAGGATCTCGGCCAACAGTGCTTCCCTAGTCATACCTGGAATCTCATCGACTCCTGTGGGTCACGGCAATGTCTCGATCGGTCTCTACGCCGAACGTAGCGCTCCGTCACCGCAGTGTCCCATAACGTTCATGGGTTGCCGGCGCGGCGCGCAATACGCGCCGTGCTTCAGTGAAGTGAGCGTAGCGAACGGAACCGGCAACCTCATTGTTATGGGATGCGGGCTGCCGAGACGCTACCCCCGCCCCTTCCAATATCCGGGACGCCGACGCAGGTGCATCACCGCATGGACCCAGACGGCATCGTCCTCCTCGCGGTAGATCACTCCAAATGGGAACCGGTGGCAGTAGGCGCGGCGATAGGGACCACCGAACGGACTGCCAAGACCCGGATTCTCGCCGATGATGCGTAGAACCCGCTGGACCTCGTCGAAGAAGTCACGGCCCAACCCAGGAGCCTGCTCCTCGTAGAAACTGACTGCCTCGGCATACTCCGCCACAGCCTCAGGATGAAGCCGGACTACCACCCAAATCGGGATCGGATGGTCGTCAGCGCATCCTCGACGGGGATGGCTTGCACAGCTCCAGACTTCAGCTCCTCGTCTCTACGATGAACCTCGGCCAGCCAAGCGCCCTCAACCTCAGAATCCTCGTCCAGGCTGGCAATGAGGCGCTGAGCAACCCGTGCCCGCTCCGCCGCCGGGAGCCTTAGCAGCTCGCTTTCAATCTGATCAATCGTCACGGAGCTATCTCCGCCAAGTGATGTCTTAACGCTAATCCTATACCCATGAATGGGCCACTTGGATGGGCCCGTGTCCGATAACGTTCTAAGTTGCCGGCGCGGCCCCGTCAGAACAGCAACAGACGGCCGCACCTGCCAAGGCACAGCTGTACTGCTCGGGCGGCTGATACGCTACTGGGCCGTGATTCACCGGAGCGAACGCAGTGAGCGCAGGCGGCAACTGTTAGTTAGACGCCGACTGCCCAAGGTCGCCCAACCTTCTCTGACCCCACTCACCTACCCCTGTGGGTGTGCCTGGGACAAACCACACCTGGGCAAGGTAGCATCGCCGTGCTATATTACCTCAGACTCTGCCCTACCCCTCAGCCCCGCCGAGGTACCTGTGACCCGCACTGTCACGCTCCGCAAGATGGGTGGCTCCGTCGGTGCCACCATCCCCAAGGACCTGGCTGATCGTCTCCATCTCGATGTCGGAGACCAGGTCTTCGTCGTCGCCACTGAGAAGGGCCTCCTCATCACCCCTTACGATCCGGGCTTTGAGAAGGCGATGGCCGTTTACCGTCGCGGGGCGAAGAAGTACAAGAACGCCCTTCGTGAACTCGCGAAGTAGCCTTCTCTCTTGTCGACCGAACCCACTTGGCTCGACCGGCCCATTGTCGAGGCCCTTCATGCAGACCAGATCCTAGAGCATGGAGGTAGCCTCGGCATCCGAGACGGGGGGCTACTCGAGTCCGCCTTGACTCGGCCGAAGCAGAAGTGGCACTACGAACCCGGCACGGACCTAGCGATGCTTGCAGCCGCATACGCCTTCGGCATCGCCAAGAACCATCCATTCATCGACGGGAACAAGCGAGCTGCACTCGTCGCTGCCTACACCTTTCTCGCCATCAATAACTTCGAGCTCGAAGCGCCCGAGCCCGAAGCTCTCACCGCGATCCTCGGCACCGCTGATGGGTCACTTTCCGAGGAAGACCTCGCGTCGTGGATTCGATCCCATCTCATTCCCTGGGTAGACTGAATCCGCAACGCCTTTCAGTTGGCGTCTAACGTTCAGAGGTTTCGGTCGCGGCGCGTAAGCGCCGTGATTCCGTGGAGCGAACGTTGTGAGCGGAACCCGAAACCGCATTGTTATGGGATGTGGGCCGGAGCCCGACGATCCAGACTCGGTGCTCCCCTACTCCGCTCGAACGACCTCTACCTGGCCGACTTCGTGCTCCGCGGCCACTCGCAGGGCCTGCGCCAGGAGGGGAGTCAGATCCACTACCCGATTCGTGACGG
>JAOTVA010000247.1 GCA_029863645.1 Gemmatimonadota bacterium
GTTGACGTCGAAGCCCAGGACGCGGATGCCCCCTTTGCCGGCCTCGACCCCCAGGGGAAGACCCACGTACCCCAACCCGATGACCCCGAAGGTGGTTGTCTTTGTTTCAGCCACGAGTGTTGCCTTTGTGCAGGAATGAGGGGTGCGAAGGAGGGCCCAGAGCCAGGTGATCCCTCAACGATACTGCAGAGCCCACCCTCAAGGGGAGGCAGTCACTGCGGAGCACCATCCGTGGTTGTCCTGATACCACCTGATAGTACTCCTGAGACCCTCGGCGAAGGACACCTCGGGCTCCCAGCCGAGCTCGGCCTTCGCGCGCGATGCGTCGATGGCGTACCGACGGTCGTGTCCCTTCCGGTCCGTGACGTGCTCGATGAGTGACTCCGGCTTTCCCACGATATGCAGAAGCTCTTTGACAACGCTCATGTTCGTGCGCTCTGAGTCGCCCCCGAAGTTATAGACCCGTCCTGCCAGGCCCCGCTCCGCTGCCGCCAGGAGGCCCCGGCAGTGGTCGCTCACGTGGATCCAGTCGCGGACGTAGAGGCCGTCCCCGTACACGGGCAAGGGCTCGTCATTCACCGCACACGTGATCATGACCGGCAGCAGCTTCTCGGGAAACTGATAGGGCCCGTAGTTGTTCGAGCAACGCGTCACGACGACATCCAGCTCGTGTGTCGTATGGTACGCCAGGGCAAGATGATCGGATGCGGCCTTGCTCGCCGAATAGGGCGAGCGGGGCGCGACGGGCGTGTCCTCGGTGAACTTCGGGGCGTCCGGATCGCCGTCTGCCGGATCCCGCCACGGTAGCTCCCCATAGACCTCATCGGTCGAGACATGGACGAAGCGGGTGACGCCTTCGGCGAGTGCCGCGGCCAGCAACGTCGCCGTACCCAACACGTTCGTCCGGATGAAGGGCGCGTCCTCAACGATCGAGCGATCGACGTGCGATTCGGCAGCTAGGTGAAAGACGACGTCCGTGCCCGTCATAGCCTCCCGCACCACATCGCCATCGCAGATATCGCCGCGCACGAAGTGATGTCGAGGATTCCCTTGGACATCCTCCAAGCTTTCCAGGTGCCCGGCATACGTCAGGGCGTCGAGGTTCACTACCTCGGCGTCGGGCCGCTCGGCCAGGAGGTGCTTCACGAAGTTGGACCCGATGAAGCCCGCCCCACCCGTAACCAGGTATTTCACGACGTCGTCGGGGCGTTCAGCACGACGTTACCGCGATCCTGAGCCACCAGATTCGAAGCTCGCCGAAGTGACTCCACAGTACCTGCATCGGTCCACCATCCGGACACGACGTGGTGCTGCATCTCGCCCCACTCGATATATCGATTGTTGACGTCCGTGATCTCGAGCTCGCCGCGTCCGGATGGCCGTAGCGTCTGAATCACGTCGAAGACCCTGGGGTCGTACAGGTAGCAGCCAGTCACAGCCAGTCGGCTCACGGGATGCGTCGGTTTCTCCACGATCTCGACCACGCGATCCCCGTCCACCGTCGCGACACCAAACCGTTCGGGGTCCTCCACCTCTTTCAGCAGGATCATCGCTCCAGAAGAAGAGCGCCTGAAGGCATCCACGGCCTCCTTCAAGGGATTTTGGTAGATGTTGTCGCCCAAGAGGACCGCGATCGGCTCCCCGCCGGCGAAGTACTCCGCGAGCCCCAGGGCCTCGGCGATCCCGCCCTCGCCCTCCTGGTAGGCGTACCGCAAATGCTCGAGTCCGAAGTCGTGCCCGTTCCGTAGCAGCTTCAGGAAGTCACCGGCACTGTCGCCGCCCGTCACGACCAAGATGTCGCGGATGCCCGCGTGCACCAGCTGCTGTAGCGGATAGTAGATCATGGGCCGGTCGTAGACCGGCAGCAGGTGCTTGTTGGTGACACGGGTCATGGGGAGCATTCGGGTGCCGAGCCCTCCTGCCAGGATCACACCTTTCATCAGGGCCTCAGCCACTCGTTGATCAGGGAGTCCGAAACCGCCTTACCCGCAGCCACATAGTTCGGAAAGATCGGCTTCGCCTTGTTGAACCGGGGCGCCTCGCCATCCGCCAACGTCACCACGCCGCCCGCGGCCCTCACCAGGGCCGTACCACCGACCACGTCCCACTCGCTCTTGGGAACCAGGGTCCAGGTGGCATCGACCCGACCAGCCGCCACTAGCCCGAGCTTGTACGCGACGGAGCCACACGGCGTCACCTGGAAGCGATCGTCCACGAATCTGGCCCACTCGCCGCGTTTGATCTCCGACCGGCTGGCCAGGACGGTCACTTGTTCTCCCGAGTCGGGCTCGGATACGGAGGCGTCGGCGCCGTTGTACGTGACGCCTGTCTCGACCGAGCCCAGGACGAGTTCCGCGGTAGCGGGATTGAAGATGCCGCCGGCGACCGGAACTCCCCGCTCCAACAAGCCGATCGAAATACACCACTCTGGGATGCCCTCGATGAACTCGCGTGTTCCGTCGATCGGGTCCACGACCCAGACGCGCTCGCAGTCGAGCCTGGCCGCATCGTCGACGGACTCCTCGGACAGCCATCCCTCGCCCGCATTGGGCAGGATCTCCTTGAGCACGGCGTCCGCCGCATGGTCGGCCGCAGTGACCGGGTCCCCCCGTGCCTCCTTGCGCTCGAAGGCGACGTCGCCGGGCGTGAAGGGCCGGACCGCCTCAGCGGCCGCAAGCAGCCCCTCCCTGATGCGCTCTACGTCGTCGGCTCTACCCATCGTCTCGTGTCTCCAGAAAGCGAGAGAGGCTCTCGCGCCAGTCGGTCATCTCTCGGCCCAAGGCGGTCTCGGTACCGGTAAGGTCCAGAACGGAATACGCGGGCCTGCGGGCCGCTGCCCCGAACTCAGCAGTCGAGATGGGATCGACTTTGACGTCGAGCCCCGCTCGGTGCAGAGTCTCCCGGGCCAAGTCTAGCCACGTGCAGGACCCTCCGGCACCGACGTGGCTCGTCCCCCTGGCACCGCGCTCCATCAAGTCGAGGATCGCTTCTGCGGCCTGTGGGGCCCAGGTG
>JAOTVA010000248.1 GCA_029863645.1 Gemmatimonadota bacterium
CGCGGGGCGTCGACCCGAATCCGGGTCGTTGTCCCGGCCTGGTTGTGCCCCTCGCAGTCGGGGCAGGCCCCCTCCACCGCCGCCAAAGAAGAAGCCGCCAAGACCGCCTCCCTGCTGCGCGGTCCGGAACACGCCTTGGTCGAAGATGTCGGCATTCGACGCGTCGGCGAACGCGGGGAGATCGAGCACGCTGGCGTCCGCGAGCTCACCTCGCGAATTGGGTGCCGTCACCAGATTGTCCGAATGTCCGAAGGTGAGGATCGCGCCGATATTGCGGTGCGTGATTACGAAGTCCATGAGCGCCCGACTCTCGGGCTCGCTCACCATGTGCGGGCCGGCGTCCCGTTTCCAGTAAGGATAGGCGTGCTGAAAGTTGCGATTGAGATCGACACCGCCCGCGCCGTCTTCATTGATGTAGCCGTCGCCGTCCGAATCGCGACCTTCCCAGTGGAGCGTGTACGCGCCGGACTCCCCTGCCGCAGGATCGGCCTTCTTCATGAGGCGCGCGTCATCGGGATGAACCATGTATGAGCCGGAGGGATCCGGGACACGCATCACCGTGATGATGCCGTCACCGTTCAGATCCTCCGGAGGGTCCTCGTCGATGCGCCCGTCATTGTCGTCATCAAACGCACGACCGTTCCGCGTGCGAGCGTAGCGTACGGCGTTGAACATCGCCTCCGCTCCGTCAGGATTGAGCCGAGGCACGACGTACACCACGTGCTCCTCCAGCACTTTCTGAACACTCTCATCGTCGGTGGTGACGAAGAAGCGAATGGTCTCGAGCGCCAGTGCGCTCCCCACGAGGTGATCGCCTTCCAGGTTTCCTACCACGAGAAGTCCCGGACGCGTCTCGATTAGTGCGCCGGCGGTGGTGCCGATCTCGACGAGCCAGATCTCCCGACCCTCGTGCGACGTTCCGAGCGATCGCAGGCGGGCCACGTTGGAGCCGCCAACCAGAGACCGCAGCTCCCGCGTGAGCCCGTTGAAATCCAGGTATGAGGCCGTCTGCGCCGGCGACACACCGACTGATGTCAGCGCCAACGTGACGACTCCCGTCGCGGCTCTCAGGCCGCAGGATCCTGCACTCCGCACATTTCCCTCCTCTGGCGAGACGCTACGATCGGGTTAGCGCATAACTCCCTTGTGGAATATCGAGCGTGGAACGTCGCCCGGCCACCACGGCCCAGCGTGGGGGGGAAGCCCGTTGAGGTCGACCCGACCGCTAAGAGAGCAATGGTCGCGGGTGAGTCCGTCCGTGGCGTTCGTTCGTGAGGTTACGAAGCCGAGGTGGCGGAGTCGGGATCGACGGGCTCACTCAGCCATCGAGCCCTCCTCCAATATCATGGTCCTTCTTCAGCGTCTTGGGTGTTGACCTCCTGCCTCTCTGAAGCACGATGCGCTCGAGACGCGCCAGGAGCCCCGCCAGTTTGGCGAAGCGCTTCCGCATTTGGCGGCGATGCAACCATCGTAGACCGGCGAAGCTCGATGCGAAGGCGCTCAGGCTCACCGCACCGCCGACGATAGCGCCTGCGACGTCCGACCCGCCTGCGCCCGTGACGATCGCACCGGTAATGCCCAGGAGTACCAGTGACCCGACGCCCAAAGGAAGCAGGACAATCGCCTGTCCCGGACCGGCGTCGTCGTCGCTGATTCGGATCCGCGTGCTAACACCGTGGGGATTGACAACCACGTGGGCCTTACGACCGGTGCCGCCGGGTCGCGAGCTCCAGGCAAACGACTCGTCTAGGGTCGCCTCGAGCTGACCCATATCGCCGAGCGTCGACCGGATCTCGTTTAGCAGCGGCGCGTAGTCAGCCCGCGAGATTTCGGCATCCACGATGTGAATCAGATCGAGCTTCGACCGCACCCCCAGCACATCACCTCGCACCAACCCTTCTCCCGGCTCGGGCAAGCCAAGTGCCGCTTCCTCTACGTGTTCCGGCCGGATGCCCGCTTCAGCTCCGATGCGCTGGACGCCACCGAGAGACAACGCGTAGTCGTCCCCCGCCGTTGGCGTCCCCGCTTCGATCAGTGCCGCGCGCTCGAGGATCTGTTTTGCCTGCTGTTCGCGGAACCGAGGTCCGGCCGACAGACTGCGGCCCACATCGTCAGCGAATTCGGTAGGAGTCTTGTGGCGCAACTCGGGTCGCATTGCCAGCGCCTTCACGAGCACGCGCTCCAGTCCGCCGGGGAGACGGTCGAGTAACGCCCGGTGCTCAGGGGAGGCTTCGGCGAACCGCCCAAGCCGAACCGACTCCGCCTCGAGCCACATGCCCGGTGTCTCACCGACCAGCATCTCGTACAGCACGCACGCCAGCCCATACACGTCGGTCGTCGCGTCCAAGTCGGTGCGTCCGGCTGCCTGTTCGGGACTCATGTACCCCGGCGTACCCAGCGGGAATCCGGATTGCGTGAGTTGCTCGCCACCGGCTGTGATCACTGCCTTGGCGATGCCAAAATCGGCTACGACGGCGTGGCCTTCGGAGAACAGGATGTTCTCCGGCTTGACGTCTCGATGGACGAGCCCCCGACGATGGGCGTAACTCAGGGCGTCGGCGACCTCCTTGACGATGGACAGTGCTTCGTGCGGCTCGAGCCGTACGCGCCGCAATAGCAGATCGCGCACAGACTCGCCCTCGACAACGGGCATGACATAGTAGAGGAACTCGGCCGCTTGACCGTCGGACCGCCCGACCGCTCTTCCAGAGTCGTGCAGCGGGAGAATGTGCGGGTGATTCAGCCCGGCCGCGATCTCGATCTCCTTGAGAAACCTCTCACTGCCGATTGCCGCCGCCAGCTCCGGGCGCAGGACCTTGACCGCAACCGAGCGTCTGTGTTTGAGGTCGCGCGCCCGGTACACGGTCGCCATCCCACCCTGCCCGATCACACTCTCCAGCGCATAGCGTTCGGCGAGCGCCTCGGCGAGAGACTCCGGTACCTTGGACATGGGTCGTAAGCTAGATGGCTGTGCGGCGATGCGGCAGGCGCGAAGCGGACGT
>JAOTVA010000249.1 GCA_029863645.1 Gemmatimonadota bacterium
GATGCCTGCGAGAATCCCCCCCGAGAGCACGGCCTCGAGAGCGGCTGCCAGGAAGAGGCCCACGGTCACGACCACGGCGGAGGCAACCATGCGCCGCGCGAGTCGTCGTGGGTCGATCTCGCCTCGGTACATCACCGACATTGCCAGCGCGATCAAGAATCCGAGGACTCCGAAGTCCACCAATAGGGGTCGCCACGCGACGTTCGGCTCGGGCCACTCGGTTACGCCCACGAGCACGTTACCGCCGATGTACAGCAGAACGACTCCGATGAGCGACGCCAGGGCGACCAGTAGCCACGACAGGCGCACCGCGCCCTCGTGGTCCGCGCGCCCCCACGAGCGCCTCAAGTTCAGCACCGTGAGTCCCGCCGCCGTGATGCGGAACACGTCCATGACTGGGCTGAGCGCCGCGTCGGCAGGAGAACCTCCTTGTCCTGCCGACACGACCCAGAGTCCGGCAGCCAGAACGCCCCCCGCGATCCACGGTGCCGCGGGGCGTAGCATCCAAACACTCGCCGCGTGGAACGGGACGAGCGGTGCCGGGAGCGTGCTGGGGGCGACAGGGGGCTCTTCGAGGAGGTTGCGGGGGAAGAGCGCCGTGAAGCGCAGCAGTCCGACCAGCCCCGCCAGCTCCACCAAGAGAAAGTGGCCCTCGAAAATCATTCGCGCGGGCCCGGGCGTAAGCGGACGCATGAGCAGCGTAATCCCGGAGTAAGCAAGCAGGTACGCCCACGAGCCCAACGCCAGCCCGAGTGCCCGCGCGGCGGCCTGCCTGGCCCCCTCGTGCACGACGAGGGTCACCGCCAGTACGGCTGATGCGATCGAAACGACTGCGTGGGCCGTGAGCAGCGTCAAGAACGCTCCGCTGGTCTGCGCCGTCATCATGGGGGGCGTCAGGTTGAGCCTGTGCCACGCGAGCGCATCCAGATAGTTGATCTGAGCGACTACGGCCACGACCGCGAGGAGCGTGACAGCCGCGCGCTGGAGGATTGGCCCGACGGATGACATTCGCAAAAGGTGCCTCTCACCGAGGGTCTGCCACAAGTCCGCGCGGGTGGTGGCGGACCGCGCTTCTCTTTAGACTTTCCCGATGCGCTTCGCCTATATCGACTCGCAGGGCAACGAAGTACCGATCCCCAGCGTAGACGCCCTCGCACTCCGCATCGAGCTGGGTGCGGTGGGGCCGGATACGGAACTCTACGACGCGCAGGCGGATCATTGGGGCCCTGCACGCACGCACGAGATCTTCGTTTCCCTTTCCAGGGACGTTGGAGAGGAGGGCTTCATGGCTCCTCCTCCCGTTGCTGCCCCTGCCGTTTCGGCCGCGCCAACCTCGCCGGCGCCCGCCCCAGAAAAGGAGGCCGAGCCAGAGGAGAAGGAGTCCGACGAGTTCGATCTCGGACTGACCCTGGCGGATCCTCAGCCTGAACCGCCTGAGGATGAGGCCGCAGGCTCCGCGGACAAGGCATCCTCCGCGGACCTCGGATTGGACCTCGCTCGGCCGGTGCAGACACCCACCACTGCGGATTCCGAGGCACTGGACCTGCAGCAGCCGTCCTCTGAAGCGGGCGGAGGCTTCGACTTCGGTGACCTGGGATCGACACCTTTGGCGCTCGAGGCTAACGAGCCGTTACACGACGACCCGCTGGGCGGCGGCATGGGTCTCGAAACCGAGATGGGATTCTCGGGCCCTGCGGCTGACTTCGAAGGTGGCGGGGGCGACTTAGAGCTCGAACAGCCCATGTCGGCTTTTGAGCCCGACTCGCCTCCCGGCTGGATGGATGAATCGGGCCCTGACGAGGTGATGGACTTCTCTGCGGTCACTGCCGAGGAAGAAGCGAGCCAAGAGGCCGTGGTTCCCGCGGCGAATGTGCCCACGAGACAGCGGAGCACTCCCAAGGACCGGCCCTCCAAGCCCAGGTTCAGGAGTCAGCGGTCGATGTCGGGACCGATCGTCTCGGTGGTCGTCCTGATGGCACTGGCCGTCGGAGGCTACTACGGCTGGCCGTTCCTGACGGAGTTACTAGCGGGGCGGTCCGCCCCCGAGCGGCCGGTCGTGGTGATGCCAGCGATCCCCGCCGAATTGCTCCCGGAGATGCGTAGCGTAGGCATGGCGGCGATCGCGGATGTCGTGTCCGAGGTGAACGAAGCCACACGGATCGCCGGCGTTCCGATCGAGCCCGCCGAGGAATGGCTGGCGGGCGTGTATCTCGGGAATGCGAGTCAGTTCGTGGGAGTCGAGGCGTTTTGGTTAAGCATCGACGACTTGATGCAGGGCATGAGGGCGGCCGACTGGCAGCTGTATCACGACAAGTACGTCGAGCGCCTGGGACAGGCGGGAGGACTCGTCCAGGCAGCCGCCGCTCAGGTGACGGAGCGTGCGGACTCCGGCTTCGTCGCGGCTAGCCCCGAGCGCAGCGCGGCCTACGCAGAGATGGAATCGCTCGTCGACGCCGCGCTCGACCTCCACGCGTTCCTGCTGCAGAACGAGGCCCGGATCGAGTTCCGGCCAGGGCTGACCAGCGCCACCGACCCTAATGTCGATCCCGTCTTGGAGATCTCGGCTCCCGCCGAGGACCGCGCGCGGATGCTCGAAATGTTCGAAGACATCACGGATGCGTTGGACGCCTTAGGGTCCCTCGAGCGGGTCACGCGCGACCGGCTGACCTCGGCCTTGACGGCGCGCCTTCAGCAGGTGGGACTTCAGTAGGGCTTTGTAAGGGCCCTACAGGTAAGGGTTGTCCCCCGAGGCGTGATCGGTCACGTCGTGCACGGCCGTGAGTTCCGGAACGGCCTCTCGCAGCATGCGCTCTACACCTTGGCGCAACGTCATTCGAGACAACGAGCAGCCCTGGCAGCCTCCGCTCATCTCCACGTACACGTCGGTCTCCTCGACGTCGACCAACGAGATCATGCCCCCGTGCGCCGCAATCGCTGGATTGACCTGGCTCTCCAGCACGTCACGGACCCTGTC
>JAOTVA010000087.1 GCA_029863645.1 Gemmatimonadota bacterium
GCAATACAGATCCAACAGCTCCTGGAGGTGACCGGTGACCCAGACGGAGCGCAACAAGCGCGTCATGCGACGCTTCATCGAGGATGTCGTCAACACCGGGAATGTGGACTTGCTTGACGAGCTCGTATCTCCTGATTACATCGAAACAGACGGAAGGGTTCGCGTTGTTAGCGGAGTACGCGGCATGGCCGAGCACGTTAGCGCTGTCCGTTCCGTATACCGCGACCTGCTGGTGACCATCCAACACCGAGCACGCAATGCGATCTTCGTCGGGGCGGGGCCGCCGCCCCGGGCATCGGGCCGCGAACGAGGAGGGGCGCCGGGGCAGGGTTCAGAAATCGAACCCCAGGCCCGGGCGGTCGACCGGTCGCAGGCACCCGTCCTCGAGGAGGACAGCGCCGTCGGTGGGGTCGTCGATCAGGTCGAAGTGGCCGTCGAGGTCGGCGTACTTCACGTTCCCGTGGGCGAGGGCGAAGTGGAGGCCCCCGGCGATGGCCAGCGCGCACTCGTCCATGCACCCGACCATCACTTCCAGCCGCGCAGCCCTCGCGACCGCGTCGATCCGGCGCGCGCGCGCGATGCCCCCGACCTTCATCAGCTTGATGTTGACCATGTCGGCTAGGTCTTCCGACGCGATCCGGAAGGCGTCGCGAAGCGTGTGCAGGCTCTCGTCGGCCATGATCGGAAGATGGGAGGCCGAACTCACCCTCCCCATCGCTTCCGGGCTGTGCACCGACGTCGGCTGCTCGATGAGCTCCAGCCGCGCCGCGCGGGTGGCCTCGATGAAGCGCAGGGAACCGGTCGTGTCGTAGCCCTGGTTGGCGTCGAAGCGGAGTTCGATGTCCGGTCCCACGGCCTCGCGCACCCGATGCACCCGTTCGATGTCGTCGTCGACGTCGCGCCCGCCCTTCAGCTTGAGCGCGCGGAATCCCTGCCGGACGAAGTCCCTGGCCCGGATGACCGTCTCGTCTGTGGGCAGAATCCCGATCGTGACGGTGGTCATGATGCTCTCGCGGAATCCGCCGAGCAGCACCCACAGCGGCAGACCGGCGACACGCCCGAGCAGGTCGTGCAGGGCCATGTCCACGCCGGCGAGGGCCGCCGGTTGCGTGGCCAGGCGCTGCTCCAGCCCGTCGAGCACGTGCAGGGTGCGCAACGGGTCCATCCCGACCAGGTGCTCGCGCACGATCTCGTCGTAGGCGGCCAGCACGGTCCCGGCGTTCTCCCCGGTCACGCCGAAGTCGGGAGCGGAACAGCCGAGGCCCACCGGGCCGGAATCGGTGAGCAGGCGGAGGAAGACGTTTTCGGCGTGGTCGAAGCTCTCGTTGGCGATGCTGTAGGGCTCGGCGAGGCGCATCCGGTGCGACCAGACTTCCATGCCGGTGACGCGCATCTCAGTACCTCCGCTGGTGGATCTCCTCGAGACTCAATCCCTTGATGTCCTCGACCATCTCCACCAGGTTCGCCACGATGACCTCCCACATCTTCTTCCCTTTTTCCACCGAGGCCTTCGTGGGATCTCCCATCACGCCGCTCTCCGTGATTTTGAGCGTCCGCCCGTACCAGCCCACTCCGCGCTTGGACGTGAAGTCCAGGTAGTGGCTCGAGAAGTGCGGCACGCTCGACTCGATCTGGTCGGTACGGACCGCTTCCGGGCGCAGGGCGAGGGTCGTGCTGGTCTCGATTTCGCCCGCGTGGACATCGTTGTGCGTCGAGGCGATCTCGTCGATGTCCGCGTCGGAAGTCTCGCCGGTGTCCACGCAGGTGAAGATCCTCGCATCGCGGTTGATCATCTGGGCCGCGAAATGAAGGGCCGGCCCGTTGCCCCCGTGGCCGTTGACGATGACCAGCTTGTCGATGCCCTGCCGGGCCACGCTCATCCCGATCTGGTAGACCATTTGCGACAGGACGTCGGGACCTACGCTGACCGTGCCGGCAAAGTCGTCGTGGTGGTAACTCACTCCATACGCGATCAGGGGCAACACCAGGGGCCGGGGATGGCTGCACCGCTCGGCGACGTCGCGGGCGAGGCGCTCGGCATCGTAGGCGTCCACGTCCAGCGGCAGGTGCGGGCCGTGTTGTTCGATCGCGCCCACCGGGAGCAAGGCCACGCCCATGGTCTTCAGTCGTATCTGCGCGGTCGGCCAGGTCATGTCACCCCAGAGGACGGACTCCCCCGAAGGGCCATCGCCGGAAGAAGCCGCCCGGTGCCCCTCGCCGGATTCCTCGAGGGCGTGCGGCGGCGTGAGCAGCTCGTCCGCCATCAGGTCGACCGGAACCCACTGGCGCCCGACCCTCTGGACCGCACCGTTCGCGTGCCCGGCCCAGACCTGGTGGAGCCACCGCCGCACGTCGCGCGGGACCGTGCCCACCGGTGAACGTTCCGGATCGATCCGTACCTGGAGAACCTCGGGGTGCGGCTCGGTCGGGCGATCGGGCGGCAGGGCACCACGCTCCACGAGCAGGTGCTCGACCTGCTTCGCTCCCACGCTCTCCTGGTGGAGCCCCTTCGACCGGAATTCCCCCAGGCTCCGCTCGATCTGCGCGTCGTCGTAACCGCAACGTCGGGGATCGGCGCCGAGCGCGGTGAGCATCGACACGACCCGCCGGCACTTCTCACACCGCCCGCAGGGACGCACGCGCTCGCCTTCCTTGTGTGCGGCGTGGCAGGACACCTGCAGCGTCTGCAATTCGGGATAGCGCTCGGTGAGGATCTTCAGGATGAGCAGCTCCGACAACGGGCGCAGCACGGAGTACTGGACCAGGTTCCACTGCTTGCGGCCGAACCAGCGGCTGAACGCCTGGTCGAACCAGCGGCTCTGGTCGTAGAGGCCGCAGTAGTGGGCGACCTGCCCGTTGGTGGAGCGCACCGTCGTGTCGAATTCGCTCCCGACGTGCAGGTTTCCCACACCACTGCGGCGCAGGACGGGGAGCGCGCCGAACAGGAACACCGCGACCGTCCAGAGGCGGATCGGGTAGATGTCCGCGCGCACGCGGTGCCAGTCCGGACGCACGAAAGGCAGGTGCTGCAACATCGCGCTGAACACGCGGTCCGCGTTGGTCCAGACCCGCGACGTGTTCGGTTCGTTGCGGGCGAAGTGGCGATAGGCGTTGAGCGCGGTGAACCAGTGCCGGCCCGACTCGTTGACGAATACCGAATGGACCTCGCGACCGGTCTCGCGCAGGAGGCCGTAGCTGAGCAGGCTGTCCTTGCCCCCGCTCGAGAGGACCGCGTGCTTCCGTGCGTCGGCCTTCGGCCATGCCACCTCGGCAGCGGACGGTTGCTCGCCCTTGAACACGATCTTCGCGCGCAGCCAGGAGTGGCGGCGCTCGGACGGGAGCGACCGGACCTCTTCGCTGAGGAAGGGGTTGGGGTCGAGGAACTTGATCGCGAAGATTTCGCGTGCCGTGTGCGCCGCGTATTCCTCGATGAAGCGCCGGTCGTGACGGTCGTAGGATCCGATGAAGACCATCTTGCGACAGAAGAGCCCGTAGTTGAGCGCCACCTGGGCGCCGATCATGCAGGCCAGATTCTGCGTGCCCGGATCCGCCGGTTCGAAGACATCGACCTCGTAGCGGAAGATCAGTTCGTGAGTGGTGCTCTGCCCTGCCTGTTCGACCACATAGGGCACGATGAGACGACGCGGTTCGACCTTGACCGGGCCGACGGTCAGGCTGTCGATGCACTCGAGGATGGCCAGCGGATCTTTCCGGCGCGCCTTCAGGTCCGCCTTCCGCGGAGTCATGATCTCACCCCGGCTGAGAGCGCCTCGATGCAGTCCAGGATCGGGGACAGGTCCCCGAACAGGGCGTCGACCGTCGGCAGCCCGCTCTCGGCCTCCATCGCCGTGCAGGCGGCGGGGATCTCCTCGCGGGTCATTCCCTCGTGGTTCAGCGTCAGCGCGACCACCGGCCGGCCCGAGATCATCTGGATGGCCTGGATCTGCTCGTGCAGCGGCTGGATCGGGTAGCCGGGAAACCCGTCGTACTCCAGCCTACGCGGTGCGTGCTGCAGGATCACGGCATGGGGCCGCCCTGCCGCGAGGAGTTCGAAGCCCCCCGGATAGGCAGGATTCATCAGCGCGCCCTGACCCTCGAGCACCATGAAGTCCGGGCGGGTCTCCTCGAAGGCGGTACAGATCGCGTGCTCGATCTCGCCCGAGACGAAGTCGTTCACCAGCGAATCGAGAAGCACGCCATAGCCCACGCCCTGCATCCACGCGGTCTGGCCGGTGCCGATCATCTCCACGGAACGCCCGCGCGCCTCCAGGCCCTCCACGATCTTCCACGCGGTGGTGCGCTTGCCGACAGCGGAGTCCGTGCCCAGGACCGCGACGCGCGTCGACGTGACGTTCTCGATCTCCCCGGTGAAGAAGTGCAGGTCCGCCCGCTCCGGCGGGCGACGTACATCACGGATCGCGACCCCCCGGTCCCGGGCGAGCGCGGCGAGGTCGGGGTCTTCCGAGAGGAAATCGTGGAGTCCGGAATCGACGTTCAGGCCCCGGCGCAGTGCGTCGGCCACGACTTCCCGGGCCCGGCCGGGAAGCCGCCCGCCATCGGGGGCCAGGCCGATCACGAAGTGCGTCGCCCGACGACCCTGCTCCACCGCCGCGGCCACGGCCTCGTCCAGCGAACCGACCACGGGGATCTGATTGGGCACCCCGTCGAGTACCGCTCCCGCATCGGAACCGCGGTGGCGCGAGTCGACGATGCAGATCAGCTCGTAGCGCCGCGTCCGCCGCACGAGACCGTGCGCCGTCTTGCCGTTCGGCGTACCGAACGCGCCCTCGCAGTAGACGATGGCGGAGCCTTCGGGGAATCGGGGGGTCATCTCACTTCCGTCCGGTGAGGAGGACCACGTAGCGGTCGCCCGGCAGCGGATCGCGCACGTGGCGGTCCACCAGAGCGAAGAGACCGGCGGTCGAGGCGGGCAGTGCATTCAGGCCCTGCTGCTCGCGAATGGACCTGGCCTGCGACATCAACGCCTTGTCGCTCACGTGCGCGGCCCAGCCCTCCGACGACCAGATTGCATCCAGGGCGAGGTCACCATCGATCGAATGCCAGTTGATGAGCGGCTCGTTGACGGGCGTCTCGCGGATCTTCTCCGGCGGGAGGTCCTCGCAGGTGGTGTGACCGTTCCGCCAGGCATGCACGATCGGGTTCTTGCGGTACGACGACCCCGCGACGATGCGCGGCACGCGCGAGGTCTTGCCACGACGGTACAGGCTGACGAAGCCCCGATAGACGCCGGCCAGGGTGGTGCCGTTGCTCACCGGAATCGCGACCGCCGCCGGCGCATCGCGCAACTCGTCGTAGATCTCGTAGGCGATCGCGCCGTAGGCCCGCAACTGGAGGTCGAGGTTCACGCCCCCGGGGTTCGCATCGTAGAACTCGCGTTCGAGCGCGCGGTCGCGGGACGCCTCCACGGCCCGCTCGTAGTCGCCGGCCACCTGCTCGATCTCCGCGCCCCGCTGGGTCATCTCGATCTCGCGCCGGGTCCGGTAGCCTTCCGGGATGAAGATCACGCAGCGCAGGCCTGCCATCTGCGCGGCCAGGGCCACGGCCGCCCCGTAGTTGCCACAGGTGGCGACCGTGATGGTGTCGAAGCCGCGGCGCAGTGCATCCTGGGCCTGGGCGAAGGCAATGCGGTCCTTCTGCGTGCCCGAGGGATTGGACCCCTCGAATTTCAGGAAGATCTGCCGCAACCCGACCTCGCGCTCGATGTTGCGCGCGCGCAGGAGGTCGGAGTCCCCGACCTCGGAATCGATGATGTCCTCGTAGGCCTCGAGCCGCTCGTCGAGATCACGCTCGGGATCCGAGGCGACCTCGGCCTGGCTGACGATCTCACGGGGCAGCGGGGTGTCGGACGGGCTCGCGCTGTCCAGCAGGGGGACCGCGACCTCGGGCTCACCTTCGGGACTCTGATTCATCGACCTATCCTTCCGGACCGGACGATCGCTGGACCACAGGCCAGCGTGGGCTCCCCGGCGGAAGCGGGCGCCTCCCGGAGCGCCGCGAAGTATACGCGGTCGCGCGCTCAGCCGCGAGAGCCGGCGCCCGTACTTTCTTCGACCGGATCACTGCCCGGGGTGATGTCGCCCGGCGCATCCTCCTCGACCGGGAGCACCGGGCGCATGGAGAATCCCCGCTTGGACCGGAGCCCGAATGGCCTCAACCCCATCCGCGACCAGACCATCGCGGAGCTGCGCCCGATGCTCGCCAGCATGAACGGCGCACCGAGCGAAACCACCGGCCTCCCCGCAATGCTGACGACGAAGACGCTCTGCCCGGCGAACACGATCGGGCGGGTCTTGCGCGTGCTCTTCTCCAGGAGCATCGAGAAGTAGCCCACCTCGTACCCGTACCAGGACGTGCCCGACCACATCTGGGCCAGGATGACCATCCCGAGACCGTTCGCGAAGAACCACGGCAGCGGGACCACCGCGACGAACAGCATCGTGGTCAGGAAAACCAGCTTCGCGCCCCTCCGGTCGATGAGATGGCCCCAGGCCGAGGTCATCAGCGCCTTCACGACGATCACGCTTGCCGAGGGAGAGTGGGTGGCGACGGCCATACTTGCAGAGGGTACGCATTCCGCCGCCTGGCTCGGCAGGGCGCCGACTGGCAAGCGACCGGCTTTTTCGGGCGTCAACAGGAACCGCGTCGTGAACGCAAGATTGTGGAGCACGGCGGGGCGGCGAACATGCTTCAGCCGTTCCTTGAGGCTGGGGCTCTCGCACCGGTGACCTGAGTAGGCCCGGAAAGACAGTTGGAAGGGCGCGCCCTCCGAGCGGTACAATGGGCGACGACACTTGTCTGGCCGCTCGCGCTCCGGATCGACATGTTGGTCGCGACCGACAGTACATGTCGTCAGCCACGCTGACATTCGGGAGGCGTCCGTGATTCGGCCGTACAGACCATCAGACCTTGATGGCGTCATGGAGGTTTGGACAAAGGCGTCGGCCGTAGCACACCCGTTCCTGAGTGCGGAGTTCCAGACAGCAGAACGTCACCACATTGCCACCGTGCACCTTTCCAATGCGGAGACCTGGGTCTGGGAATCTGACGGGTCGGTCCTCGGCTTCATCGCCTTACTGGGAAATGAAGTCGGCGCCATATTCGTACACCCGAGATTTCACGGAACCGGCATAGGGCGAGCGCTGATGGACCACGCGCGCAAGCTGCGTCGGGAGCTTGAAGTCGAAGTGTTCACGGAGAACGCGATCGGTCGCACGTTTTACGCCCGGTATGGCTTCGAGCTGATCCGCGAAAAAGTCCACGAGCAAACTGGGCTCGGTGTGATGCGGCTTGGATTGGAATCTGACGGGCGCTAGCAGATTCAGTCGCGCTGCGGACTTTCAAGCCTTAAGCAGCAGAGGGCAGCCGCTTTGAGTTGCAGCTGAAACACGAAGTCGTCAGGCGGCTCGGGGCAGTTCGCCTACTCCATGCGGAGGACCAAATGGACTACCAAGATGGGCAAGCCGCAATTGGCCAGCTCATTCCCCTTCTCACGAACTACGGCCTGCAGATTCTCGGCGCGATCGCCATTCTCGTCGCAGGACGAATTGTCGCTGGCTTATTCGGGGGGGCGACTCGACGCGCGTTGACGCGCCACGAGATCGATGAATCTCTCGTCGGGTTTGCCGCGGGTTTCGTCAAGGGCGGCATCATCGTGTTCGCCGTGATCGCCGCACTGTCGCAGTTCGGGGTGCAGACGACATCCTTCGTGGCCGTCATCGGCGCTGCTGGGCTCGCCGTTGGCCTGGCACTGCAGGGCTCTCTGTCCAATTTCGCGGCGGGCGTTCTAATCCTGTTGTTCAGACCCTTTCGGGTTGGTGATCTGATCGAGTCTGCAGGATCACGAGGAAAAGTGCAGGAAATAGGAATCTTGGCGACCACGCTCGCCACGCCCGATAATCAGAAAGTGATCTTGCCAAACGGGGCTCTCATGAACGGCAAGATCGTTAATGTAAATGCGTTCCCGACACGCCGAATCGACCTCGTGGCGA
Organism: Gemmatimonadota bacterium; assembly: GCA_029863645.1. GTDB lineage: Bacteria > Gemmatimonadota > Gemmatimonadetes > Longimicrobiales > Gaopeijiaceae > UBA2982. The sequence goes on from JAOTVA010000087.1 coordinate 8,010, forward strand.
GTATTGCGTACAACGACGACGTTGACCAGGCACGAGATGTGTTGCGCGCGGTGCTTGCTGCCCACCCGAAGGTGCTGAAAGATCCTGAGTCGGTCGTGGAAGTTCTGGAGATGGCCGATTCATCGGTAAATCTGGTTGTCAGGCCGTGGGTCGAGACCGCTGACTACTGGGCGGTCTACTTTGAGCTCAACCGCGCGATCAAACTCGAGCTCGAGCGACACGGACTCACGATACCCTTTCCGCAGCGTGACATCCATTTGTTTCAGCCCAATAACAGGCGAATCGAGAGCGACTCGTGATGAACCCTGACGGTCAACCAGTTTCGGACCAGGTGTTCTCGTGTCGCGTGCCCTGAGACCATCCGGCAAGTCGCCGTTCTGGTCCGTAATCATGACAGCTCTGTGTGCCTGCTCGCCGGGCGGGCGCGGTTCCGCGGGCGACGTCGAGATCTCGTCGTTCGTCGAAGACGCCCTGGTTTCCGGAAAGGTCCTTCAGAACAGCACGGCGTGCGAGGTGGACGCGGTGTGCTTTCTACGCATCGCATTTTCTGACACGTCCATCGTTGCTCTGTATGGCACGGGGGAACGGCCTGCCCCCGAGTGCCCGATGTCGAGCGACATATCCGACGTCGCGTTTCGGATTGCGCCCGACGAGGTGGTCAGCGTGATCGTCTCGAGGTGCGGATTGGACGGATATTACCTGCGACGACTCGAGAAGGCGTCCGCAGATGAAGCATTCAACCATGATCTGATGGCGGCTGCGATCGACTCGATCATCGCTCACGTACCGGACTCCGTTGCTGTATGCCTTACCGTGTATGACGACGACGGCTGGCCGAGAGCACCGAGCGCCAAGTTGCTGGGCCGAATTCGGAGCCGGGCCGTAGTTCCGCCCGCCGCATGTCCGGAGACGTACTCTGCGATGGTCCAGCCTGTAGATTCGCTCGGTCGACCGGTGGCGAGGGAGCCGCCGTACGGGCACGTGGATCCGCTTCGCCTGAGCGTCGTCCGATACGACGTGGAAGCCCGGGGATCCGTGTCGATCGTGGTCAACGAGGATCAGGGCACCGTCGGCCGCCGCTACATCTGCTCCGCTGAACTCGTGAGTGGCGAGCCGGTGGCAGCATGCCGAATCGTCTCCCGCTGGATTTCCTGACGCCGGGCGATGCGATTGGCGGCGATGAGAACATCAACTCGTTGACACGCATCCGTCGATCAGACTACTTTGCATTACAAAGTATACCCGCACAGGGAGGCAGCTTATGCCCCGGTGGCTGAAAGTCATCCGCGGGATGATCCGCACGGGCCTGATCTTCGCCGCAGGTGTCGCCGTCGTCGCTTCGATGGTTGCCGGTATCGTGTGGCTGCTCCCCGGGGGTGGGGGTGATCGAGAGCTGGTCCGGATGGTCGTCGCGAGTGCGATCTGGTCCTTCCCGATCGGTATGGCCTTTTCTGGCTTCCTGGCGATAGGCGCGCGCCGCCGCTCGTTCGACGAGCTGTCGATTCCCCGCTTCGCCGCCCTGGGTTCCGGTGCCGGGCTTCTGTTGTTCGCGCTACTGGCGACAAACGCATGGCAGGCGTGGTCCGTCTCGACGGCGATCGCCAACGCGACGATCTTCGTACTGCTGGGCGGTGGGGCGGCTACGGCGACTCTGGTGATCGCCCGAAAGGCCAAGCCTGCGCTGGAGCCTGGCGACGAGTGGCCCAGCCTGGAGGAGGGGTAGATGGTGGGCGTGACCTCGGGCATTCACCTTGTTCGGAAGAGATATGCAATGAGAACGAACCTGCTTGCGCTTGCAACACTATTCGTGGCGTCGATGACCGGCTGTGTCCCGACTGAATCGGGAGAGACAGATTTGACCGCGCAAGATGTGACCCCCGCGACGGAAGCGCCGGAGTATTTCCTTCTGCGACCGGAAGTCGAACGGGCCTACGGGTACACACACGCCATCAAGATCGGGGATGACATCAAGATTTCAGGCGCCGTGAGTATGGATGATGAGGGCAACCCCACGGCCGTCGGCGACCTGGAACAGCAGATGAAGAACGCCTACTCGGATCTGGGCAGGGTCCTGGATCACTTCGGCTATACGTTTGATGACGTGATCGTGGAGAACGTCTTTACTACCGACATGGCGAAGTTCCTCGAGGTCGCGGCGTATCGAGCTTCGATCTACACGAATCAGTTTCCGACCGGGTCGTGGCTTGAGGTCAAAGGGCTCGCTCTTCCGGAGTTCTTGATCGAGATCGAGCTGGAGGCACATCGGTCCAGATAGCTACGGACCGCGTCACCGCCGCGACTTGCGGCTCGACGAACTGCGGTCGATGTGGACGCGGGAAAGGAACCGAGCGAATGAAGCGCGTGACAGGCCTTGGGGGCATGTTCTTCAAGAGCAAAGACCCCAAGGGGACCCTCGATTGGTACCGCAAGCATCTGGGGATAGACTCCACGGAATGGGGTGGCTTCGCCTTCCGGTGGCTCGAGTCCGAGCAACCGGAGGAGACCGGCTACACGGTGTGGAGCGTCTTTCCGGACGACACGAAGCACTTCTCCCCGAGCCAGCATGCCTTCATGGTGAACTACAGGGTCGATGACCTGGAGGGCTTGATGGCGGCGCTCCGATCCGAGGGCGTCGAGGTGGCAGGAGAGATCGAACAGCATGAAAACGGCAAATTCGGGTGGATTGTCGATCCCGAAGGCCGGAAAGTCGAACTGTGGGAACCAGTACCATCGAGGGACGACCCATATCTGTAGGAAGGCAGACACCGGATGAGCGATTCGCCTGGAAGTCTCGCCAGGACCTGGCTTCGCGCGTGGGACACCGGCGACCTGAGCCTTCTCCGGCTCACACCCGATTTCGTCCACACGAGCCCGTTCGGGCGCATCGAGGGCGCGGAAGAGTATTTACGCATCGTCGAGCCGATGTCGCGAAAGAGTGTCCTGAGCATCACCGTGAGGGATGTGATCGAAGACGAGGGCCGGGCGGCCATCACCTACGAACTGGAAACCCCGGCCGGCAGGGTCGAAGCCTGCGATTGGATCTTCGTGGAGCAGGGCCGAATCCGCGAAGTGAATTCGTACTACGACAGCGTTACGAACCGGGCGGCCCTCGACGGCTGATTGAGTGCGACCGGTAGCAGATCCCGAGGACGGTTGGCGGTCGGCTATCGCGTTTTCTTCTTCCGCTTCGGTTCCGGGAGTTCCCGTGTGGTGATTCTCGCCAGCTCGCTCAGCCATTCGCCGTCCTCGATCTGGGCCTCGATCAACAGCGCCGGCTTGGCGCCGGGATAGGGCGGCGCTTCCACTACGTTTCCTATGAACGCGCGTCCACCTTCGGTGGGCTTGAACAGCAATCGATCGTCGCAGATCATTCCGAACATCTTGCCGTCGCTGAACAGCCCGTACTCCCCGAACATCTTCCTGGGGCTGACGCCACAGTCTCGGTCGAACTGATCGACGACGTACTCGACGAAGCTGGGATCCGACGCCATGTTGACGCCTCCGTGCAGGTTTCCTTTGCCGTGCTGTACGGAACGCAAGCTAATGCCCACGCACGACAGTTGAGACAGGATGGTGATGTATGGGCATCGACGGTAACCGAAAGCCGGCACGCTGATGCCTCGCCACGTCGCTCTTCTTCGGGGTATCAACGTGGGCGGGCACAGGGTCAAGATGGACCGACTCCGTGAACTGTTCGAGGAGCTGGGCTTCGATCACGTGACCACCTTCATCGCGAGTGGAAACGTGATCTTCTCAGTCGATTCTGCGGATCCTGCCGCCTTGCAGACCCGGATCGAGACCCATCTTGCGAGCCGGCTCGGCTACGACGTACCCACGTTCCTTCGCACTCCAGCCGAACTCGAGGCCGTCGCCGCCTATCCGTGGGACGAGCCTCCCAAGAGAACGACACCTGGCTCGTCGCTTTACGTGATTTTTCTCGCCGAGCCTGCGTCGGCCGAACTGTCCGCCGCCTTTCAGAGCCTCAACTCCGGGATGGACGACTTCCAAGTCTCCGGCCGGGAAGTTTACTGGTGCATTCAGGGCAAGATCACCGACTCACCTTTGTTTGCCGGGGGTCTCGAAAAGGTGACGAGGAACGTGCCGAATACGACACGCAACATGACCACCCTGCGTCGGTTGGTCGCAAAGTTGTGAGGTAACGAGAGGCAAGGGTCATTTCGGTTCGAGGGACATCACGTAGGCGTAACTCTCGTTCAGGTAGGCGGCGAGCGTGTCCAGGTCTTCGAGCATCTCATCAGGCACCAGCACGTACTCCCTCATTACGCTCCCGTACGATCTGTAGGGTCCGCTCGAGTGTTCTTCGATGAAGCGATCGTACCTATCCTTCGGGAGCCGGATGCCGATCTCGCCGTCCTTGTTAAGCAGCGAGAACATGTATCCGTTCGCCGACGTATAGATCATCGACTTCCCTTTTCGCTCGAACTCGGGACACTTCGCAACCAGCGCATCGTAGATGGCCAGGCGTTTCGTCCAATGCTCTGAACTCATCCGGGGATCTCCTTGCGTGTCCATGTCTCGCGCCGTCTGAGCCGGCCTGCCTACTATACTAGTGCGTGAATACTCCAAGCAGTACCGGACCATGGAGCACAGGTTTGCATGACACTCGCGTCGACCTCGTCACGGTGTGCCTGCTCGCGTTGATAGCGCCAGCGGCCGCGGCCTGTCAGGAACCAGGCGTCAGGCCCCCACCCGCCGGCAAGGAAGTTTGGGGACCGGTACCGCGCGTGGTCACGCCCGCCCCCGAGGACGCTGCAGGCATGCCGCCGTCAGACGCCATCGTGCTGTTCGACGGAACGAACCTCGACGAATGGGTCAACGTGCGCGACGGCACGCCGGCCGGGTGGTACTTGTCTGACGGGTTGATGACGGTGAACCACGACGCCGGCAGCATCGAAACGCGGCGTCGATTCGGCAACTACCAGCTTCATATTGAATGGCGCGTCCCGATAGACGTGACGGGGAGCGGCCAGGGGAGAGGAAATGGCGGCGTGTTCCTCGCATCGCCCGGGCCGGGCAATCGAGGATACGAGTTGCAGATCCTCGACTCCTACCAGAATGAGACCTACGTGAATGGGATGGCCGGCAGCATCTACAATCAGTCGATTCCCCTC
>JAOTVA010000088.1 GCA_029863645.1 Gemmatimonadota bacterium
GACCCGAACCGCGACGATCAGGACCTGCTCTCTTTCGCCGCGGGCCACAAGGCGACCGGCTTGTACGCGATGTGGGCGCTTCGCGACGAAGTGACCCGGCTGGCGCGCCCTGACCTGCTTCCCGCTTCAGACCGACTGCGGTTGCGCTTGGAGGACCTTCTCGGATTTCGCAAGAACCCGACCCAGCCCACTCCGCTCTTCCGGCGCTTCGGCTCGAAGCCACTCGATGGTCACCCGACGCCCATGACTCCATTCGTGCGCATCGCGACGGGACCGTCTGGGGTCGGAGTCGGCTCTTCGATAGGTCTCGCGTTCGCGGCGGCCGACTACTTCGGGGCCGACGCACCCATGGTCCACGTTCTCGAGGGTGAGGGCGGCCTGACACCTGGCCGCGTATATGAGGCAGTCGCGTCGGCGGGGTCGTCGGGACTGAGTAACGTGATTTGCCATCTCGACTGGAACCAGGCATCGATCGACTCGGACCAGGTCACGCGCGAGGCCGGGCGGCCGGGCGAGTACGTCCAGTGGGATCCCATGGAGTTCTTCTACCTGCACGACTGGAACGTGGTGCACGTGGCGGACGGCTTCGACATGGGCCAGGTGCTCACGGGTCAGGCGAGGGCGCTCGCGTTCGACAACTCGCAGCCCACCGCGGTGGTGTACCGGACGGAGAAGGGCTGGCGATACGGCGTCACCGGGAAGAAGTCGCACGGGGGCGGTCATAAGCGGGGCAGCGAGGAGTACCTGGCGGCGCTGCGTCCGCTGCTCGGGGGCGAGGCGGACAATCTCCCGCGAGTCGAGGACCCTGGGGACGACACAGCCGTGGAGGCCTGTCACTGGGCGACCTTGGAAGCGCTTCGGGGGTGCCTCGCGCAGGAACGCGATGTCTGTGAGGAGGTCGCGACCCGTGTAAGCGCTGCGCGCGCGCGTCTCGACGCTCGCGGCCGCAGCCCGAGGGACGGCGCGCCGGACCTCGAGGGCCTCTACGCTGCGGTCGATCCGGGTGCGACTCCCGTGGCTCTTCGGCTCGAGCCGGGCTCGAAGACGGCGCTGCGAACACAGCTCGGGCGGGCACTAGGCTACCTGAATGAGGCCTCGGGAGGAGCCGTCCTTCTGGGTGCCGCTGACCTACTCGACTCCACGGCGATCTCGAGCGGGAGTTCTTCGTTCCCGCCAGGCTACTTTCACCGACAGGCCAACCCGGGCAGTCGCACGCTCTCGCTCGGTGGCATCTGCGAGGACGGTCTTTCGTGTGTCCTGACGGGCGTGTCTGGTTTCGGAAAGCACTGTGGGGCAGGGGCATCCTACGGTGCGTTCATTTCCCCACTCGGGCACATACCGGCGCGGGTGCACGCGATCAGCCAACAGATGCGCCAGGAGGTCGCGCCGGGGCGCTACGCCCCCTTTGTCCTGGTGTGCGGGCACGCCGGTATGAAGACGGGCGAAGACGGCCCTACGCACGCAGATCCGCAGGCGCTCCAGCTTCACCTCGAGAACTACGTTCCGGGCACGGCGGTTACTTTGACGCCCTGGGAGCCGCAAGAGATCTGGCCCCTCCTCGCCGCGGCGTTCCGTGCCGAGGCGGCCGTCATCGTCCCGTTCGTGACCCGGCCGGGCGAGCCGGTGCTCGACCGAGCTGCCTTGGGCCTCGCTCCCGTCGAGGAAGCCTCCAGGGGGGTGTACAGGCTCCACCCGGCCGCGAGCGACGCGCCCCGCGACGGGACGATCGTGCTCCAGGGCTCCGGGGTGACGTACATGTTCGTACAACAAGCGCTGCCTCGGCTCGTCGCGGACGGGCTCAATCTGGAGGTCGTGTACGTGGCGAGCCCCGAGCTGTTCGACCGCCTACCCGAGCACGAGAAGGCCTCAATCTTCGGCGAGGAGTTGGCCATGGAGGCCATGGGCATCACTGGCTTCACCTTGCCCACACTTTACCGCTGGATTCGCTCCGATCGCGGCCGTGCCCACACCATGTATCCGTTCATGGGGGGGCGCTATCTGGGAAGTGGATCCGGGGAGATGGTCATTCATGAGGCCGGGCTCGACGGCGAGGCTCAGTACCGCCGTATTCGTGACTATGTCGAAGCGTTAAGGGAATAGGGAGGCGTTCCATGGCCGCGCCCTACCGCGTCATCCTGGAAGAGCTACGCCAGGGGTTTCCACAACCGGTTTCCGACCGCGTCCATGACGCCTACTTCGTCTTCTCGATCATGCAAGCACTCGAGAAGATCGACGACATGAAATCGGAGCTGCCGCTCCTCGGTGAGCCGACTCCTCTCGACTACGATGCGGCGCGTCGCGAGCGGCTGTCTACCTCGCACTCCACGGTCGAGGACGTCACGCGCGACTTGGTAGCTCACTTCGACGGCCTCCCGATCTTTTCGCATCCAAGGACGCAGGTGAACGTGGTGCCGCCGACCTCGATCGCGAGCATCATCGGCGCGCTGCTGCCCACGATCTACAATCCGAACCTGGTGTCGGACGACACCAGCCGTGGCGTCGGCGTCGCAGAGGAGCGCGTCGCGGCCATGACGGCGCTCCTGCTTGGCTACGATCCTGAAACGTCGGCCGGGGTCTTCACGTTCGGGGGTACGGGCACGACGCTCTACGGCGTGAAGATCGGCCTTGAGAAGGCGATCCCTCACGCCATGGAGCGGGGCTTCCAGGGAGGACAGGCGGTGATGTTTTCGTCCGGCCAGAGCCACTACGCGCGCCTCAACGTCGCCGGCTGGCTGGGCATCGGCGAGGACAACGTCATCCAGATTCCCACCCACCTGACGAACGACATTAAGGTGGATCTCCTCGAGGAGGCACTGCGGAAGAGCATCTCCGAGGGCAAGCGAATCGCCGCCATCGTCGCAACGCTCGGGACGACCGATGCCTTCGGCATCGACGACCTCCAGGCCATCGTCGACCTCCGCGACCGCCTGGTCGACGAGCTCGCGCTGGACTACAAGCCACACGTGCACGCCGACGCGGTCATCGGCTGGGCCTGGTCTGTCTTCAACGACTATGACTTTGAGGAGAATCGGCTCGGCTTCCGCCCGCGTACGGTGCGGGCGCTAGCGGGCGCAGGCCGCCGCATTCAGGCACTCAACAAGGCCGACTCGGTCGGCATCGACTTCCACAAGACAGGCTTCGCGCCCTATACCTCCAGCCTCTTTCTTGCGCGCGACAGCGACGATCTACGGCTCCTGGCGCGTGGACGCGAGGAGATGCCATACCTCTTTCAGAGTGGCCAGCGGCACCCGGGCATCTTCACGCTCGAGACATCGCGCAGCGGGAGCGGCGTCCTCTCGGCGCTGGCCAGCCTCCTCTTCCTCGGAGAGGACGGATTCCGAACCCTCCTGGGACATCTGGTCGAGATGGCCGAGCTACTGCGCGAGCATTTCGAGGGGCACGCAGCCACGACGGTCTTGAACAATGACAACCTCGGCACCGTCACGCTTTTCCGCGCTTATCCTGACGGTGTCGACACCTGGACCATTGCCGAACGTGAGCGCACCGATTCCTCGCTCTTAGATGATCTTCGGGCGCACAACGAGTACAACCGCGAGATCTACCGCTACCTGTACGAAAAGGCGATGCGCGGAGAGGGCGTCCTCCTCTCAATGACGGATTGCTACCGCCACACGGACTACGGAGAGCCCATGGTCGCGCTCAAGTCCTACATCCTCTCTCCTTTCGTAGACGAGAAGCACGTCCGACTCATCGTGGACAGCGTTCTCGAGGCGCGAGAGAAGATTGGGAGGTAGCCCTCAGATGATCAGGGGTTCACCATGGGAAGGCCGGCTGCTGCCCACGCGTTGAATCCGCCCACCAAGCTGCGGACGTTGGTGTAACCCAGCCCCGCGAGCGTCGTGGCGGCACGGACACTCATGGGGCCAGACCGACAGTAAAGGACGACAGGCGCGTCCTTGTCGGCCGGGAGTTCACCGAGGTGATCCCCGATCTCGTTGAAGGGGATGGAGAGGTCCGTCCCTTGGATGTCCCCCTGGAATGGCACGTGCACATTGACCAGCGGCATGTCTGCGTCGGCAGCGCGCATGCTCTGAAGCTCGGCCACCGAGATGTTCCAGTAAGCCCCGCCCGGGACGGCCACGCGCTCGCCGGTCGGCGGCGTCTGGGCCAGGCCCGTTGCCGGGAGAAGCATGAGGGCCAACAGCGGGAGTAGTCGTGACAGCTGAGTGCGCGCGTTCATTCCATTGACACCAGTGTTGGGGATCGATGCCACCAAGTTACTTCGTGAGTGCTGTTCGCGCCGCCTGCCTTGCGGGGCGCGTAGATGTCCGGGCAAGATGCGGCGCCCACATACGTCACGGTTAGCCAGGAGGAGTTTCGATGAGGAGTGCCGCGCTCGCGGTGGGACTCGCCCTGTTCATGGCCCCGGCAGGGCTGCGGGCTCAGGCCACCGTGCAGGACCTCCAGGGAGCGTGGCGCGTCACCGAGGTCTTTGCTTCCGCACCTGGCTCCCGAGCCATCACCTCACCCCAACCCAGCCTCCTTCTCTTTACTGGGAGGTACTACAGCTACACGCTCATCACCGGCGACCAGCCTCGTCCGGACCTGCCGAGGAGGGCCGCCACAGCCGCGGAGTTGCTGAGGGTTTGGAATCCGTTCAGTGCGAACGCGGGCACCTTCGAGATCGAGGGTAGCACGATGACGCGGCGGCCGATCGTGGCGAAGAGTCCTGATGCGATGGCGCCAGGTGCCTTCAACGAATACACGTTTCGCCTGAGCGCCGACACGCTCTGGGTCACCGCGGTACGCACTGAGGCGGGACCCGCGATTGGTCCCGCGACCTTCAAGTACGAGCGCCTCCGCTGAACGACCTGCAGTCCCTGAGCGGGGCGTCCCGGGCACTTGTGCTTGGGGGCGGTGGTGTGGCCGGCATCGCGTGGATGACCGGTCTGGACGCGAGGCAGGGACCGATCTGAGGGTGTGGCTCGGGTGGGCGCCGACTCGAGTAACCGCGTGTTGGAGGATCTGCGCCAGATTCGGTGAGTTCGGGGCGATGGCTTGTCTTCAACCGTCGCGTCGCCCTACTCTCTTCGTCCCTACTACACATGGTGGTCATGCACCGGATAAGCACATCCGATTTCCGCTTCGCGGGGCCGCTCCTCGCCGCACTCTTCGCGACGGCCGCAGCGTCGACTCAGGCGCAGACGGTCCGTGAGTGGCGGTACGTGCCATCACCCAACGGGGATGGCTGCACCATCGGCCTGACGGAAGTCCCGATTCGTGCACCAGAGCCGGGGGAAATTCAGATCAGGATGCGGGCCTCGTCGTTCAACGGACGTGACCGCTACCGCCTGGCCGGTTCCTGTGAAGATCGATCGCAGGTTCCGCTGTCCGACGGGGCGGGCGAGGTCACGGCGGTCGGGGCAGGGGTCACACGCTTCGAGGTGGGCGATCGGGTCGTGAGCACCTTCTTCGCAGAGGCATGGATCGACGGAAACCAGCCTCCCGACGCGAACCCGTTTCGTCGCGGCGGGCCTGGGCCTGGTGTGCTGACCGAGGTGTTCGTGGGAGACGCGGACGGCTTTGTGATGGTGCCGGAACACCTCACCTACGAGGAAGCGTCGACGCTCACCACGGCCGGGCTCACGGCGTACACCGCGCTCTTCAAGTACGCCGATATGCAGCCCAACGACTTCGTCCTCCTGCAGGGCACTGGGGGCGTTTCGAGCTTCGGACTTCTCTTCGCCGCGGCGGCTGGTGGCCGGCCGATCATCACGTCGTCAAGCGATGAGAAGCTGGCGCGCGCCGAACAGCTAGGGGCTGTAGGGACCGTAAACTATCGGCGGAATCCCGAGTGGCAGGTGCAGGTGCTGGAGCTGACGGGCGGGGTCGGGGTCATGCATGTCCTCGAGATCGGCGGACGGGATACCCTTCCTCGTGCGCTCCAGGTATTGGACTACGGGGCGCACGTGGCCCTCATTGGCGGCCTCACGGGCTTCGGCGGAGAGGTGCCCTTCTTCGCGCTCTTCGACAAGAACGCCTCGGTCACCGGCTTCCAAGTCGGGTCCCGCGCGGACTTCGAGGCGATGAACCGCTTTCTCGTCGGGCACCAGATCCACCCCGTCGTCGATCGGGTCTTCGAGTTCGAGGACGCAGTCGAGGCGTTCGACTTCTTCGAGAACGGGGACTTCATGGGCAAAGTCGTAGTTCGCCATTGATCGGATGAGGTCACGGATCGTTGTGCGGGGACCGGTACGGTCCGCAACACACCTCACCTTCCGGTAGTCTTGCGGCACTCCGCGCCCGCGCTCCGGCTCACGTCGCTCCAGGCCCCGAACGCAGATCCGTTCTGCTCGAGGCTCGCGTGGTACCTGGGTAATGCCCTCGGGCGACCAGTCCACTTCGTGGACGACGAGCCGTGGCAGGTTCGGGAGCGTCTGTTCGATGACGGGGCGGTCGACGTGGCTTGGATGTGTGGGCTGCCCTACGCGCGCCGTCGAGACCGCCAGCCCCCGACCGTGGAGTTGTTGGTGGCCCCGGTGATGGCGCAGGCGCGCTACGAGGGCTGTCCCGTATACTTCACCGACGTGGTCGTCCGGGCGGACAGCTCCGTGAATGCCCTGCCGGACCTGCGCGGGACCCGGTGGGCGTACAACGAGCCCAGCTCCCATTCCGGGTACTGGCTGCCCCGTTACGAACTGGGCCGCGCGGGACACGTATCTGGCTTCTTCGGTACCGTGGTCGAGGCCGGGTCACACGAGGCCGCTCTGGGGCTGCTGCTTCGCGGAGAGATCGACGGCACCGCCCTAGACAGCACCGTGCTCGAAGCACTAGGCGACGAACGACCGGAGTTGATGCAGGAGGTCAGGATCATCGTTACGTGGGGGCCGAGCCCCATTCCGCCGTGGGTAGTGGCGACTCACGTCGACGACGCCACGCGACAGCTGCTGCGGAACGCGCTGACGTCCATGCACCTGGACCCCGTAGGGCGCGAGGTGCTGGGTGACGTCGAGACGACCCGGTTCGCAGAGGTCGAGGACGCCGACTACGATTCCATTCGACGGATGGCGAGAGAAGCGGAGGGGGTCAAGCTGTGATGCAACGCGCGTTCAGGATGGTGCTGCTCTTGGCGGCCGCGGGCTGCAGTGACGGGCAGGGACAGGATCGCCTTTCCGCCAACTGGCCGGAGTGGCAGCGGATCGAAACGGGTGACCTGCCGGCCGGCTGGCAGTTCGAAGAGGCGAGCCCCGCCTTCGACGCATGGATCGCTGACGTCGTCGTCACGCAACTGACGGCTGAGGCCGAGGCTACCACCATGCGGTTCGAAGACGGCGACGACGTCCTCACGGCCCGGTTGGCGGCCCTTCCGGTCGAACGCTTCCCACCCGTCCTGACACAGGGGGATGCCGTCCAAGTGAGGGTGATCCTCGCGCAGGGCTTCGAGGGCGTGGCCAAGGGCCTGACCGTCTTCGACGAAGCGGGTCGCCTGCTCCTGCTGTACGACGACGGCGGTTATGGCTCCGCGTTCTTTACCGACGAGGCGCGCGCCGGACTCGGCGTCGAGCGGTCCCTACAGGGCACCGGCTCGGGCAATGATTGGGAGTCGGCGGACGTCACCTTCCGGTTGGGTGGCGAGTCCCTGGTCTTGGGGGAGGGGCAGTCAGGCCGACTTGGCCGAAGCGGGCTCGTGGTCTCGGTGGTCGTCTCGCAGGAGTGGACCGGTGAGCCGGTCACGGACGCAGACCTGAGCCCGTTGGCCTACCTGGTCTTCCGCGCAGACTGACCTAGGCCCGCCCTCAGTCGACCGGCTCGATCCGCAACAGAGCGCCCTCGTCCTCGTCGGTCAGGACATAGATCAGGCCATCGGGACCCTGGCGGATGTCGCGGATCCGCTGCCGAAACTCGGTCAAGATCGACTCGCGCCCGATCTCCTCGCCGTCCGGGTTCAGCTTGACCCGTTCGATATGTCCCGTGCGTTGGATTCTTCCTTCCATCATGGATCCGACGAAGAGGTCGCCCGTCCAGCCGGGGAAGCGGTCCCCGGTGTAGAACATCATCCCTGACGGAGCGATCGACGGCAGCCAAGCGATGGTCGGCAGGTCCATGCCCGCATGCCACCACTGCTCGGAGATGCGAGTGCCTGAATACTCGCGCCCGAACGAGACGACCGGCCATCCATAATTGCGACCGGGCAGGACCACGTTGACCTCGTCGCCCCCTTGAGCCCCGTGCTCGACCGCCCAGAGCTCACCGGTCACGGGGTGGAATGCCAAGCCCATCGGGTTGCGGTGTCCCAGGGAGTAGATCTCGGGGAGGTAGCCTTCCCGGCCCACGAAGGGATTGTCGTCCGGGGGGGTGCCATCATCCCGCAGCCGCAGGATCTTGCCGGAGTGGTCGTTCGGGTCCTGGGCCCGAAGGCCCGACGAACCGGAATTCGGCGTCCCGCCGACGGGCATGAAGAGCGTGCCGTCCGGTGCGAAGAGCAGGCGTGAGCCCGAGGAGGTCGTGAACGGCGGCCCGCTCGCGACGAAGATGGTCCGCAAGTCCCGGAGGCTGGACCCGTCGAGGCGACCGCGTGCGAGCACGACGCGACTTTCCTCGTCCGCTGTCCGGTAGGTCAGGTAGATCTGCTGGTTCTCGGCGAAGCGGGGGTGGAGCGCGACCTCGAGGAGTCCGGTGAACTGGCCCGCATCGCTCACGGCGGGGATGCCGGAAATCGGCGTCGGGTCGAGCACACCAGCGCGTATGATTCGGAGTCGCCCGGGGCGCTCCGTCACCAGCATGTCCCCATTTGGCAGGAACGCCATGCTCCAAGGATGAGCGAGCTCGGTCGTTAGGACTCGAACCAGAATGTCCGGCTCATCTGCCGTATGGTGGACGGTCACTCCCTTAGACAGCCGGACCGGGGATACGCCGTCCCATTGTGGTGCGGCCTGAGCCGAAGCCGATGAGCCCGGCGCAATCAGGTTGACCGCGAGAAGGACGGTCAGTATTCGCAACCACATTAACGGAAGTTTCCGAACATCAACTCGACTCCGTAGTCCTTCCCCTTCAGGAGTTGCATGACGGCTTGAAGTTCGTCGCGTGAAGGGGAGGTCGCGCGAAGCTCCTCGCCCTGGATCTGGACCTGGACCTTCTTGAAGCCGCCCGCCTTCACGTCCTTCACGATGGTCTTGGCGGTTTCCTGGTCGATGCCGTTCTTGAGGCCGACGGTTTGGCGGGCACGCCCCAAGCCGCCAACCTCGACCTTACCCTCGTCGATGTTCTTGAGCGGGACCTGGCGGCGGGTGAGCTTCTCGCGCAGCACGCCCAAGAGCTGTGTCAACCGATACTCGTCGTCCGCTTCGAGCTTGATGGATGGCCCCTCGCGGTCGAAATCGATCGTGCACTTGGTGCCCTTGAAGTCGTAGCGCGTCAACGACTCCTTGATTGCCTGGTTCACCGCGTTGTCGACCTCTTGGAGGTCGACGCCTGTGGAGATGTCGAAGGACTGTTTGCTGGCCATTCTCGAAGCGTCGGATGTCGTGGATGTGCCTCAAGGTAAGGTCCTGCGATCGATTCGGCTTGCCGCGTTTGCGACCAATCCCCCCTCAGAGCACTTTAGCGGAGCACGCCGACCGTTCCGGTGGGCTCAACCGATACGCTCGGAGGCGGGACATGGCGGCCAGTTCCCCCTACGATCGCATCCTGCGTATCCCGGCGCGGGTGGGGCTCGGGCCTGAGGCGCGCACGGTTCTCGCTGGCGATTGGGTCTTCTGGGCCTCCCTGCTCATGCTGGCCGTGGGCGTCGCCCCGTACGTAGTGCCGCTGCTGGACGCGGGTCAGTTTTGGGAGTGGCGCTGGTCTTACGGCGATGTACCCATCGCTTTCGGGGCCTTCTTGGCGGCCATCGTCGGTATCGGGCGTGTCCGAGGCCGGGCCGAGCGACGTTTCTGGCAGCTCGTCGCATTCGCATACGGGGCGGCGCTCCTGGCGGAGTTCCTGAGCACGCTGGTGCAGACCTCCGCCGGGGACATCGGCCTCCACTTGGCCGTGGAGTCCCTTTACCTCGTGTACATCCTGGCCCTGTTTGTCGCCTCGGGTGTCCGGCCGGACTACTACGACAGCGCGGGGTGGAGGCTGACTCGACTCCGAGCAGCTGGCCTCGGCGGGCTGGCCCTGGGACTGGCGATCTACTTCCAGATCGTGCCTTCGGCCGCTTCTGCTGATTCCATCGGGCCTGGGCACCCCAACCTCTATGTCTTCGCTCTCCTGGACCTGGCTCTAGTGCTCACCTTCGTGCGCGCATGCCGAGATCAGGAGGACGTGAGGTGGCGGAGGATCTTCGCGGGCATGGCCGCAGTAAGCGCGGTCCAGGCGGTCCTCGATGCGTCTGAGGCGACACTGTACCTAGAGGCCTTCTACGAGATGGAGATCCCGCCGGCCTGGGATCTGCCCTGGTTCGTGCCAAACGTCATGTTCGTGTTCATTGCCCGGCGTCACCTGGGTGACCCGGAGCATCGCAGCCTGCCCGCTGGCCGGAGGTATGAGCCGCGACCTGACCGCGGGATGCTGATCGGCGTGCTCGCCTCGCTCCCGTTGCTCCATTTCCTCCTCTACGCTGCGGGTGTCTTGGATCCCTCACTGAGGGACCTTCGGGAGGGCATACTGGTCCTCTATCTCCTGTGTATGGGGGCCCTGGCGCTGCTGTACCTGTCGACGCTCGACCGCGAGCGAGAACGCGGAACCCGAGAACTCGGGCTGAGCGAGGAGCGCTACCGCTCGTTCGTGACGTCTCGATCGGATCGCATGTATCGTGCGGAGGCTAATCACCCCATCCGCCTCGATCAGCCGCGAGACACGCTCTTGAAGGCGCTCGAACATGACCTTGTGATTGCCGAGGCGGATGAGGTCCCAGGTCGTGCAACGAGCGTGGCGGACCCGGTCGAGTCGATCGGGCGGCCGCTGGTCGACGTCTTGGGCCCCGATAGCGCGCACGCCCATCGCATCCTGCGCGAATGGATCGACAGCGGCTACGACTTGGAGAACTTCGAGCTGAGTGAGCCGGGCCCACATGGCGAGCCCCACTACAACAGGTACTCGGTCATAGGGATCGTCGAGGACGCGGGGCTCGTGAGGGTGTGGGCGACCGCTTCGGATGTGACCGACCAGCGGTTAGCGGCCCTCGAGACCGAGCGCCTTGAGCGCGAACTCGAGCATGCCCAGAAGATGGAGTCGATTGGCGCGTTCGCTGGCGGCATCGCGCACGACTTCAACAACCTTCTGTTGCCGATCATCGGCTTCACCGAGCTGGCGGTGGCCGATACGGGAGCCGAGGACGAGGCGACTCGGGAGAGTCTTGGTCAGGTGCTACGGGCCTCGCACCGCGCGGCCGACCTGGTCAACCAGGTTCTGTCTGTCAGTCGCGTCCAGCCGCGGGGCGACGTCGCCGTGCGCACTCAGGACGTCATCCGGGAAGCCCTCGGACTCATCCGACCTGGTTTGCCCACGACCTTGAGAATCGAGACGTCGATCGACGACGCATGTCCGCCGATTCTGGGTGATCCGAGCCGGATCCATCAGGTGCTCATGAACTTGTCTTCGAACGCGGCACAGGCCATCGGGTCTGCGCACGGGTCGATCTCTATCTCGCTCAGACACGATGATTGCGCCGATCCGCTTGCCGCTCCGAAGGGTTGGGTCGTCCTCGAGGTCACTGACGACGGTCCCGGCGTTGCGCCTAAAGTGTTGGACCGGGTCTTCGAGCCGTTCTTCACGACCAGGACGGCGAGCGGGGGTACCGGGCTCGGTCTTTCGGTCGTGCATGGGATCGTCACGAGTTATGGAGGACAGGTCACGATCGCGTCCCCGGCTGGGCAGGGAGCGAGGGTGACTGTACGCATTCCGGCTACGGATGGCGTCTCCTCGACCGGGGTGGCTGATGACTGTACGCCCAGTACGTCCCTGCGAGTATTGGTCGTGGACGACGAGGAAGCCGTAGCCGAGGTAACCCACCTAATGCTCCAGTCGGGTGGCCATGCGGCCGTGTCCGAAACCGATCCCGCCGCTGCCCTGGAACGCATCAAGGCAGCGGAGGGTCGATTCGACGTGCTGCTGACCGACTATACGATGCCCGGAATGACGGGGCTCGAACTCGCGCGCGCGGCTCTGTCATGCGATCCGCGGCTGCGGGTCGTCATCATGAGTGGATTTCGCCTGGGCTCGACAGACCCTGGGCACGGCTTGGTGCACCTCCCGAAGCCGTTCACGTCAGACGAACTCATGGCGACCCTCGGGCTCGCGATGCGGTCCGACTCAGATCAAGGGAGCGGCGCGGATCCGTCGAGCGCCTCGCGGATCTCTCCGACGAGCGTCTCGTAGCTGAAGGGCTTGCTCAGAAGCACGGCGTCGGCCGGCGTGTCGCGGTCCCGATAGCCGGAGATGAACAAGACGCGCGTGTTCGGTGAGGTCTGCTGGATCTTATCGGCTAACTCCACGCCGCCGAGGCGTGGCATCACGACGTCGGCGACGAGCAGGTCGATGGCCGAGCCGTTGGATTTCGACTCCTCGAAAGCCTCCCACCCGCCCTCGCCATCTTCGGCGGTCACCACTCGGTAGCCTGTTCGGCGAAGTGCTGCCGACAACAACTCGCGGATCTGCTGGTCGTCTTCTACGATCAGGATCGTCTGCCGGCCGGGGGGCGAGCGTCGCAGCTGCCGGTCTCCATCTCCTTCCATGGGGCTGCAAGCTCGGGTTGGTCGACTAGTCACGCAACCCTCCCGCCCGTGCTTACCCCCATCGGCCCGATCCATTACGATGCTGGAGCGGATCCAAGAGAACGGAGGTCACGGGTGGAGAGAGCGTCTGCCGTCGCCGTCATAGCCATGCTTATCATCCCCGGCTTCGTCGCAGCTCAATCCGGCTCGGGTCCGTCCGTCCCGCTCCCCGCCGAGATTCCTCTGTTTCCTCTCTCGGACGTCACGCTGTTTCCCAACAGCACGCAGCCGTTCCACATCTTCGAAGCCAGGTATCGGGCAATGATCGCCGATGCGCTGGAGGGCGACAGCATCATCGGCATGGTGCTCTTGCAGCCGGGCTTTGAAGCCGAGTACGAGGGCCGTCCGCCGGTCCACGCCATTGGCTGCGCAGGCG
>JAOTVA010000250.1 GCA_029863645.1 Gemmatimonadota bacterium
CACGGCCGGCAGGCGCTGGAGGTTGTGGAGCTGCGACCGTAGCGTCGCGCCGGGCACGCGGTCGGGGTTGGCGAGCAGCCGGCGCCGCTCTGCCAAGAGTCGTTCCGGGTCAGCCGCGCAGTCCATTTCGATGTTGCGTAGATGCTCCAGCGACTGCACTTGGGGCCCTACTTCACGGGCCCTCATGGAGAGCGGCACGTGTCCGTCGATGGGAAAGCCACGGGCGCGGGCCTCCTCGACGAGCGCGGCGAAGACCTCCGGCGTGACCATCTCGTAGATCTTGAGGAAGTCGACGCCTGCTGATGCGAGTCGCTCCACGTTGGCCCGCGCGGTAGCGACGTCCGCGTTGCCGATGCCGAGTAGCGGCCGGCCCTCTCCATCGTACACGACGTCCCGCCCATCGAGCAGCGGACCGGCGAAGAACACGCGGGGCCCGACGGCTCCCTCCGCGCGCAACGCCTCCACCACCGGAACCACGAGCTCGAGCGGCCCTCCCGTGTCCCGGATGCTCGTGATGCCGTGGTTCAGGAAGAGACCGGGCATGGCCTCTGTGAAGCGAGCGTCGTAGGTGAGGTGGACGTGAAAGTCCCACAGCCCCGGGATGAGATACTGGCCCGTTCCGTCCACTGTCTCGAGGGCGTCGACGCTCCCGCCCGCAGTCACCGAGGTGATGCGCCCATCGTCCACAACGACGGTCTGGCCGGTGCGCACCCCGTTCACGGCATCAATCACCGTGACGTTGTTGATGGCCAGCTCGGCGAGGGGCGCATCCGGGCCGCACGCGGCGAGGGTGCAGGCGAGCGCGACAGGGAGCGCGGGGGCGCGGAACGGGTTCAGCATCGTCGAGGGCCGGACGGAGTCATGGGCGGCACAAGCTAGGGCTTATTCCTCCGGGCGGCCGGAACTCTGCCACTACTGTGCCGCGGTCGGTGACGAGAACCGACTCGCCCGCTGTAGCCAAGAAGGCCCCGGGAGGTCGCTGCCCGCGAGCGAGTTACCTTATTCGCCTGCGCTACTCCGATCGGAAGGGCTCTGATATGCGTTGGCTCCTTCTCGCCGCGGTGCTGTCCCAAACCCCTGCCCTCCAGGCGCAGGAGCCGCCTCCCGCGTACCCGCGCGCGGGCGCCACCACGATGCTCGAGAACGAACGCGTGCTCGTGTGGAACATCTCGTGGCTCCAGCAGGAGTACCCGGTGCATCGCCATCTCTACGATCACGTGGGCGTATACTACGCCTCCGGCGATCGCCTCATCATTTCTACAGACGGCTCGACGCGGCCGGTGAGCACCCCAGCCTGGAACATCTCCTTCCAGCTCCGGGGCGTGACGCACGCCGAGGCGGGCACGAGCGAGGAGCCATTGCGGGCGGTCTTCATCCAGATCAAGGACGAGCCCCGGCAGCTCTCAGGCGCGCGCGGCACTGGCCCGGAGTTTCCGGTCGACGGCCCGCTCCAGCGCCTCGACAACGACCGGACTACGGTGTGGGAGTACGCGCCTGATTCGCCCCACAGGGATGCGCGGCACCGGCATGAGCACGACGCCGTGGTCGTGTCGTTCGATGCGACGCCTAGGCCCCAGGTGCACTATGTCGAGCGCGGTACGGTACACGAGACTGATGGCACTGCGGGGTCCACCCGGACCTTCGTGTTCGAGATCAAGTAGCGGCTTCCCGATGCGAGCCGTGGTCATCCTGTCGCTCACTTCAGCGCTCTCCTTCGGGCTGGCCGCGTTCATTCTGCGGGTCTCGAATGCGCACGGCCACGGGCTGGCCTCCGGGGACCGTTCGTCCGTGATCGTGTTGGTGGCGACGGGTGTGCTCTGTGCTGGTGGAGCCATTTGGGGGTTCCGGAAGCGTCGGCGGTAAACGCCGCATCACGGTGGAAGCACTTTGGCTTCGAAGATGCTCTCGAGGTGCTTCTGGTAGTGCTCGCTCACGCACGCCCGCCGCCTGAAGACGTATGCCCAAGGCCAGACCGCCCAAGCCTCCGCCGATCAGAATTGCCTCGCCAGCGGCCCTCACGGACTCTAGCTCCCCCGCAACGTGATGGTCCCGTTCGTGGAGTTCAGATCGATCAGGCCGTCGCCAGCACCCAGTCTTCCGCGAACCGAGCGAGGGGACGTCGTAGCGTCGAGAAGCGTGAGCCCAACCACGCTGATCGAGCCGTTGACTACGTCAGCCTCCACCATGGCCGATACCGAGGTCGGCACATCCAGCATGACCGTACCGTTGACGACAGCGAGGTCGACAGTGCCGCTCGGAAGGAGGGTCACATCACCGGCGATGTCCCCGTTCACTAGCGTCACCTCGACGTCGCCGACGAGGTCGCGCACCGTAACCGCACCGTTGACGTTGGCGAGGTCGACGTCCAGGCCCGCGGGGATGATCAAGTCGTAGTCAACGATTACCTCACGCCCC
The DNA here is from genome assembly GCA_029863645.1 of Gemmatimonadota bacterium. Taxonomy (GTDB): domain Bacteria; phylum Gemmatimonadota; class Gemmatimonadetes; order Longimicrobiales; family Gaopeijiaceae; genus UBA2982. The sequence continues at coordinate 2,416 of JAOTVA010000250.1, forward strand.
CCTGAGCTGCTCGGCTGTATCGTTTGGACCACGATCTCATCCCCCTGCTCCAGCACCGTGACCGTGACCCGGTCCAGGAACTGCTGGGCATCGGCCCGCGTGTCGGACCTGACCCTGCGCTCTCCGGTCACTCGGGCCGCGTTCGACCCGGGGTCACCGAGGACTGTCACGACGCCATTGATGCCCTCCAGTCTGAGCCGAACTGTCGCCGTGGCGTCGAGTTGATAGGAGAAGGGTTCGGAAACCTCGACATCCAGGCTTCGATCGAGGTCGGTGATGTTCACGAAGCAAGCGACCGACGCTACCGCGGCCCAAGCCGCGAGGAGATGTCGCGTTGCACGCGGGTCGACCGCCATCGAAAAGGCGGCGTTTGCGAGACCCGACCTCCGGCGCCGTGTCATTTCGTCGACTCCCTCGGGCAGGTAGGCTCAACTCTAAGTTGGGCCCTGCTCTCAGGTGCCGCTGTCGGGAGTTGGTTGGACTGCGTGTAGGGGGGTCGTCCCGCTGCGAGGGCAGCGCTTCCGGTAGCCT
>JAOTVA010000089.1 GCA_029863645.1 Gemmatimonadota bacterium
TCCGCTTCCGTCCGAAGTGCGCGAGCGGTTCGACTACGAGATGGGCGTCATCAGGGGCACGGGATACGCCGGCTACTTCCTGATCACGGCCGACTTCATTCGCTGGGCTCGCGAGCAGGACATCCCCGTGGGGCCCGGCCGCGGCTCTGCTGCCGGCTCGCTCGTCGCGTACTCGCTTGGGATCACTAACCTCGACCCGCTCAAGTTCGGGCTGCTCTTCGAGCGCTTCCTGAATCCCGAACGGATCTCGATGCCCGACATCGACATCGACTTCTGCTACGAGCGGCGCGGCGAGGTCATCGAGTATACGCGCACCAAGTACGGCAAAGACGCGGTCGGTCAGATCGTGACCTTCGGGACCATGAAGAGCCGAGCGGTCATTCGCGACGTGGGCCGGGCGCTCGGGTTCGAACCGTCGGAAACGGATCGCATCGCGAAGCTCATCCCGAACCAGCCCGGCCAGGCGTTCACGGTTCAGGAGGCCGTCGACAACCTGAAAGAGGTCAAAGCGCTGTACGCTCTGGACGTGCGCCACAAGCAGCTCTTCGACTACTCCATCACGCTCGAGGGTTTGTCACGGCATGCCTCCGTGCACGCCGCGGGCGTCGTGATCGCGCCAGGCCCCCTCGACGACTATGTGCCGGTCAGCGTCCAGACAGGAAAGAACGGCGGGGGCACGAACGGCGACGCGATGGTCGTGACGCAGTACGACATGAACTGCCTCGACCAGGTCGGCATGCTCAAGATGGACTTCTTGGGCCTCAAGACGCTCACGGTCATCCACGACGCGGTGATCATGGTCAGGGAACGGCACGGCGCACTCCGTAACCCGGACACTAAGGAGGTCTACGAGGACATCGACCAACTCCCGCTGGATGATCAGGCGGTGTACCGCATGCTCGCCCGTGGTGGTACCGCGGGCGTCTTCCAGTTCGAGTCGAGCTTGGCGAACGACAAGCTTCGCGCGATGAAGTGCGACCGTTTCGACGACCTCGTGGCGACGAACGCATTGATCCGGCCGGGTCCGCTCGATTCCGGCATGACGGACGTGTACATCAACCGGAAGCTGGGGAAAGAGCCGGTCACCTACCCGCACCCCTCTCTCGAGTCGATTCTGGAGCCAACGTATGGCGTGATCGTGTATCAGGAGCAGGTGATGCGAATCGCGTCTGAGCTGGCCGGATTCACCTTGGGCGAAGCCGACGTGCTCAGGAAGGCCGTCGGCAAGAAGATCGCCGAGCTTATCCGCACGGAGCTTGACAAGTTCGTGGAGCGCTCCGTCGAGCGTGGCGTGGATCGCCGGATCGCGCTGGAGCTGGCCACCCAGATCGAGACATTCGGCCGCTACGGCTTCAACCTCAGCCACTCCGCGGCCTATTCGCTCATCGCGTATCACACCGCCTGGCTCAAGGTGTATTATCCCGCCGAGTTCATGGCAGCGCTGCTTTCGTCGGTCCTCGACAATACCGACAGCGTGGTGAAGTACATCGGCGCGTGCAGGGACCTTCCCCGGTTCGTGCCCAAGTTGGAAGAGCCGGTCCAAGTGCTTCCCCCCGACGTCAACGAGTCAGGCTGGAAATTCACGGTGACGGCGGAAGCCAAGATCCGTTTCGGTCTCGGCGCCGTGCGCGGTGTGGGGCACTCCGCGGTCGCTTCAGTCTTGACCGCCAGGGCCGAGGGTCGCTTCACGTCGCTTTTCGACTTCTTGGAGCGCATAGACATTCGCGCCCTCAACAAGCGCGCGTGCGAAGCGCTCATCGCCGCGGGTGCTCTGGATGCCTTCGGCTCGCGCTCCCGTCTCCTGGCGGGGCTAGACACCGCATACGGTGAGGTCCAGGCGCGTCAGGCCGAGATCGAATCGGGCCAGGCCTCGCTCTTCGGCGATTCGTCCGAGATTCCCCACGTGGCGCCTACGCTCCCCAACATCCCGGAGTGGACCGAGCCCGAGCGACTCGCTCGCGAAAAGGACGCTCTGGGCTTCTTCATTTCGGGGCACCCGCTCGACCGGTACCGTGAGTTCGTTCGTGCGTACGAGCCCGTCGCTTCGGACACCTTAGTCGAGCAGGCGGGAAATCTGGTCGCCCTTCCCTGCGTCGTCACGTCCGTGGCGCGCCAGATCTCGAGACGGGACAGCTCCGAGTGGGGCAAGGTGACCGTGGAGGACTTCAACGGCACCGCCACCGTGTTGGCCTTCGGCGATGCCTGGCAAAAGTACAAAGAGGTGCTCCTACAAGACGCGGTCGTGGAGATCGTCGGACGGGTCAGCGGGAGAGAGAGAGACGAGGAGGATCCGCCCATCTTCCTCGACAGCGCGAGACCGCTCGAGGCCGTGAAACCCGAGCTTGCGGTACAGATCGAGTTGGAGCTCGGCTCGGAGGTTGGTTCTGAGGCATTCGAAGCGGCGAAGAAGCTCATGTCCGACCACCCCGGCCCGTCGCCCGTATGGATTCAGGTCGGCGCGGACAACGGCGACCGAGCCCCGCGGTTACGCTCGCGCTCGCTGAGCATAGAGCCGACCCTCGACACGCTGGGTGCCCTTCAGAAGCTCTTCGGTCGCGGCAACGTGAAGCTGGTACGGACCACCGAGCCGCGGGAGTGAGTCCCACCATCTTTCGGTGGGCCTCCTGGATTCCGCTCGCGACGTTCGTCGCCGCGCAGCGCTACATCGACCAGTTCGAAGGCTGGGGGGCATGGGCTGCCGCGCCAATCCTCTTGGGCCCAGTCTTCGTCAGCGCCGCATACGTGCTTGCCGGCGTTCTCGTGCTACGGGCCGAGCGTGATCTCGGGCGCGTCCGGCCAACGACGTATGCGGGGTTGGCGCTGTCCTCGGCGCCCTGTCTTTGGCTGTTGTGGCGGCTGATCGTAACGGCGTAGCCCTACGGCTCGGCGTACACGGCGGGCTCACCCAGGTCGCCTGTGCTACCCATGGCGGCTCGCACGAGCGCGGCGTCGGCGTCGGAGGGAAGCTCCCACCCAGCCACGTAACCGAAGACGTCGCGAAGTGGCCTGCTGCCGAAGGCGCCATCGAGGATCTCCATGTGGTCCGCGCTGAGGAACCCGGGATGGTCGACTCCGCAGGCGTGGCTCAGGCGAGTGATCTCCTTACGCAGCGAAATCACGTAGTTCGCCAGGCGCGCAGACTTGTGGGTCGGGTCCAGGCCGCGCACGAGCCACTTGTTCTGGGTCGCTACCCCCGCCGGGCAGTGCCCGGTGTGGCAGCGCTGAGCCTGGATGCACCCGATGGCCATCATCGCCTCCCGACCGACGTTGATGAGATCGGCACCCAGACAGAAGGCTAGCAACGCATTCTCGGGAAAGCCGAGCTTGCCCGCGCCCACCCACACGACCTTCTGGTGCATCTCGCGCTGCGCGAAGATGCGGTAGACGCGGCTGAAGCCGATCTTGAACGGCATGGCCACATGGTCGGAGAACGCGAACGGAGCTGCTCCGGTCCCACCCTCGCCACCGTCGATCGTGATGAAATCGACGCCGCGTTCCTCTGACGCCATTCGGTCGGCTAGTATCTCCCAAAATGCCAACTCGCCCACGGCCGACTTGATCCCGACCGGGACGCCCGTGGCGTCCGCCAGGTCTTCGACGAAGTCGAGCATCTCGTCGACCGTTCGGAAGCTCCTGTGGCTCGCCGGGCTGACCACGGTCTTACCTTGAGGAACCCCGCGGATCCTGGCGATCTCGGCGGTAACCTTGGCCCCGGGTAGCACGCCTCCCAGGCCGGGCTTTGCACCCTGGCTGAGCTTGATCTCCACCGCTCGCACGGGGTGGGCCTCGACCTTGCGTATGAACTCGGCCCGGTCGAAACCGCCCTGCGCCGTGCGGCACCCGAAGTAGCCGGTCCCGATCTGCCAGATCAGCTCACCACCGTGTAGGTGGTGCGGGGAGATGCCGCCTTCGCCCGTGTTTTGGAGGCAGCCACAGATCGCTGCACCCTCGTTCAGGGCGCGCACTGCCGCCGAGGAAAGCGACCCGAAGCTCATGGCGCTGATGTTGACTACCGACTCAGGCCGGAAGGCGCGTCGCCGACCCCTGTGCGCCCCGAGCACCTTGGCGCACGGGAGACGGAAGGTGGGGTTCTTCTCCTCGTCGTGATGGGTGTCCATTCGGCCGAGGGTGTCGTGCTTGATGATCAGGTAATTGCTGGAGCGCTCCTGATCGTTGTCGGTCCCAAAGCCGCTGTAGTTGTTTCGCCGCTTCGACGACGCGTACACCCAAGCCCGCTGATCTCGGGAGAACGGCAGCTCCTCGTTGTTCGAGGTGACGATGTACTGCCGGAGCTCGGGCCCGACCGACTCGAGGAGGTACCTGAAGTGGCCGATGATCGGGAAGCTCCGCAGGATCGCGTGCTTCTTCTGGGTCAGATCGTAGACCGTGACCAACAGCAGGAAGACGAAGATTCCCCAGACCCAGGGCACGGCGGCCTCTACTTGTTGTGGAGGGAGCTAGGTTGAACGACGGCAAGCTACCTTCACCACCCAACCGGCGCAGCGGGCTACGGCTGACGCGTCCTATTCCGGCCGAACGGATGCCAGCGTCGGCGTGATCAGATCGGCCCGGAAGGCCGCGATCCGATACCGCACGGAGTCACCGGCGGCGGTTGCCCACCGTTCCCCCGTGCCGCTCCCCAGCGTGACCTCGGTCAAGACGTCGCCGCTCTGGGAATAGGCGACAGTCGAGCTGCCGGCTGGCAACGCGAAGATGGAGTCCTCTTCGCTTACGATCCCGGACCCGACGAGGGCCCCCCCGAGCTCCGAGAGAATGCTCTGCACCTGCCGGGAGACGACCTCGGCCCCGTCCTCGAACGTCCACGCGCTGTCGCCTCGCACGAGCGTGAACACTTGGTCGTCACGGCGGACCGTGATACGGCGGACCGCGCTCGTGTCGATTGCGACCACGCGTCGGTTGCGCCAATCGTCCAGCTGGCGGCTCAGGTGAGGGCGGATGCTTCCCTCGAGCAGGTAGACCTCGTCCTGGTCGGGCAGGCGCGCATAGGCAGTCGCAGGGCGGGGGCCCTCGTTGCCGACGATGAGCGACCGCGTGGTCCCGCCGATATCGATCTCGAGCGTGCTGGCGTTGTCCGGCGAAACGCCCATCCTGTCGTGATTCGTTGGATTGGTGGCCATGAGGTCCGTGACCGAAGCCTCGGCGACCGCCACGAAGAAGCGGGCTACGTTCCCCGAGTCGGCCTGCCAGCCGTTGACCCTCCAGCGACCCGCGTCGGGCCGCAGCTCGACTGTGTCAGTCGGCTGAATGAAGCGAACAGCGGTCACCGAAGTCGCATCGACTCCCTCAAACGTCTCGCTCAGGTCAGTCGGCGCATCGATGCCACCCCCGCCCCCCGTGACCAGGGACGCGACGAGCCAGAGCCCCCCAACCACGGCCAACGCGCCGACCAGCTGTTTGAGGGTACGCTCACTCATGAGATGACCTCCCCCCAACGCGCCTCGGCACGCCGCCGTCTGCCCGTCACGCGCACCATGCCGAGCAAGACGAAGAGCAGGGGCACGCCGAGCAGATTGCCCCACTTGAGCACGTTGCGGCTCATGTCAGACTCGAAGACGAGGTTCGGCGGCGTGCGGTTCTTCGAACGAATGCCGATGAGCGCCTCATCCCTCGCCAGCCAGTCGATGGCATTGGCAAGGAAGGTGAGGTTGCTCGGGTTCTGCTGCATGAACTGCGGCTCAACGAAGGAGGCATCGCCCACCACGATCATTCGACCCCTCGCGTCCCCCTCGGGGGGCACGACCGCGGCGGCAAGCACCCGTACACGCAGTTCTTCAGGTGGGACGTTCCAATCCTGGTCCGGCAGCAGCGGCGCGCCGACACCGTGCAGGCCGGCCGATTCAGTCGTTCGCCAGAGTGGGAGGACGTTCATGCTATCCGAGACCTCCAACTCGCCCACCCACCCCATCGACAGTGAGTTGAGGCCACTCGTAAGAGCGTGCCGGGTGGCCGGTAGCGCGATCGGCCAGAGCGGGTACGGCGCAATGACCTGGAACATGCCCTGTCGACCCATGTTGACCCGCTCACTCGACGCCAGGTCGAGCACGAGGCGGCGCGACACGGTGATCCCCCGGCGCGCCATGAGGTCCTCAAGCCCGTTCGTCAAAGGCAGCGGGGTCGGTGACTGGGCGTCGATGCGCACCGGCTCCACGAGAATCAGGGCCGCGCCGCCTGCGTCGACAAAATCAATGACTCGTCGGGCGGCCATGCTGTCCAGCGGCTCGAGCGGCCCGGCAACGACAATGACTTCCGTCGAGTCACGGTTGATCGCGGCGGCTGAGTCTCCGCCAATGTTCACCGAGCGCATGGTGTAGCGGTCGCCCAAGCTTTGTGCGAGTCCCGGTATGTCCGTTGACTGCTTCGCCCCATAGCCCTCCACGAAGGCGATGCCAGAGCGTTCGGTGGTCGTCATGTCGTAGATCGCCGAGGCGAGCCGGAACTCGAGGTCGTCCGTGCGCTCGATGACGGGCGTCACGTCGCTTGCGTCGGCGTATACCACGGCGAGGCCGTAATACCCGCGCCGAACCTCGAACTGATCGTCGCGCAGCACGTTGAACTCGACAGGGTAGATACCCAGTTGGGACGCTTCCTCTTCGGCTTCCTCGGATTCGTCCGGATCGACGTCGGTGACCACGAGATTTCCGTTGGACGCCCGCCGCATGTCCGCGAGCAGATCCCGCACGTCGCGGAGCTGGAGCTGGAGCTCGGGTGGAAGCTCAGACGAGGCGAACAGCTTCACCTGCACCAGGTCGTCGAGGTCTCCGAGCAGATCCCGGGTCCCCTGTTCGAGTGTGTAGAGATTCCCGGAGGTCAGATCGATACGCCCGCGGACGTAGCTCCCCAGAAGGTTGGTCATGAGGACCAGGAGCGTGACGACCGCCGTGCCGACCCGCATGCGCGTCCACTCGGGACGCCCGTGGCTGAGTCGGTCCCTCTGGATCGAGAACAGCGCCAGCATGAGGAAGAGCGCCGTCGTCGAGGCGAAGTACAGCACGTCCCGCAGGTCCACGACGCCTCGTGCCACGTTCTCGAAATGGCTCAGCACTGAAAGCCGTGCCAGAGCGCCGGCGACCGCCGGGGGGACCCCAATCTGCACGATGGGCAGACCGATCAGGAAGAGCGCGAACGCAACAGCTGCCGCCACGATGAACGCAGTGATCTGGTTGCGCGTGAAGCTCGATGCCCACAGTCCCAGGGCCACGAACTGTGCGGCCAACAACCCCGCACCGATGTACTGTGCGAGAATCACCCCGGCGTCGGCCTCCGACACGAGCAGGACCCCGATGGCCGTCGGAAGCGTGCCGGCGAGAGCGAGCATGACGAACAGCCAATCGCCCAAGAACTTTCCGACGACGACCTCGGATTCGGTCAGCGGCTGGGCCAAGAGCCACTCGAGCGTCTTGCTCCGCCGCTCCTCGGCCAGCGTGCGCATGGTTACGGCAGGCACGAAGATCGCGAACAGGATCGGCAAGAGGTCGAAGATCGGGCGGAGCGAGGCCACGCCCATTGCGTACATCGTGCGGAAGGCCAGGAAGAGCGTGAGACCCAGAAACGCCACGATGAGGACGTAAGCGGTGGATTGGTCGAAGTAGCCGCGCACCTCTCGCCGTGCGACCGTCCAGGCGCCGCGCATCACGAGGTCACCTCGTCTTCGCGCGCGGGCTGTTCCGTCGTCAGGTTTCTGAAGACCTGTTCCAAGCTGGCGCGCTCCCGGTGGAGTTCCCAGAGGGTCCAGCCGCGGTCGCGAGCCATGGCGAAGATCTCGGGTCGGAGCTCGGCTTCCCCAGCATCGAGCTGAACTCGCACCCGTCCATGCACCTGCTCGCTGGTGTGGCTAGTGACCCCCGGGAGTGTGGCCAGCGTCCCCGCCACATCGTTGCCGTCCGCCTCTACGACATAGCGGGCGCCGCCCGTACGGCTCGCGAGCACGTCCTGGACACTGCCTTCAGCCGCCAGGCGACCTCGACTCATGATGACGATCCGCGAGCACGTCGCTTCGACTTCCTGCATGACGTGCGTGCTTAGAAGGACGGTGCGCTCGCGCCCCAGGCTCCCGACGAGGCGCCGGATTTCGACGCGCTGATTGGGGTCCAGCCCCTCGGTGGGCTCGTCGAGGATCAGTACTTCGGGCCGGTGAAGGATGGCCCCGGCCATGCCGATCCGTTGCCGATATCCCTTTGAGCACTCTCCGATGGGCCTGTAGAAGACGTCGCCGATATCGGTCTCGTCCACCGCATCCAGAACGCCTGAGCGGGTCTCCTCCGGCGACAGCCCGCGCAGCTCTGCCACGTACTCGAGATACTCGGCGACAATCAGCTCGTCGTAGAGCGGATTCGACTCGGGCAGGTACCCGATACGGCGTTTCGCTGCCATCGGGTCGTCCGTGACCGAGGTCCCGTCGAGCAGGACGGAGCCCTCGTCCGGCTGCAATGTCCCGGTAATCATTCGCATGGTCGTGGTCTTTCCGGCGCCGTTCGGGCCGAGGAACCCCACCACCTCCCCACGCTGTACGGAGAAGCTCAGCTGCTCCACGGCCATTACCTGGCCGTAGCGCTTGCTTACACCTTCGACCGAAATCATCTCAGACTCCTGAAAAACGAAAGAGCCGCGTCGGCTTCCGCTCGACGTGGCTCGTGCGCGAAGGACCAGAGCAACGCTGGACCGGTCGAGCAGGGACTGCGGGTCCGTCCGGCCCCCGTGTCCCGAGATGCGGCCAGGATTCTACTGGGGCCGCGAAGTCTTGTCCACCGCTTTCGACGCACTCCGCCGCCGCGGAGTTGCCTCGCTTCACCCCCCTCCCTGACCGGTCGCGAGGTCACGAAAACGGGCAGCCAGCTTCGGGCCGGCGCCCTCGTCTTCGTGTTTGAAAAACACGAACGCTCGCTTCCAGTCCAAGGATCCGATCTGCTCGGACCAGCGCATCAGGTCTACATCCTCGTAGTCCGGTCGCCGCAGCCGCAGATAACCCCATGAAGCGGTGGCCACAGGGGGCTCATCGTCCTCTGTGTCGTCCGTGTCGGCGCAGACGAACGCCATGTCCCTCTGTCGCAGCGCATCGTAGATCTCGTCGTCCTTCCACGAAGCATGTCTGAACTCGAATGCGGCTGGCGTCCCGTCCGGGAGCATGTCGAGGAAGTGAGCCAAGCGCGGTGCATCCTTCTTCAGGTTCGGAGGCATCTGAAATAGCAGGACGCCCAATCGGTCGCCGAGAGAGGTAATCGTCGACAGCAGGTACTCCGTCGGGTCACGGGCTTCTTCTTTGAGCCGAGTGAAGTGGGTGATGCGTCGCGACGCTTTGATGGAGAAACGAAATGCCTCTGGCACCTGGGAAGCCCAACCCTCCAGGACAGACGCCTTGGGCAGCCGATAGAAGGTGTTGTTGATCTCCACGGCGTTCAGACGCTCGCCGTAGTAGGAGAGCATGTCCTTGGCGCTCAGGTCTTCGGGGTAGAAGGGTCCCTTCCACTCCTTGTAGCTGTACCCGCTCGTGCCGACGTGAAGCTCCACGATTTCCTCCGCGAAGTAGGCAAGCAAGGTATGTGCGCCGACGGCTCCTGGCAGGTACGCTAGTCTGACTTGAAACTTTCGCGGTGCCTCATGCGTCCGAATGGGACACGTAGCGGCACCAAGCGGCACTCATCCCCCGAGGGCAGAATCGCCAATGGGCCTAGAGCTCTGGGTCGGAGCAGTAGCCGTCTTCGTGAGCGGCGGGGCCATCGGCGCGGCCGGCACCCTACTGGCGCAGTGGCTGGTGAAGAAGGTCGACGGACCCCCTTCATCCAGGCAGGCGCTCGACGCAGCCGAGATGGACGTGCTGCGCTCGGAGGTCGCCGAGATCGGCCGGCACATGCGTAACCTGGACGCCCGACTGGACTTTACGGAGCGGCTGCTGGACGGCGCACTTCCTCTTTCTCCTCCACCGGGTCGGCTGGACGAAGCCAGGGAGGAAGAGCGAGAAGGCTGAGTGATCCGGAAGTAGCGAAGCCCCGATCCACCTGTTGGCAGACCGGGGCTCCACAGTCGTTCCAAAAAGAGTCGACTACTTCTTCCGTCGGCTCTTCTTGGGCTTGCGACCCTGGTTCGGGTGCGTGAGGTGCTGCCACGTCTCCCCACGCCTAAGCATGTAGATCGTGCTGGGAGATACGTTGAACTTGCGGGCCCACTCGGCTCCGGAGGACTTCCACCGGTCGGCCTTCTCGTCCCAGTCGTCCAACACCTTCTTCGCCTGAGCTATCGTCAGTTGGGCATGGGGCGAGTTCTCGCCGCGAAGCCACACGTTCGATCCGTACCACCGATCGACTCGCTGTATCGGACCTTTGAGTTTCCGGCCAGTGTGGCCTAGACAATAGTGGCGGACCTGATCCACCGAGAACGCCGGGTGCATCCGAGCGATCTCTGCGTATAGGTACCCATCCTCTGCCAACTTGCGCCATTTGACGACGAGGTCGCCATCTGGTTTCGGCATGCTTCTGCCTCCTGTGCGTACATCATTGGGATACGGCCCGCCTACTACGTCAGGCGGGAGAGACGTTCCGCACGCGGGGAGGGGGCGGAATAGTTGCTGCTATGGCGTCACATTATAAGGTGTTCGAAACGTTGACGGAACTTCTTGACTTTGGGCTCAACTACGATCCGACAATATGGCTGGGCAGGATTAAGCTTGAAGTAGTCGTCGTGGTATGGCTCGGCCGGATAGAAGGTTTCCAGCGGCTCGACCTCGGTAACGATCGATGCGTCCCAGGGTCCGTGGCGGTTTAGGTCTTCGATGGTCGCCGTTGCCAGAGCCAGGTGCTCGGGAGTATGCGCGTAGATGGCCGACCGGTATTGCGTACCTACATCCGCTCCCTGCCGATTGGGCGTAGTGGGATCGTGGATGGCGAAGAAGATCTCCAGCAGCTGTCTGTACGATACGACGGCCGGATCGTACGCGACCTGCACGACCTCGGTATGGCCGGTCGAACCGGCGCAGACCTGCTCGTACGTCGGGTTTTCTGCGTATCCGCCGGCGTAGCCGGACTTAACGGAGTCGACCCCCTTCACCGCGACGAAGACGGCTTCGAGACACCAAAAGCAGCCTCCCCCAAAGGTCGCGACTTCTTTGTCTGCCATCGTCATCCTTCTGGGCTGTACGTGTATCGCACCATCCTCGATATCTCCCTTGCTACCAGATTGGGAGCCTCCAAATGTACCTCATGCCCGCTACCATCTGCGGGGATGTGTCGGGCCGAGTGCACCCCTCGAAGAATCGAGGCGTGGACGCGCCGCGCAGCCTGACCTTCCGAGTCATGGCCGTGATCACGGACACTGGAATGTCGGGCAAGCGGCTCCCCCGAGCATGATGGGCGAGGTCCGTCTCCCTGACCCCGTCCCCGTTCGGCCTGGCACGCTGCGCAGCCCATTTGGTGAGCGCTACCTCCGGCATTCCTGGTATGACCGCCTCCGGCATGTCCTCGTGGGGATTCGACACCCAACGCGGCGTGCACGCTCTGGAGCTCGTACATCAACTCGAACCAGCCCCGGCCTGCTGATGCCGTCCCGCCCTCACCTCGGTCGTAGGGGCAAGCGCCTACCGTGCCACTCAGACGTTGCAGCACCGGACGCCAACTCTCGGCGCTCGCCCCCTCGCCGTGCAGGAGCACCACCACTCTAGGGCCTGCAGTACAGAGCGCATGGACGGTCCGGTCACCGACCGTGACATCGACGCCTGAAATCTGATCCGCCGCGACAGGCGCCGCGGCGAGCCATGCGAGCGCAGTGACGGCCGTCAGGAAGAGGCAGCGAAGGCCTCGTGACATGGCGCCTCCGTAGAGTGTGTCCTCGTCGCTCTGTTGTACCGCAGGTTTGGTGCCGTGTTCGAAGCCGCTCGATATGCGCGGCGCCTCGGTCAGCCGCTCGGCACCGCACGAACGCCCCGCGCTCCCCCCGGAATCATGCGGGGCCTGGCGACGCTCGAAGGAATCGACATCGACCCGACCGATGTCCCCTGGCAAGCGTCTGCGGCGTGGTGTCAGTCGGGCCGGTTGCCGCGGTATAGGCGTTCCAGCACGCGGGCAGCTCTACGCACGGCGAGGGAGTCCGCGAGTGTCTCTGGCGGCTGGGCGATCGAGTATTTCAAGGCGGAGACCGCTTCCCCGCGACGGTCCGTGTCTGCTAGCAGAATTCCCAGTTCCATGGAATGCCGGGGGTTTCGTGGCTCGATCGCGAGCGCCTGCGCGAAATGAAACTCCGCTGACTCCCAGGACATGTTCTCGAGCGCGCTGGCGCCCAGTAGACGACGGGCAACGAAACGGGCTACGCGACCCATGCGCATGGTGGCTGCGTTCAGGCGACCCAGCACGTGATGCGCACCAGCGTGTTCAGGGTCGAGTTCCAGAGCGCGTTCTGCAGCGGACCGTGTGATCGCTCCGAGCCGGATCTTTTCGCTCGTCCCGGAGAGCTCGAGGCGCTGCCCGACCGCTACCGCGAACAGGTACTGGCTTTCAGGGTCGTCGGGATCGGTCAGGATCAGGAGTTGAGCCTTGTCCACGGCCTGTGTGAGCACGAGCAGCGAGTCGGCTCGATTCTCCGCGCGTAGTCCGGCCTCCAGGGCGAGGCGCACGGCTGCGGTCCTTCCCAGGTACGCCAGCTCCCGTTCTGCCTCGGCATCGAAAAGAGGCGTGACCGGGGCAAGAGTGATGGTGGCGCTGTCGGCGGAGGCCTGGCCTGCGGCAAAGGCCGGACCGAGTGTGAAGATCGCGGCGAGGAGGATCGCGCAGCCCACGAAGCTGAAGACGGAGACGGAGCGCATGACGTCACCCTCGCCTCAGCTGGATCAGAGGCGCCTCGGCTCGGGCGGTGTCGAACGGTTCACCCCGGTAGTGGATCACATCACGGGCGCGCTCCTGAGCTTCCGGTGAGGCAGCCAGCCCCTCACCAAACCGCTGCAGGAAGTAGTGGATGGTCTCGACACGGATCTTGATGGAACCAGCCGGCTTGTTCTCGTCCAGATCGCGGAACGTGAAGATGGGTGTGCCGG
>JAOTVA010000251.1 GCA_029863645.1 Gemmatimonadota bacterium
GATATGCGTCACTTCAGCGATCGGCAGCTCGCCCTCACGGTCCAGCCGTTCCCGAAGCGTTTCCCCTTCGATGTAGGGCATCACGTAGTAGAGGACGCCGCCAGCCTCGCCCGAATCGAAGAGCGGTAGGATGTGCGGATGTTGGAGGTTCGCCGTCGTCTTGATCTCGGCCAGGAACCGCTCGGCACCGACGACTGCTGCGAGTTCGGGCTTGAGCACCTTGAGCGCGACCTTCCGCTCGTGCTTGAGGTCGTCGGCCAGGTAGACGGTCGCCATCCCGCCCTGGCCCAGCTCTCGCTCGATGCGGTAGCGGCCTTCCAGGGCTGCGTTCAAACGCTCCACCGGGCTGGCCGTCATCTAGGCGTTCGCGCGGCGTTCAGCGGGCGGGTCATGGGGTCGGGCATCAGTTCTCGCCCATCCGCTCGCGAAGCTCGGTGAACCAGTTGGTCACGACCAGGAATCGCTCGGGGTCGGAGGCCGCGTTCTCCGGTTCCGAATCGCTAGGGGTCCGCGCAACAATGAAACGCTCTCCTGTAGGATCGAGCCCTGACCCCTGGAAGACTTGAGCTCCTGGGGGGAGTGTGAACAACTCTTCTGTAGATAGCACGACGGGCACCGGGTCTCGTTCCAGGTGGGCGACCATCAAGGCTCCACCCGCGGTGTAGTAGATCTTGTCCCCGTCGGGCGACCAAAAGGGGATCTCCCCTCCGTCCTGCGACACCTTCGTAGGCGCTACCGCCAGGGGGAAGCTGCGAATGTAGATCTCGTTCTGACCCGACTCATTCGACCGATACGCCGCGAGGGTGCCGTCTGGTGAGACCACCATGTAGCGGAGGTTGGCCTCCGACCCGAGGTACTCCTCCGCGACCGGGTTGTCCGGGTCGGAGAGATCAACCGTCCAGAGACCGCTGTTTGCGTTTGCCCGCCTCTCGAAGACGATCAGCGAGTCCGACGGCCACTGGGTCACGAGCAGATCCCCTTCAAGCCGCACCATGGATCTCGGCGGTGAGTTGTCGCCTAGGTTCTTCACGAAGAGATCGTGTAGGTCCGTGCTGTCGCGGGCGGAGGCAAACGCGACGTGGGTCCCGTCGGGTGAGAAGACCGGATTGATGTTGTCGCCCTCGGACGTGAGCTGCATCGGCGTGGCGATGTTCAGCACCGTGTTGTAGGTGAAGATGTCCCGGGGGCCGCCCCGAGGTGAGCTTGAGTAGATGACCTCCTCTCCGTCGGGAGACCATCCCACACTACCGATCTGGCGTGGAGCCAGTACGAGCGCGTCCTCGTTGCCCTCAAGATCCACGACAACGAGCTGGCTTTCGCCAGCTGCACCGACCCTACCCGTCCCATAGACCAGCGTCCCGTTGCGCGAGACGGAGTAGCGAGCGATGAGATTCACGTTGACCCCGTCGAGAACGGGAACGGCAACGCCGAGCACCTCGCCACGCTCCGCGTCGAAGGCGACCGCCCACAGACGGCCGGATTCATCGACGTACAGAAGGTGGCCCGTTTCCACGTACTTGGGATCGAACCCGCTGGGCACCAACTCTCGGATGGAGTCCGTCGCCAGATCGAGCAGCATGATCCCGCCGCCATCCAGGTTCCCTACCACCGCCCAGCCGCCCGGTAGGAGAGAGGGACTGAAGAAACTGTCAGACCCTTCGCGAAGAAGCTCCGGCTCGCCGCCCGTTTCGGCGACCTGGTACATACCGTTCGGGCCTGTGACCACGATCATCCCGTTGTCGCCCCAAGAAGGCATGACGTAGAAGTTGTCACCTGGAGGCACGACCGTAGCAGGCGCTCCGCCTGACAGCGAGACCTTGAGCAGAGCATTGCGGCGAGTGGTATAGACGATCCAATCCCCGTCCGGGGAAAACGCCGCTCCGACAGAGCTGGCATTCTCCGTGCCAGGGATCACCCGAAAGC
Organism: Gemmatimonadota bacterium; assembly: GCA_029863645.1. Lineage (GTDB taxonomy): Bacteria > Gemmatimonadota > Gemmatimonadetes > Longimicrobiales > Gaopeijiaceae > UBA2982. Next base: position 1,924 of record JAOTVA010000251.1, read on the forward strand.
TTTCGTCGCCGGCGTCGCGCCAGTAGAGCGCCCTGTCGCCGTCCACCGTCCCGCCGGTCGCGAAACGCGAGCCATCCGGCGACACGATGATCTCGTCCCAGCGAAGGAAGCCAGCAGCGAGTTCGATGTTCCCAAGGTCGATGCGGGAGCGCGTGGCGTGGTTGGCCTGGGGACCGGGCTGCAGCCACCCCCACGCGGCGAGCCCAGCGAATCCGATGCCGATGAGCATGGCCGCCACCGAGCGACCATCCCGAAGCCACGGTCGAGCCGGTCCCACTGCCGCCGTGGCGACCCCCTGGGTGGCTGTGGCATCCTGAGGCCGGAGCCGGTACGTGAACCCCTCGTCCCCCAGCGCGTCCCTGAATTGCTTCGCCGTCTCGAATCGGTCCGCTGGCAGCTTCTCAATGGACTTCGAGACCGTCGCGGCTACGTTCGGCGGCACCGTATGCCGTAGCTCGGTGAGTGGTGTCACTTCTTTGGTCAGGATGTGGACCAGGATCGACTGGGCGCTCGGTCCCGTGTGCGGTGGCTGACCGCCGATCATCTCGTACAGCACGCAGCCCAGGCTGTAGATGTCGGATCTGGCCGAGAGGTCGCGATCCGCGCTCGCCTGTTCCGGGCTCATATAGTGCGGCGTGCCAAGCGAGAGGCCCGTCTCGGTCATCCTTCCGCCACCAGCTGCACTGACTGCCAAGGCGATCCCGAAGTCAGCCACGACCGGCCTGCCGTCGTGCAGCAGGATATTGCCCGGCTTGATGTCGCGGTGGATCACGCCCGCTCGGTGCGCGTAGTCCAGCGCGTCCGCTACGTCCCGTGCGATCCGTACCGACTCCTCGATACCTAGCTGCTTCTCGCGGTCGAGCTTGTCCCTCAGCGTCTCGCCCTCGATGTACGGCATGACGTAGTAGAGGAAGCCGCTCGCGTTTCCTGAATCGAAGAGCGCGAGGATATGAGGGTGCTGAAGGTTCGCGGTGGTCTTGATCTCCGAGAGGAAGCGTTCGGCCCCAATCACCGCTGCCA
>JAOTVA010000090.1 GCA_029863645.1 Gemmatimonadota bacterium
CGGCCTTGGACGGAGTGGACCTGACCCTGGGTGCCGGCGAGCTGGTGGCGGTGGTCGGCCCCTCGGGGAGTGGTAAGTCCACGCTCCTCCACATGATCTCGGGGATCGACCGGCCCACCCGCGGCGAAGTGCATGTGGCCGGGACCGCCCTCCACGAGCTCGGTGAAGACGCCCTTTCGTCGTGGCGCTGTCGAGGGGTGGGCATCGTCTTTCAGTTCTTCCAGCTCCTCCCGACGCTCACGTCGCTGGAGAACGTGATGTTGCCTATGGACTTCGGCTCTACGTGGCCCGGCCACGAGCGGGAGCCCAGGGCGATGGCGCTCCTGGAGCGCATGGGCGTGGCCGACCAGGCGCGCAAACTGCCGTTGACCCTCTCGGGAGGACAGCAACAGCGAGTCGCCATCGCCCGTGCGTTGGCCAACGATCCACCACTCGTGGTGGCCGACGAGCCGACCGGCAACCTCGATTCTCGGACGTCCGGGGCGGTGGTCGACCTCTTCGTCGAGCTCGCCGCGGAGGGCCGCACCGTTGCCATTGCCACGCACGAGCGGGACGCTGCCCGAGCGGCGCGACGGGCCATCGCGCTCCGGGACGGTCGCATCGTCGAGGACGGAGGCAGCTCCATTGGTTAGGCCCAGGGTGCAGAAGGTCCTCCGTGACCTGGGACAGCACTGGGGGCGGACTGCCATCGTCGTAGCGGCCATCGCCCTCGGGATGATCGGAGCTGGCTCGGTGCTGAACACCTGGTCGATTCTCGATCAGGCGCTGGGCGAGGGCTATCTGGCCACGAACCCGGCCTCTGCCACGCTGGCCGTCCCCTCCCTGGACTCCGCTCTGGTGGTGCAGGTCGAGGCCATGGAGGAGGTGGCGATGGCTCAGGCGGAGCGCCACGTGGGCGGTCGGGTGAAGGTCGGAGAGAACTGGCTGCCACTCCGGCTTTTCGCCCTCGCCGACTTCCCCGGGCACCGCGTCGGCCTGCTCGTGCCCGAGGAGGGAAGCTGGCCACCGGAGGACGGAGCCCTGCTGATCGAACGCTCGTCCCTCCCGTTTGCATCCATCGGTCCGGGAACCGACGCGGTGGTGGAGATCGGCCGGGGCACACCTCGCACTCTTCCGGTCATGGGCGTCGTCCGGGACGCGGGGCTGGCGCCGGGGTGGATGGAGCACGTGGTGTACGGCTTCGTCACGCCGGCGACGTTGGCGTCCCTCGGCATCTCTGCCGAGCTCGACCGCCTGGAGATCGTCGTGGCTGGAAACGCCCTCGACGAAGGTCACGTGCGGCGAGTCGCCTTCACCGTGAAGGACCGCCTGGAGGAGGCCGGCCACCGTGTGCTCGACGTGTCCGTGCCCGTGCCCGGGGAGCACATACACGCCGGTCAGATGAACTCCCTCCTCTACGTGCAGGGTGCCTTCGGGCTCCTCGCCTTCCTGCTGAGCGGGTTCCTCGTCCTGAACCTGATGACCGCGATTCTTGCCGGTCAGGTGCGCGAGATCGGCATCATGAAGGCGATCGGTGCCAGCAAGCGCCAGGTGGCGGCCATTTACCTGGGCCTGGCCCTCGTCCTGGGCCTGCTCTCTATGGTCATCGCCCTCCCCGTGGCGGCGGCCGTCGGCCGGACCTATGCCGCCTTCGTAGGAGACCTCCTGAACTTCGACGTATCCGCCTACTCACCCAGCGCGTCGGTCTTCGGCCTTCAGCTGGCCTTGGGTGCGCTCCTTCCCGGAATGGCGGCCCTGGTGCCGGTTCTGCGCGCGGCGGGGATGACCGTGAGCCGGGCGCTGAGGGACTACGGCATCGACGAGACCCACTCTGCCCACGGCCGTTTGGATCGGCTCCTGAGCCGGGTGCACGGACCCAGCCGGCCGCTACTGCTCTCCTTGCGAAACACGTTCCGCCGGCGCACCCGCCTGACGTTGACCCTGCTGACGCTGGCGTTGGGGGGGGCGGTGCTCCTGGGCGCCCTCAACCTACGCACCGCCATCCGCTCGACCTTCCAGACCATGTTCGCGGCTCAGCAATACGACGTCGTGGTCGACTTCGAGGAGTCGCACGCCACGGGCGCGATCGAACGAGCCGTCGGTGCGTTCCCGTCGGTCCGGGCGGTGGAGGCGTGGAGCTCCGAGCGTGCCGCCGTGGCCTACGAGGACGGAACCGAGGGGAACGCGTTTCCCGTTCTCGGGCTGCCGTCAGGCAGCCGGCTGGTGGACTTCCCGGTCACCGAGGGCCGCTGGTTGGAGGAGTCCGATACCAGCCACCTGGTCGTGACCCGTCAGTTCGCGGAGCTCGAGCCCAGGGTCCGCGTCGGAGCCGTGGTCACGCTCTCGATGTACGGCGAGGCCTCCGAGTGGCGGATCGTCGGCATGATCAACTCGTGGTCGCCCCAGCCGCTCGCCTACGCCGTTCGAGACCACCTCTCGTCTGCCACGCGGAGCCCGGGTCGCGCCGGTCGAGCAGTCGTCGCGCTGCAGGCAGGAGCAGACCCGGCCGCGGCCCTCGAGGGCTTGGTCGAGGCCCTGGGCGCGGCTGGGCTGGACGTCCGTTCGGGGGGGCTGATGCAAAGCCAACGGGCCGCCGCGGAATCCCACCTCCTCATGGTGGCGAACTTCCTCGTGACCATGGCGCTGCTCATCCTCGTCGTGGGCGGACTGGGCCTGGCGACGACGCTCAACCTGTCGGTCCTCGAGCGCACCCGAGAGATCGGCGTTTTGCGGGCCATCGGGGCACGTCACCGCACCATCCACGGGATCGTTCTGGCCGAGGCTCTCTGCGTCGGCCTCCTCAGCTACCTCGTCGCCTTGCCCCTGTCCGTCCCCATGAGCACGGTCGTCGGCAATGGCTTCGGCCGGGTGATGTTCAAGATGCCGGTCGTCTTCGCCGTGTCGCCGGGCGCCCTCGCGGGCTGGCTCGTCGTCGTGCTCCTGCTGTCGGCCGCCGCGAGCGTCGACGCCGCCCGTCGGGCGACCAGCACCACCACGGCCGCCGCGCTGAACTACGCGTAGAATCAGGCGGCGGCGGCCGCCCCAAAAAAGGAGGAGTCATGGGAATGAAGGAGTGGAGCAACCGCAGGAAACGCATCGTGGGGGTGGCCGTAGCGGCAGTCCTCCTCTACGTGCTCTACCTCGGTGCCACCCGCCTCTGGGCGGTGGTCCTGGAGATGCATCACCTGTAGAGGGCGGGCCCGCTGCGAGGCGGGAAACCACCCTCACCCCGTGGGATCGCTCTTCGGACGCTCCCGGTGACTCCTCTCGGACGAACGCTCGATACGTGCTAGCTCTTTCGACTACCCATTACGGATGCGACGATCGCGGCGCCAACGAGAATCAGGAGCACCGGAAGTAGCGGTACCGTCGCACCGGCGAAATCCCACATGCCGCCGAGTACGAAGAACAGGCCGACCGCGAGCCAGAACATCTCGAGGTCGAGTCCGAACGTTCTTCTCGTTACTTGGATTCCCAGCGTGATGACGCCGATCCCGACGAGCGAGACCCAGTTCGGTACGCCTGCAAGGATCGCGATGCCCAGCCACACGAAGAACAGTCCCCAGCCAGTGGCTGCGAGCCTGTGCTCTATGTTGGAGTGGGTGTCCATAGTGGTGTTCATGTTGCCTCCTGTTGCGGGCGATGTCGCGCAGCGGACAGGTGGGCAGGATTCAAGTACGAGGACGCTCTCGACGGAGTTCACGTGACCAAGCCACTACCGAAGCTTGTAGCGGACTCTTCGCGCGGCGCGCACCCTCCGCTGGACGCGATCGCAAGATCTCCGTCGGCGTCGCCTCGAGGGTGACCGCCATCGTCGATCGAAAGGGTCTCGGTGGCGCGAATTCGTCGCCGGGTAACGACCCAGTGATTTCGTCGGGCGAGAGGATCCTCGGGCGTGCCCCGAAGTGGTAACGACGAGCATCGCGCCCGTTACGCCGAGGATCGTCGCTACGTCGCTCATGTGACTTGCCCGCCGGATTGACGCCGTCTTCGCATCGGGTGGGCAGGGCCCCGTAGTTTCTTAAATCTAACGCCAGGGATCCGCGTCCCGTACCGATCGGTTTGCTCTCAGGGGTGGAGGTAGGCGCCGAGCACCCTTTCCCGGCGGGGCTACAGCCGTGCCTGGACCCCGGCCCATTCGCCGTCGAGGCCGAGTTCGGCCACCCACTCCTCCACGTAGGCCCGATCGAGTCGATCTCCTGCGCGTTCCAGGAGCAGGAGCACGTCCCTCCGCTGGAGCTCCGAGTCATCCAGCTTGCTCCATTCCAGCTTCGCGATCGCCAAGTCTTCGAGACTCGTCAGCGACACTTCGACGCCGAAGAGCTCCACCGAGCGACGGCGTCGGAACTCGACCTCGCTGAACGGACGATTCTTGCGGACGATGAGGTCCACCTTCCAGCCGCTCTCAGGGTCGATCGCGTTGAACTGGCCACGGCTCCTGAGGGCTTCACGCGCGGCACCGACGTCGACGTAGTAGCCCTCGAGAAGCATTCCCTCGACCAATCGCTCCAAGCTTGGGTCGTCGACCTCGATCACGACGTCGACGTCTTGTGTCGCTCGTGGGGAGGCGTAGTACGCGGCCGCCAACGAGCCGGTCAGCATATAGGGCACGCCAGCCTCGTCGAGGAGTCCGACGACGGTCGTGAGGAATCGTCCCAGGCTCACGGCTCCGCGGGGGACCAGACGCCGAACTCTTCCAGCATCAGCCGAGCCAGCGCCCCTCGGCGATCCAGGTCCGGGTGCTCAGCCCGAATGCCGGCCACCCGAATCTCCCGGACGGTTTCACTCAGCTCCACGGCGGCGTAGAGCCGCGCAGCGCCGTCCATGCCATCGAGGACCGTGTTGTACGCCGACCAGGCCGCCGGGTGTGTGTCGAGGGGGTGAGTCTTCATGCCGCCAATCTATCAACGCTGGATCCTACCGCCACGACGCCGACGCCGACTCTGGAGCGCATCTCCGATTCTGGCCGAGGAGCGTCGCCTTGCGGCCGTGCGTTACGTGACGCGCTCCATACCGTCCGGCAGCATGAGCGGGTCTAGAAAGAACCCGGCGAGCTCGGCTCGCCCAGCGAGGCCGGCCTTCCGATAGACCGAGACGGAGTGCTGTCGAACGGTACGCTCGCTGGTCCCCGTGACCTTCGCCACCCGCTTGTGGCTGTAGCCCTTGAGGAGCATGAGGGCTACGCGGCGTTCCGCCTCGGTCAGCGACCAGGCGTCGAACTGACTGGCAACCTCCGCACCGAGACCCCTGAGGACGGCGCCGGCGCGTTGCTTCCACTCGTCTCGTTCCTGCTGCCGTAGCTCTGCTTCCACGACGCTCGCCGAGAGGTCGCGACGCGTGCTGGCCCACCCGTTGGCCAGGTACGCAGCGGCCGCAACGCTGACGATGATCATCGCGACCTCGAAGACGACATGCGGACTGGCCAGGGTCGCCGGTCGGTCGAGCACGAGATCGATGACGCCACCGACCACGATCAGAAGGAAGATTGCCGCGAATACGGCCTGAATCCCCCGCTCATCGGGATGAAGCACGTCTCTCATATCCCCTCCGACAAATGACGGATGTAGCCTCCGTCCGGCCCGATCCCCGGCGACTGCGTCAAATGCCGGATGGCCGGCGACTTCGCGAACGGTGAGCGTGAGCGTAGACGTAACGCGAAGACGAGGAGGTACCAATGATACCCCAACCACTACATCCGGCCGTCGTGCACTTTCCCATCGTGCTCGTCGTCCTTTTCCCCATTGCGGCGATCGTCGCCCTGATCGTGATCCGACGGGGAACCGACGCTCGCAGTGCCTGGCTACCGGTTGTCGCCCTGGCTTTCGCTCTTGCAGGCTCGGCGTGGGTTGCCGTACAGACCGGAGAGGGCGAGGAGGAGATCGTCGAGGAGGTGGTGGCCGAGTCGGCCATTCACGAGCATGAAGAGGCGGCCGAGTTGTTCCTCCCCCTGACGTTCGCTGCGTTGATGTTGGCGGCGGCCGGGCTCGTGAGCGGACGTGTCGGACAGATCGGCCGTCCAGTCGCGACGCTCGGGGCGCTGCTTCTCGTTGTGGCGGGGTACCGCGTCGGTCACTCGGGTGGCGAGTTGGTCTACGAGCATGGTGCTGCGCAGGCCTACGCGGCGACCTCCGACTTCGGGGTGCCTGAGCACCGCCGGGACGAAGGGCGCGAGTCGAAGCGCGAGGAGCGTCACTGACGGCTGGTCGATCCTCGTCAGCGGGAGCTGCCGGTAGACTGCTACGACGCGTCGCCGAACGCGGCGATCTCTTCGGCGTATGCGGAATCGAACCGCAGCGCCTCGACCAGTCGTGACAGCTCGGTCGCGTACGCGGGGTTCGCCCCGGCTAGGCCCAACTCGCGCGGCAGATTGTAGCAGTACGCCTCGACGGCCTCGCCTGTGTCCAACAGCTCTACGGTTACGCGTTCTCGTATGTACTCGCGAACACTCGGTTCGGAGTAGAGCGTACGGGCTTCCTGGTCGGTGAGCTCCATCACGATTCCATAGGCGCGACTCGAAGCGGATGGCAGCAATGTCGCTCGGTCGCCGATGTGGATGCGGTAGTCGGGTAGCACGGCCGGCCCGATCATCTCGGGGTGAAGGCCCTTCTCGGTGAGAAGAGACCGATCCATAAACAGGCCGTAGAAGAAGATCTTGCTCATGAGGTTGCCGACCGCCTAACGACGGATTCGGACTCAATTCCCGCCCGACGCACCATCCAACTCCGGAATCAGCCGTATCCATTCGTCCATTGTGCTGGTCCCGGCAGCTTCGCGGTCTATACGGTACTCATTGTAGCCCGCCACGCCGTGGAGCTCGGCGGGGGGAGTGCAGTGTACGCCGCCGTCGCAGCGTTGGAAAGCTGAGCCACGGCCAACCTCCATGAATGGCGCCACGCGCAGCACGGTCACGTGGTACGGGAGTTGCTAGATAGCGTTTCGATGCCGGCTCTGAGTCCCCGTGAGGAACAACTTGGATACTGAACCAAACGCGTCCGACACCATCCTCCGTTTCCGAAGGTCCGAGCGAACGCTGCATTGGGCGATAGCAGTCCCGGTGCTGCTCTGTTGGGTTACTGCTGTGGTACTCGTTCTCGCGTACAACCCCATGCCGCTGAGGCCCTTCCGGAGCGCGCTGTCGTGGGCGCACAGAATCGGTGGTGTGGCTTTGATCATGCTCCCGCCATTGGCGGTCATCCATAGCCACCGAGACGTCAGGACTCACTTCGCAAACATCCGGCAGGCCTGGGTGTGGACCCTCAGCGACGTGCGATGGCTGATGCGGATGGCACTGGCCGCACTGTTTCGGGGCATTCAGCTACCAGAACAGGGCAAGTTCAACGCGGCGGAGAAGCTGAACTTCATGCTCGTCATGACCACGTACCCGCTCTACATCGTCACCGGCCTGCTGATGTGGTTCACAAACGCGAACTGGGCTGCGTGGCTCTTGCATGCGGCGATGGCGCTTCTCGCCACGCCCTTCATTCTCGGGCACCTCTACATGGCAACGCTCAACCGGGAAACCCGCGTCGGCATCCAGGGGATGATCTCCGGGTACGTTGACCGCACGTGGGCGAAGCACCACTACGCCCGGTGGTATCGCGAGCAGGAGCAGCGCACGTCGAATAGGACGGAGTCGATCGCGGTCGAATCGACGCTCACCCCCCAGACGCCTCACACCACCGCTGACGCGAGCGAGGACGAGCACCCAGTTGGTCAGGGTTGGAGAACGGGAACCGAATTCCCCCCTGTGCGACCATTCTGAGTGTAGCGGGGCAGATCCGATCTCTGGAGCCGGCGCCCATCATCTTCCTAAGTCCCGTGGTGCATGAAACTTAGAGTGTGATGCCCCATGTCAGAGTCGGTGGAACGAGGCTTGCACGAACGCTGCCATCCAACCCAGCCGGCCCGACGCCGGAACCCCGAGGCCTATTCATGCACACGCCCATGCCGACCCATTGCCGCAGCCACCTCCTAGCTTTGTTGGTCTTCGTCGCTGCCTGCAGTGAGGGACCTACAGCGCCTCCCCCGGGGATCCAGCCCCAGATCACGAACAACACGGATGCATTCGCCTATCAGCTTACGAACCTCGACAACGCGACCGGCGTCTACAACTACACTTGGCAGAATACCGGCACGCTGGCCAAGGTCACTCACTCCTCGAATGCTGGAGCCACTGGCACGGCGACGCTTACGATCCTAGACGCGGCGGGCACGCAGGTGTATACCGGTGCCTTGGTTTCGAGCGGGCAGCCCGTCAGCTCGCCCGAGGGAGTGCCTGGTGCTTGGACGATCACCGTCACGTATGCGGCCTACAGCAACGCGCAGGTCAACTTTGGCGCAGTGAAGCAGTAAGGGGACGACGTCGAAGCACGTCTTGTTCGCTTGCTCGCGCTGCCACGATCCCCGACACCCACCTACTGTCGTCGAATGTGCGGCCGCGTCACCGGGAGGCCGACTTCTCCGTGCTGCTGGCTCGGTCAGTCGGCACCGCTACCACGCCCCTCGGCCATCAGTTCGTCCAACCGTTTCTGGACCTCTTCACGACGCGCAGCGAGCTCCGGATCACAGTCGCGCCACAGCCGCACGAGGTGTGAGTAGAAGATGATGGCCTCGCGGGTGCGCCCCGTCGACTCTGCAATCCGGCCCATTCGCTCGTAGAGCAGCGGCCGATGATACGTGTCCCACATGCTCCACGGCTCGTCGAGTCCCAGCAAGAAGGCCTCCCCGGTCTCGGCATCGCCCAACTCCAGCTCGAGCTCACCCCGGAGGAACCGGGCTCGGCTTTGATCGGGCATCGGCTGATAGCTGACTGCGTGGGGAATCTCGAACTGCATGGTCCTCAGGACGTCGAGCGCACCAGCCCGGTCATCTCGGGCCAGCAAGAGCTCGGCCTCTAGAGCGCGGATCGCGTCCGCTTTGACCGAGCCGAGGCCGACGAAGTCCTCGGCCGTGGAGAGCCTGTCGACCATCTCTCCGGCTTCGTCGACCCGACCGAGTTGTACGAGCAGGAGCGCGCGATAAAAGTCACGCTGGAAGTCGAGGAATCGGTCCGTGATATCCTCGTACATCTCGATCCACGACGTAGCCCGTAGCTCCGACGGCGTCGTGCTCTCGAGCGCATCCAGTAGACCAGTCATGCGATCCCGGTCGAGCGGTACCGCGCCCGATGTCAGAAGAAACGCCTGGAACATGTCCCAGGTCGCGTTCCCCTCGAGACGCCGCCGATCCAAGAACTCACGGGCTTCGGAATAGCGCCCGCTGACGATCAGCTGGCTGGGGATGAGCGAGAGGAGGAGCGCGTCGTCCGAGGGGCGCGCCTCGAGCAGATCCACGGCCCCGTGCGGATCTCGGGCGAATCGCCCTACCCCGTGAACGGTGTGAAAGGTGAAGTACCACGGACGGCGGCGCAGCTCCTCCTTCACCCGCGCCTGAGCGGACGCGTCGGCGTTGAGGTAGCCGTGCAGCGCCAGGACCTCCAGAGCTCGTTCCGAATCCGGCGCGAGCCGCTGCAGCAACTCGGACGCCTCTTCCACCAGGTGGAGCGAGTCACTCAGGGCGTACACGCGGGCCAAATGGACCTGGGCGATGGGATTCGCGGGCTCGAGCTCGAGCGCCCGCCGGAACGGCTCCATGGATTCCAGGAGCGAGCGTCCTCGTCTCGGGTTGTCGTGGAAGTACAGCTCTCCGAGCTGTATCAACGCCTCCACGTCGTCGGGATACTGGTGGAGCAGGGCACGGTATGCCTGTTCCGAGTCGGTGATCCGGCCGTAGCGGCGGAGCCACAGGGACTCGACCAGGGCCTGATCTCTCTCGGGCAGGGCGTCCCGAAACCGGTACGCCCGATCGGCGTCCGTGCGAGCCGTATACGCGTCGACCCAATCGGCTGCGATGCTCTTTCTGTAGTGGGCGAGGGCGAACGTGCTGTCTTCCGCGAGTGCCTCGTCGTACGCGACGGCAGCCTCGCGGTACTGTCCGCGGCGCATGAACTGCTCACCCTCGAGGTAGGCTTTCGCGGCATCCAGCGATGGGGTCGTCAGCGCAGCGAGCCTCTCGAGTCGGCGGCCGTCCGCGTCGAGTGAGGTGGCAAGCAGCTCTGCAGCGAGGCGGTCGATCAAGTCGAAGATCTCGGTGTCGCTTCCTTCGACCGTCGCTTGTCGGGGCGCAGCGTCCCCATCATCCGTTTCGTGCAGCGCGGCGGTCATTCTGACGTCCGAGCCCGCTTGGAGCAGCTCACCGGTGACGTACCGGCCTGCGCCGACGGCATACGCCACGTCCCTCTCGGCGCCCGCCACGGATGCGAACTCGCCACCTTCACTGACCAGAGAGATGACCAAGCGCGGGTCGGCGGTCGTGATCGACCCGGCTCCGCTGAGCTTGGCGCTCATCAGGTCGACGATGCCTTCCCCTAGGTACCCAAGGCTCTCAGAGCCTCGGACGGTGAACGGCATCACCGCGACGACGTCGGAGGAAACGGCCCGATCGGGACTCCCAAGCCTTGTCCCCGACGTTCCTGGAGAGATTAGCCAGAAGAGCGCAGCACCGAGTGCGGCCCCGGATGCGACGAGCGCCCAGGCACGTGACGGGGGTGTCGCGACCGGGTCCAAGGATCCCGCTTGGTCCGTCCGCTCGATCCCTTCTGGGCCGATGTCGTAGACCCAACCGACGGCCAGGGCGACCGGGAAGCCCAGCGTGAGGAGGATGAGTACCCAGCGTCCCGCCTCGTCGGGTAGGCCGAGCATCGGGAAGGTCGTCCCGGCGATCTCGATCAGGAACCAGGCGATCGCGACATACGTGAGCGCGACACGTCCAACGCGACGACGCTTGAGGTCGGCTACGAATGCGCTGAGCCCGGACCGCGCTGGTCGATTGGCGCCGGCATCAGGTGGGACTTCGATGGGGGTGCTCCGTTGTGGTTGCTGTGCAGAGAAATGTGCGGTCGCACCGGCGACCTAGGTCCGTCCGGCCAACTCCACGAGAAGAGCCTCCTTCTCGGGGGACGTGAGGCGATGTCGAGTTCCCATCACATCGAAGTCGCAGCTCTGGATCTTGTCGAGGACGCGTTCGTATGTGGCAAGGATCAGTGCCAAAACGAGGTCGCAGTCTTCTTCCAGCTTGCCTTTAAGAGGGCCTAACAGCAACTGACCTTCTGCAAGATGATCACGGGCACGTGTGACCAGTTCCGAGACGAGCAGCCTGGTGTCATCGCTCGCCCGACCGCGACGAAGGTCGGAGAAGAGCATCGCTTCGGTTACGCCGAAGGCGGCCATCTCGTCGAGCGGCAGGTAGATGAGGCCTGAGTCACCAAGCATGAGGTCCTCGGCCAGATCGCGCAGGATGTGGCCGAGGTAGGCGAACCGACCCAGGTGTCGCCCGCAGCGCACGATGTCAAATCCCTCTGGAACCGTACCCCCCGAGGCTCCCAGCTGCGAAGTAATCACGTACAGGTAGACGGTGGTCGGGGCGACGCTGGCGCCTTCGGCATACTCGAGAAACTCCTCCCACGTGCGGAAGCGCGAATGGTCGAGATCCCAGTGCATGGATCTGAAGAAGCCAGACCAAAGGAACTCGGGCGGCCGGACCACTTCGAGGGAATCCGTGAAGGCCTCGAGCAACTCGCGAGCTTGGGTCAGCTGGCACGCTTCCCAAGTGGATTGAGCCGCCACCTCATCCGCGTAGCAGCGAGCCACTGCTGACTCCCAAGCCGAGACGACCTCGTGCTCTGCCCTTCGCGCTTGCGGAGAGAGTCCAGCACGACTTGGCAGGTTGTCGATTCGATCGTCGACGACCCGCATGACCGAGTAGTAGGCGCAGAACGCCCAATACCTGGCTCGATTCCGAAACAGGCAGCTCGTCCGAAACAGATTGTTGAGGTCCTTGGAGGCGATCGCCTCCGAGACTGCCCGCGCTGTCTTCGGCAGGTCGCCTTCATCCTCGGACTGAGTCATCACGCTTGCCTGAAGGTCCGGTCAGCTCCTGCGATTCGGCCCACCGTGGGTCCGTCCCATTGCATGAGTCGAACCTAGGGGCTCGTGCGTCAACCCGCATGCGGGAGATCGTGCCCCGAGCCCGCTGCCCGGCGTAGGCCCTAGGGCGTGATCCAGTAGTTCATCTTCAAGACGAAGACGTTGTCCGGCTGGGCCCGAAACAGCTCGCGGCGGTCGCGCCCGAAGTCGAAGTCCCCCACGCCGGGGGCGATGTCCGTCCGGGTCTGCTGCCAAGCGAGATACAGCGTCGAGCCGGGGCGCCACTCCCACCGCAGAACCGCGGTGCCGCGCAGCGACCTGAAGTTGAAGTCCAGATCCGGTACGCTGCCCGCGTAGGGGTCGAAGGTGTAGCTCTGCGGCCTCGCCAACGACCCGACGGCTCCATAGTCACCACTGGCGATGAACGGCTGTGCGAAGAGTTGGAAAGAGAGCCGGGGGGTGAAGGTGAAGTCGAAGCGTGAGACCATGCTCAGCGTGGTCTGCTCGATCGGCGCGAAGAGGTATCGCGCGCCAAAGGTCTCCGGCGCGGCGGCGTCGGCCACCGTGGCTACGTACTGCGCCTTCGAGAGCGAGCGGTCGAGCCGCGGTCCGAGGCTGAGATTCCATCGCGGAGAGGTCTTCAGCGTCACGGTGAAGCCCGTGCCCCAGCCCCATCCGTCGTAGTCGTCTCGTGCCCCGTCGGCGCTCAGGTTGAAGGTGACCGGCCTACGCGGGTCCGAGAAGAAAGTCAGGGCTCCGCCGGTTGTGCCCGGGCGCTCCATCAGCGGTCCGCCGCGCGTGGAGCGGTCGTCGAGGGCGGGCGTCATGCGGTTGACCGCCACGAACATCCCCCACCAGTTCAGGTGCTGGGCATGCCAGTTCAGGGTCCAGTAGTTGAGGATCTTCTGGCTCGAATGGTTGAACTCGTAGCGCACGGCCCCGTTGAACTGGTAGCTGCGGAAGAAGTCGCCGGGCCGCGTCTCCCTATACGAGAGGTTCAACTGCGCGTCCCGCCGGTCCGTCCGCGTCTGGAATCCCAGGTCGTTGACCTCGAACTCCGGGCTGGTGG
>JAOTVA010000091.1 GCA_029863645.1 Gemmatimonadota bacterium
CATGAAGCGCGTCAAGCCGATCATGGCGCTGGCAGTGGCCTGTGTGGCGGCGCTGGCGGTCGCGGGACTGTCTCGCGCGCCGGCATCGCCGCTGGAGCGGAGCCAACCCCTGGTCCGGCTCTCGTGGAGGGTTCTGGGCGTGCGGGTGGAGGAGTGCCGGCCACGCACCGAGGAGGAGTTGGCTGCCCTGGCGGCTCACATGCGGACTCCGGAGGTGTGCACGGGGGGCGTCGCCGACTACGTCCTGCGGGTCAGCATCGACGGTGCCGAGACGGTCCGCGACACGGTGCGACCCTCCGGGGCCAGACGCGACCGCCCCACGTATGTCTTCCGCGACCTCCCCGTCGACCAGGGTCGGCACCAGGTCCAGGTCGCCTTCTCGGCCCTAGTGCCTCCTACGTTCGAGGTCGGTAACCAGCCGCTGGAGTTCCGCTGGGAGGGCGACGTCTTCGTGGACATCGGGGAGATCGCGCTCATCACGCTGAACCCTTCGGGTGACGCCCTCGTGCACCGGGCCCCTTGAGCTTTTCCGTCCCGACCGTCGCCCTTCATGTGCTGGCGGCAATGCTGTGGGTCGGGGGCATGCTCTTCTTTGCCATCGCGGCACCGGTCCTTCGCCAGGTCGGGGATGATCGGCTCAGGGCCGCGCTCTTCGACGCGCTGGGACGAAGGTTCCGCCTCGTCGGTTGGATCTGCGTGGCCATCATGCTGACTACGGGCGTTCTCCAGCTGCGACTGAGGGGATGGTGGGGGCCGGCCTTCTGGAATGGGCGGAGCCTCCTGGGGACGACATTAGGCGTCACGCTCGTCTGGAAGTTGGGCCTGGTCGCGTTCATGATCGCGGTCCAAGCCGTTCACGATTTCTGGCTCGGGCCGAAGGCGGGCCTCGCCACTCCCGGAAGCGACGAGGCCCGTCGACTGCGCACCCGCGCCGCGGCCCTGGCGAGGCTCAACGCCTTCGCGGCGATCGCCCTGGTCTACGCAGCCGTCCGCCTGGCGCGCGGAGGCTGAGCCCCCCCCAAAAGCCCGGGTCAGGCGACAGAGTGAGATACGGCAGAGCGGTGCGCGGGGGTCACGTCCGCCTTTCGGGTCTGCTTCTGCGATCGGGGTGGGAGGGGCCCGGTGTCACTTGCTTCCTTCGCTGCTCCCCCTCCACACGCCGGTTGTATCCCTCCGTGAGCCACGTTGCGATCACGATGCGATGCCGGAATTCGGGCGTGTCAGCATCGTCGGAATGGGCCTCGAAGACTCGGCGTGCCGGCCCTTCATTAATCGATACGAACCAGGCACCGTCAACGAACTCAGGCCCTCCACCCGGCACTGGATCGACGTTCCCGCGATATCGGCGACCCCGATGAATAAACTCGATCGAGCGCAGCACGTTCACCTCGCTAACACGGGTCCGGAAGAGCCCCGCCGTACAGACGATCCGTTTCGGCGAGGGCGACAAGGGGACAGGCTACCAGCGGCGGGAGCACGGGGCAAACGCCGCGTCGTGGGTTCTCGAGACATTCCCTCAGCCGCCGCGCCCTCGACTCGGCGGGCGCGTTCCTTGATTCCGATGGCGCGGAGCCCGCGGGGGCTTGGCCTCTCCGTCCCCCTTAGTCCGGCGGCGCTTGGAGACGGGTGCACTGGTTGAGGCATCCTCCTCGACGACACCCGCGTCCGCGTGCGCTGTCCCGACAGCAACCGGGTCGGAGCGCTCCTCAAGAGCTGAGATTTCCTCGAGGAGCCGCTCCCCACGTCTCCGAACCCCGCGGGGGATCGTTCCTTTCGACTCAAAGGCGCTCCGCTCAGCGACGTACGCAGCCAGCCGCGCCTTGAGCGCGCCCCGCTCGGCCGCGTGAGACGAACTCTCGCCCAGGGCCTTCTGGGCGCGATCCCACACCTTCGCGTCTTCCTTACTCACCGCTCCAGCTCCTTTGCCCGCTACCTCGAGCCGTTTGGCGTGAGAGCGCTTGGTGACCGCTTCAAGGTGTCGCACGCCGACCTTCGAAGCTAACTGAGCGACCCCGGTGTAACCCAATCCGTGAAGTTCAGCTTTTCAATAGAGATGCCTCATCGCCATGGGTCAGGAGACAGGTTGACGCCTGAGTCGGCTGTGACGTACGGTAGACGGCCAACCGCCCTAGCTCTGTAACACATGGCAACCCTGCCTCCGGGCACCGAGGTCTCGATCCGGATCGAGGCTCTACGAAGACTCAACTTTCCGCCGCCGCAGGGTTCGGTCCTCGTGGTGGCGGTGCACGAAGGGGCCCTCCTGGCTCCCGGGAGCCCCCACACGCAGCTCATCGGGCTTCGTCACGGAGACGTGATCTGGGCAGGGGCCCTGGGCGAACACCTGCTCACGGTGGAGTCCGAGGGGGGCGGAGATCCAAGGCAGCTCCTGGGAGATGCCATGGGGACCGGCCCCCGCCTGTGGGACGTGGTATGGCCTCTGGAGTTGGTGGCAGACTCGCGGCGGGGCCGTCTCTCTACTGTCTATCAAGGAGAGCGACCCTGGGTAGTGATCGGGCTTGTGTCCGGGGGTGACCTTCTGGCCGCTCCGCTGAACGAAGCTGCCAACCCGAAACGCTTCACTCCAATCCTGGCCCAGGAAGACGTCTTGATGCCGGGATCATCCAAGGCGTCTCAGCTCGAGCTGGCCCACGTCTGGAGCCTTCCCCAATCCCTGGCAGCCGTGGGATCGGTGGCGCCCGAGGCACGGGATAGGATCCTGGAAGCGCTCCGAAGCTACTTCTGAGGACCGGCGGCGCGGAGGTCGGAACCCTCCCACGTCTATCGATGTCCGTCCGTCGTCCAAACTGCGCCAAGAACTCGTTGCTCCGTCGCAACCTCCCCGTCAACTTGATGCCATGGAATCCACCACCGACGCAGTGTTGTGAGCAGCCAGGAGCTCGCCAGCCAGAGGCACGTTCTGGTCAGGGGGAGTGCTCTCGAGTTGAGCAGTCGCTCGGCCCGTGTCTGAGTTGCTCGCGGAAGTTCGGTCGGCGCTCGCTGGACGCTACGACGTCGAGCGCGAGATCGGCGCCGGAGGCCAGGCCTCGGTTTTTCTCGCCACCGAACTGCGTCATGACCGACAGGTCGCGATCAAGGTGCTCCTCGCCACTCCTGCCTTTTCTCGAGGTGCCGATCGCTTCCAAAAGGAGATACGCCTCGCAGCTGGACTGACGCACCCGCACATCCTCCCGGTCCTCGACTCAGGAGACTTCGACTCGGACGGTCCCCGCATCTGGTACGCCACCCCCTACGTGCAGGGAGAGAGCCTCAGGGACAGGCTACGAAAGGAGGGGCCACTCCCTGTCGATGAAGCGGTGCGGATCGTGGCTCAGATCGCAGAGGCCCTCGACTACGCGCATCGGCAGAGCGTCGTCCACCGTGACGTCAAACCGGACAACATCTTGCTGCCTGACGGGCAGGTGTTCCTCGCGGACTTCGGCGTGGCCCTTCAGCTTCTGGACCGCACGGAAACGCGACTGACAGAAGCCGGGACGGCAATCGGCACGCCTCGGTACATGAGCCCGGAACAGGCCACTGGCTCCGACACGGTCGACCACCGCACCGACATCTACTCGCTCGGATGTGTGTTGTACGAGACCCTGACGGGCAGCGCCCCATTCGACGGGACGACGCCGATGGCGATCGTGGCCCAGGCCCTCACGGAAGCTCCCCCGGCGGTGAGTCGGCTTCGTCCGGCCGCGCGCGCGGCAGATCGGATCGTTGAGAAGGCCCTCTCACGGTTGCCCGCGGACCGCTACCAGTCCGCCGGCGAACTGGGCGTGGCGCTCCGATCTTTAGGGCCGACCGCGGGAACTCAAGTCGTGCGTCCGCACACCCGCGTAACGTCGAAGGCAGCAGCGGTTGTCGGAGGTGTCCTGGTCGCAAGTGTCCTGGTCTTCGCTGCAACGCAGCGGTCGGGGCAGCCCGCCGCCGCCCCCGAGATTCGGGAGGCCAAAATCGCGGTGCTGCCGTTTCGCCCCATCGGAGACGGCGCTCGCGAAACGGTCGAGGGGATCACGCTGGCCACGCGGGACCGCCTGGCGGTCATCGAAGGCATCGCGGTCGTCGGGGCAGCCTCCAGCGCGGTGGAGCGCTTTCGTTCCATGGCTGCTTCCGAGGTCTCGCTCGAGCTCGGAACGGACTACGTCCTGACAGCAACGGTCGAGGAAAACGCCTCGAACGGATCCCTCGAGGTGCGCCCCTCGCTGCTTGCCGCCGACGGAACCGGAGTCGACCTCTGGGACGACGGGCCGATCGTGGTCCCCGCCAATGATCCTGGCCGGGCAGAGTCGACGATCGCTTCGGACGTCGCCCGAGCCCTGGACCTGACCGTCGGCGCGGCGGCGCGGGCCAATCTCACCGACCCCGGACGTAGCCCCGTCGCCTACGCCCTTTATCTGAAAGGACTCGGGCTCCAAGGAGAACAGCAGTTGGCGAGAATGGAGGAAGCGCTGGCCGTGGACTCGACTTTCGCCTTGGCGCGAGCGCCCCTGGCCCAGCTGGCCATGGGACGCTTTCTCTCCACCGGAGCCGCCGAGGATAGCGCTACTCTCCTTCGCCACAGCGAGGCCATGATCCGCCACGCCCCGGAATTCTCGGGCGGGTATCTCTACCTCGGCCTCTTCCATCGTACCGTCACGCTCGACTATGACTCGGCCATCGCCCATTTCGATCACGCGCGCATCCTGGCACCCGGATGGTGGTTGATAGGCCTTCACCGGGCTTCTGCACTGTGGTCCGCCGGCCGCCTCGACGAAGCCCTCGTCGAGGCGCGACGGGGTGCGGGCCTGGATCCCCTGTCCCCGGACGCCAGGTCGCGGGTCTCGCGCATTCTGCTCTGGCAACACCGACTCGATGAGTCCAGAAGCAGGCACGACGAGACGCTAGAGCTCGGCGTCGAGAACATCAGTCCGTTCATTCTGGCGGATCGTCCGTTGATGTTCGCAGCCATGGGCATGCCAGACTCCGCGCGAGCCTATGTCTCTGCCCTTGAGGGCCTGGCACCCCGAACCGGCACGGCGGCCTTCCTCAACGATATCAACTGGCAGGGATGGCTCGTGCCCCAGGACCTGTTGGCGGCGGTCTGTCGCGAACGGGGTGAACGCATGTCCTCGGGCTTCGCCTACGTCAACTTCCACCGGCAAATCGGCTGCGCCCTCGCCAGCTGGCATCGAGGAGATACCGCGCAGGCGCAGTCCCTGGCAGACTCCGTCGTCGCGTCCCTCACGCCCGTGGCAATGCGCGGCACTCGCGATCGCCGGGTTCACATGGGCCTGGCCTACGCGCACTTCTTTCTCGGCAACCACGAGCAGGCCGCTCAATCCGCGAGGACGGCCCTTGCACTGATGCCGACGTACTGGGACTACTATCCCGGTGCCTTCAACGCGGTGATATACGCTCAACTGGCCGGCATGATGGGTGATGTCGACATGGCCATCGACCAGCTCGAGCCCATGTTGAGCGGGAGCTCCCCTCTGACACCCGCCTGGCTACAGGCTGATCCGGCGTTTGATCCCATTCGGGAGGCTCCCCGCTTTCAGGCTCTGGTCGACGGGCGCTAGGGCGCGACGACCGGCGCGCCCTTCCGAGCGCGCGCGCCGGCTGTGAGCCCCCTGCGCTTATCGCGACTGCCGTGGGCGCGTAGCCCCGCGTAGTCGCGCAAGAGGCTGTTACCCGATCCGAAGCGCCTGAAAGTTTCCCTTCAGCTTGACCGCCTCTGGAAGGTCACCTGGGTTAATCAAGATTCGCACCATGGGGATTTCAAGGTCGTGCACCACGATATACTCGCGGGTTATCGCCTCCCACAATCCCCCGCCCTTTCCCTGCTGCTGGTAGAGTCGTCCGTTGATCTCGAGGGCCGTTCCAACTCTCACATCGGTCATGGACAGCGTGGCATTCTCGATGCCGACAGCAAGACCATCTGCGACGTGTTCGGATATCGTCAGGGTCAGAGTCCCGAGCGGCTCCGCTAGGTCGTCAGTGCCCAGCCACAACGTTCCAGCGTCATAATCCCAACTTGCGTCGACATCAATTCCGATGAGGGTATCCGTGTCGGCTCCTTCTACGAACAAATTATATGCCGATACGTCGGGGATCTCGTTCCGCGTGATGTCAGCAAGGAGAGGATCCTCCCCATCGCAGGCCGACAGTGCAGCGCCTAAAAGAAGCGCGAGTGAGTAGACAAAGCCCCGTGTGGTGAGCGCAGACCGATTCACCTGTCGGGACATCCGCGCCTCCGGTTCCTGGTGCTCGTTCATCTTCGTCATGACGTTCATCCTAGAGAGGATCAGGGTTAGCCACCTACGGACAGATCGCCGACGAGCTCGACGAGGCTTGGTCGTAGAACATGAAGCCCCCGTCATCGACGTTGGAGCACGTCACGGCACCTCCACTGGCAAGAATCAATGCGTACCCCCCCGTGGTTCGGATCGTGACGTCCGCCAGATCGAGGAGCCCATCGCTGGTGATGTGCAGCGTTGCCACGCTGTCGGTACCGCCGAACCACGCCTGGGAACCCGCATGCTCGAAGAGCACGTAGCTGAGCACGTTGCTCGCGGACACGGTGCCGAACTCGATGCCCTGCCAGTAGGCGGCAACCGACTCCTGACCTACGAAGGCGATCGGGTCCAGTGCTGTGCCCTCCGCAGTCAGGGAGCCACCGTTACGAACGTTCAGGCTCGCGTCCTGTGCGAACTGCACCACCGTCCCCGCTTCGATGGCGAGCGGTGCCTCGATAAACGTCCTGACGGTCACCCGATAGGGTACTTCCAGGGCCGCCCAGGTCTGTTCGGCCACAACCGCGTCGTTGTTGCCGAAGGATACACGCACAACCTGCTCCCCGTTGTCCACGAAGCTGTTGCTATCCGTGATCGCACCTACGCGATTTGGGTGCACGACGATGGTGCGGGCGTTCCCTTGGAAGACGTTGCCGGACAAGCCCGTGATGTCACCACCCGCCGGGACCCACAGCGCGAAGTGTCCGCTCTCGCGGAACAGCGAATTGGTGAACGCGGCCTTGCTGTTGCTGGTGAGGTACACCATGGCGCGCGAGTCGGGGTCCCCCGTCCATGCCGCGCTACCTCCATACTCGAAGACCACCCCGTCGAAGACGTTGTCCGTGGACACTGTGGTGATCTGCAGTCCCTTCCAGAAGCCGGCCAAGGGCTCGGTACCCGTGAAGGTGATCGGAGCCTCCGCCGTTCCGAACGCCGTCAACGTGCCGTCGTTACGCACGATCATGGAGACGTCGGCCTTGAAGGACAGCAGCGCGCCGGGGTCTAGTGTCAGGGGTGCTTCGACGAACATCCGGTCTTGAATCTCGAAGGGTACGCCGATTCCCAACCACCTCTGTGCGGTGCCTACGGCGTCGGTGTTGCCGAAGCCGACGCGAATCACCTCGTCGGCGTTGCCGTCGAAGACGTTGTCGGAGCCGATGGATCGGGCGGCATTGGGATGGACCCAGCCGGCCACAGCGTTGTCGACCACGGTGTTGGCGTTGAACGCCAACACGACATCCTCTTCGACGGTCAAGGCCGTCCCGCCGCTTCCGGTGATCTCGCTCGAAGCGACATCGACTCGCGAGTTGCCTTCAAGATAAAGGGCCGATGTCGAGTACGTCGCTCCGCTCCAGCCGGAGGAACCGCCGTTCGCGAGGACCACGGACTCCAGCCTGTTGTCGGCGCTCGCGCTACCGTCGAAGCGAATACCGCGCCACAGCCCGTCGGGATCGAGGCTCGTGAAGATGATCGGTTGGTCGGGAGTGCCAATTGCGGAGAGCCGGCCGCCGCTCGCGATCGACAGTGATGCACTGGGTCCGAACGAGATGTGGGCGCCGGGCTCGACGACGAGGGTTCCGTTGTTCACCGACAGGGGGGTCAGCGCCTGGTAGCACACGTTTCCAGGGACGGAACCTCCATTCTCCACCATCGACTGCACTAGGTTTCGGCACGTGATCGTGATGTCGATTGACCCGCTCCGCGACGGGTCCACTGTGCTGGTCGCCGTGATCGTTACGACGCCGAGACTCACGGGGGTAACCAGACCCGAGCCATCGACCAGAGCCGTCGTGACGTCGCTCGTCGCCCAGGTCACCCCCTGGGGCGCACCAAAGGGAGAGACGGCGGCAGCCAACTGCAGCGTCGCACCCTCCTCCAGGTCGTCGGCCGGAGCCGTGACGGACACGGAACTGGGGGCAACATCGCCCAGCCCTGTGGTCTCTCCGCACCCACCTAGCGTGATCGCCGTGAGCATGAAGAGTACGACTCCATGCCGCTTGTTTCGAGCGCCGTGCGTGGGCATCCAGATCTCCGGTTGGGTCGAGTTCGGGCGACCCGCCCTCGGGGTCGCCATCAACCCCTAAGCGGAGAAACCGCTCGAGACCCGCCACCCGGAGGGGAGCGCGCTTGACGGTTGGGTCGACACCGCCCGATTGTAGCGGCCACCGTCCGGCCGAACTCGCCGGCTGATTCCCGACGAGTGAGAAGCCAGGCAACCGCGAGGCCCCTCTCGGAACATGGCGCGACCGTCTTCGACTTCGCAGGACATCACCAAGCTCCTGCATGCGTGCGCGAACGGGGAGCGGGGCGCGTTCGATCGGCTGATGCCGCTGGTCTACGACGACCTGAGGGCCATCGCCCACAACCGACTCTCCCGGGAGCGGGCCGACCACACCCTCAATACGACGGGCATCGTGCACGAGGCGTACATCAGGCTCGTCCCGCAGGCCGAGGCAACCTGGCGGGACCGGGGCCATTTTTTCGCTGTATCGTCGAAAGTGATTCGCGACCTGTTGGTCGATCACGCGCGCGAACGCAAGGCGGCGAAGCGAGGGGGTGGCGCCATCCACCTCCCCCTCACCGATGCCCTGAATGGACAAGAGCCCCGGACCATCGACCTCCTCGCGCTGGACGAGGCGCTGGCCGGGCTGGGTGAGATGGATCCCCGGCTAGAGCAGGTGGTCGAGTGCCGCTTCTTTGGAGGTCTCAGTATGGAGGAGACCGCCGCGGCGATCGGGGCGTCGCTGCGGACGGCGGAGCGTGAGTGGCGGCGCGCCCGCGCCTACCTGTACCAGGCGCTCTCGTGACCATTGACCGTTGGCGAGAGATCGACGTCGTCTTTCAGGAGGCGCTCGGTCTCGATCCAAGTGAGTGGCCCGACTTCTTGGAACGGCGCTGCTCGGACGACGCCGAGCTGCTCGAAGCGGTCCGCGGTCTGCTCGGCGCGGACCAGAGGTCCGGGCCCTTCCTCGAAGGGTCGGCCGAGGCAATCGCACCGAACGACTTCGCCGCAGCCGTCCGTCGCCGCACGGAAGACCTGGGCCAAGACCGGATCGGGGAGCGCGTCGGCGCGTTCCGGATCGTGCGCCAGCTCGGGCGCGGCGGGATGGCCGGCGTCTACGAGGCCGCGCGCGCCGACGGCGAGTTCGAGCAGCGAGTGGCCATCAAGTTCCTGCGCCGCGGGCTCGACACGGAGGACTTCGTTCGACGGTTCGTCGTCGAGCGGCAGATTCTATCTTCACTCGAGCACCCCAACATCGCGCGACTCGTCGATGGCGGTACTACGTCTCAAGGCCTTCCCTACCTTGCGCTCGAGCATGTCGACGGGGTGCCCATCACTCAATACTGTGACGAGAACTGCTGTTCAATCGACCAGCGGTTGCGACTGTTTCTCCAGGTGGCGCTGGCCGTCCAGTATGCCCACAACAATCTGATCGTCCACCGGGATATCAAGCCGTCCAACATCCTGGTCACCCCGGACGGCCAGGTGAAGCTCCTCGATTTCGGAATCGCGAAGCTCCTGGACCCTGAAGCCGGCCCGCTCGACGCGCCAATGACCCGTACCGGTTTCATGCCGCTTACGCCGGGCTACGCGAGCCCTGAACAAGTGCAGGGGCAGCTGATCACTACGGCATCAGACGTATACCAGCTCGGGGGTCTGCTCTACCGTCTCCTCACAGGGGAGCGGCCGTACGAGGTTTCGGGGATCGGCTCGACGCTCGAGGACGAGATCATGAACGCTCGGCCACGACTGCCAAGTACTGCTGCGGGAGATCTCGAGGGCGCTGCGACCGCCGCCCGCTACGGCGTCACGCCAGCCCGTCTTCAACGGCGCCTGCGCGGAGACCTCGATACGATCGTTCTTAGGGCGCTACGCAAGGAACCTGGGCGCAGGTACCCAACCACGCTCGAGATGGCTGACGACGTACTGCGGCACCTCGACGCACGACCGATCCTGGCGCGGCGGGAATCGCAGTTGTACCGCACCGGCAAGTTCCTCCGGCGGCACGCTTGGGTGGCCCCGGTAGCGATCGCAGGAATCCTGCTGAGTGGCGCCTATGTTGCTACCCTCATCCGCCACAGCCAGGAGTTGGAGGAAGAGAGAAACGTGGCTCGGGATGTCCAACAGGCCTTCGTGAGCTTCTTCACCGCTCCGGACTCAGCCGATACGGGCCTTGGTGAGGGACGCCGAGACCTGACCATCTTGGAGGCCATACAGGAGGGGACCGAACGGGTCCGTGCCGATCTATCGGACCGGCCCGCGGCTCGTGCCGAACTCTTCGGAGCGATGGCAGAAGTGCTGCGGGACCTTGATCAACCGGTGGAAGCCTACGAGCTGGCCATCGAAGCCTTAGACCTCGAGCAAACCCTCTACGGCAGCGAGTCGCCGCAAGTCCACGAGACCCTACTCCGCGTGGGAGCGTTGACTCCGGATGGAGACTCGGCTCGTATCATACTTGAGCGGCAGCTCTCGCTCTCCCACAGGCTCTATGGCACGGACGCTCCAGCCACGGCCCGCTCGCTGGACGCTCTAGCGACGCTCGACCTGCGTGAAGGAAAACTCGAAGACGCGGTTAGCCGACTCGAGGAGGCGGTTCGTATCTACCGGAGCTCAGAGGTCGATCCTCGTCGGCTGGCCGAAGCCTTGGGTCAGCTGGCCGACAACTTGGAGCCACTGGACAGGGCAGACGAGGCCGTCGCCGCCGCGCGTGAGGCCCACGAGATCCTAGCCACGACTTTCGGCGAGGGGCACTCCAGAACCGCAGCCCTCGGCGCCAGGCTCGCGCAGGCCCTGACGGCGGCTGGGCGCTACGGCGAGGCGCGCCCGTTGTACGAGTCGAGCATAGCAGTGATGGAAGCCGAGTTGGGGTCGACGCACGCCACCACCCTCAGCTACTGGAACAACTACGCGATCCTACTCCGCCTGATGGGCGACCCTCAGGCCGAGTCGGCGTTCCGGCAACTGCTCGCATTGCTACGCGATCGGTATGGAGACGTTGACGGTGAGGTCGCGGCAACGCTCCAGAACCTAGCTGCGACCGTCAAGGACCTTGGGCGCTATGCCGAGGCCGAGGAGCTTGCGCGCTCCGCCCATGAGATGTTCGCCACGACGAGAGGACCCGGCCACTTCCAGACCGGCTTCCCCCTGCTCACCATTGCTGAGATTCGATTGATCCAGGGCGACTTCGTTGGGGCCGAGGCCACCGCCCGTGAGGCCATCGAGATTCTCAACAACGCCCTGCCGCCTGGGCACTTTGCCAGGGCGGTCGCCGAATGCCGTGTCGGTCAGGCACTGGCGGGCCAAGGCAAACCGGGCGACGCCCGGCCGTTCCTCGAGGCCGGCGCAGGAGCGTTGGGCACGGGGGAGCGGATGGAAGTGGACGCCTATCGTGACGTCTGTCTGGAAGCACTCGAGGCGCTTTAGGTCAATCCAGCCCGACCTACCGTCCAGCGCCCATGACCTCAAACGAGAGAACCCCGCGGTGTCTCTGCCCGAACTCATCCTCGCTTTCGACCACCAAACTGTGTAGTCCGGCTTCGACGTCATCGGGTAAATCGAACTCCCAGATGTGTGCGGAGACCGCTGGGCCTGGAAAAGCTTCCGGTGTATCCGCGAGCAGCGCGTACGCTCGTTCCACGAAGGGGTCGGTCCGCACCACGTAGCGCATGGGCATCAACGGACCACCGTCCAGCGATAGCCGAACCCGGTCGCGTTCACCCCCGTCGAAGAGATTGACCACCACCTTGGTATCGGACCGCAGCACGCCCCGGTTAATCCCGCCGTCGGTTGGGGGCTCCAGCTCCGGATCCAGCACGATGCGCAGTCCCTGCCCTGCGTCTTGCCCAAAGGGAAACGGAATGAACTCCGGGACCAGCGTCACGTCATCAAACTTCAGCAGATAGAACCCGTTGGGATTTCCGTCCTCCATCATGGCATCCGCCACTCCACGCAGATCTCTCGGGCCTCGGGTCCACCCGCTGCCGCGCACTTCGGCCAACGTATGGGCGATCCACGGCTGACCGGTCCAGCCATGCTCATGATCGATCTCAACCTTCCAGCTATTGCTGGTATCGTGTCCGGCCAGGCCGTAGATGTTGTCGAACGGACGAAGCAGCTCCAGCAGACGATCGAAGTTGTCGGTTCTGGGGCCAGACACATCGTGAGAGGGATCGCCGTCGGAAGCTTCTGAGATCAGCGAAATGTGGGTCGCGATCACGATGAGCATGTCTCTAGGGACATGGGCGAGATCCTGCTCCAGCCAGCGAATCTGATCGTCTGAAATGAAGCCCCGATAGCCCCCCTGCTCCGCGCCAGCGTACTCGACGTTGTTCAGAGCAACGACATGTGCGTTCCCGTAATTGAACGAGTAGTACGTGGGGCCAAAGTGCTTCTTGAAGGTCTCGTTCGCGTACTGTGCGTTGGGTGACTCGAGATTCATGTCGTGATTGCCCGGCAGGTTCCACTGCGGTACTCCGATCAAGCCCATCATCTCTTTGTGGCGGTCGTAGAGGCCAAGATTATCGAAGACGACGTCACCTACGGTGATCGAAAACTCCGCTTGGTAGGGATTGCCCAGGAGCGTATTGACGAGCTCCTCGCGCAACATGTCTTCGTCGAGGTCACTACGGGCTTGGGGGTCGGCAAAGGCGTGAGCAGTAAAGCGGGTTTCCCGCGCACTGAGTCTATGCAGGGGAAAATCGATGCTGGCGGGGAGCGGG
>JAOTVA010000252.1 GCA_029863645.1 Gemmatimonadota bacterium
ACGCCGTTGTCCCCGATCGGCCTCGCGTCGTACTGAGGGCGTGTCCGTCGCTCGCTACCCGCCCCCCGGGAACAGCCGCCGCAGGAGTGAGGAAGGGACCACCGCCCTAATCACCCGCTTGAGCCAGGCGGGCAAGCGCCCGGCGGCCTTCTCGGCCAGGTATACGGCGCGGCCGGCTCCCGTCGAATGGTCGTAGCGCGCTTCGAAGCCCAGGTCGGCGGGCTCGAGGCCGATCCCGATGAAGGCGCTGAGCTCTTGAGCGATCGTGTCGCCTTCCTGCTTGAAACGGTCGTATGTTAGCTCGAGATGCGGGATGTCCAGCGAAACGATCGCCTCCCGCGCGACCCGGTTGTGGTCCTCGATGCGCTGGAACACGTCTGTGCGCGCCTCATCGGTGTCCTCGCGCCAGTTGATGCGGACGAAGCTCCGATAGGTGGCCTCCGGGTTGCGCGTGATCAGCACCACTCGGGTCGTAGCGGGGTCCACGAGGGGCCACCAGTAGCTCAGCGTGTAGCAGAGCCTCGGGTCCTTCCACACCCAAGGGGCGTGGCCCTCGTACTGCTTCACGAACTCGCGATGTCCCGGTAGCGCGCTCAGAGCCGGGATTCGACTCGCCTGTTCGGGGGAGATCGCGTCGAAGAGCCACGTGTTGTGACAGGGGAAGCCGGCCGCCGAGAAGACCTCCACATTTCGCTCGATCAGGCCTTCCGCCTCCCAGTACCCGTCCGGGTTGCCTCGGTCTGGATCCCTCAGCTCCGAGTCGGTGTCCCCAGCGAGAAAGAAGCCGAGCCGGCCGAAGATACCTGTGAGCATGCTGGTGCCCGAGCGTGGTGTGCCGACGACGATGACGTTGTGGGGCAAGGATCGGATCCGGTTCAGAGAGACTCGGGTGGCGGAGTAGTGAGCAATGAGTCCACGGCGTAAGAAATCGCCTCCGCGGCGATCCGGTAACCCTCCTCGTTGAGGTGGGCACTGGATCGGGACCAAAGGGCCTGAGGATCTCCGTGCTGACGGAACACGACGTCGAGGTCCAAGGTCGCGATGTCTTCCGCTCGCGCCAACTCCAGCAGATCCTCGCGTCCGCGGGGTCCCGAGCCGATCCACGTATCGTACCGTGCCAGGTCCGGCATGTAGACGAGGAGCATCCGCCCACCCCAGCTCGCGATCTCTGCACGGGCTGCGTAAATCACCTCGGGCAGGAGACCCAGGTCGGGCTCGTCAGTTGGGAAGAGCTCGCCGACGTGCAGCAGGTCCCGGAGCCTCTCGAGTCGGGGCAGGCCCGTCAGGAATCGGACCACGTCCCGGTCAGATGCAGGCGCGGAAGCCGAGGCGGTATCGGCCGCGAAGATCGAGTCCACCCACTGCTCGTACGGGGCGTCCAGGGCTCCCTGACGGTTGGCCAACTCCTGAACACCGTCAGGCTGGAGGTAGCTGGTGAGCCATGAATGGCTAGTCTCCCCCGAAAGGTCCCACAGGTCGTTGCCCTCATAGTATACCCAGGCGACCACACGCGGAGTCAGGAGTCGGGCGTATTCCCGCAGGATGGCGAGCTCCCGGAGCGGCCCGGCGCCGCTCATCCCCAGATTCACCGTTGGTCGGACACCGTTCAGGAGCGTCGGGATCTGGTCCTCGCGCCCGACGCAGACACCAGCCGTGTAGGAGTCGCCCAAGATCGCGACCTCGGCCCGTCCGGCATCCCAGATGGCGTCGGGATTGTTGAAGCCGAAGCGGTCGGCCTCGTAGGTGACCTCGGTAGGACCGTCGGCGCACAGCACCACAGTGGCGCCGCCCGGAGCCGGACCGAGCGGGTAGAGCCAGGTGGAGTCGTCCGCCGCGAATCGCACGCCCGTGTCCACGAGCACGTTGCCGGGCACCCGAGGAACCGCGTACCGCCCGCCCGAGCGGAGTCGGAGGACGATGTCCCGGGTGGAGTCGGTCGGCCCCGACTTACGTGCTAGGCGCGTCGCTCCCACCGAGGCGAGGATCGATTCCGCGGCCAGGAGGGCGATCCCCGTCGCCACAAGCAGGAGCAGGAGATTCGAGGCCCAACGCCTGAGAAACGCTGGAGTCGGCATGCCAACCTGTACGACGTCGGAGGGCCTCAGGGCAAGGGCGCCTCAGGCTCGCCCGCCGGCCGCTTCACGCCGAGCGGGTCCGACCTCTATCGTCTAGAGGGCGCCGCGGCGGAACACCATCACTGGCATGGTCTTGGCCATTATGAGAAGGTCCCTGGCCGCTGATCGACCTCGGATGTACTCGAGGTCGAGATTCACCTTCTTCTTTACGTCGTCGAGACTCTGATCGTAGGAGAGCGACACTTGTGCGAGGCCCGTGATGCCCGGCAGGACACGCTGTCTGTCCCGATAGCGACCGAGTTTCTGTTGAAGATCCGCAAAGATCTCGGGCTGCTCAGGCCGCGGTCCGACGACGTTCATGTCCCCCGCGAGGACATTGAACAACTGGGGAAGCTCGTCCAAGCGGAACGCGCGCAGGAAACGGCCGACCGCGGTGATTCGGTGCTGCTCCTCACCGGCCCAGGAGGCTTTGGAGCCCTCTGGAGTCTCAGACATCGTTCTGAACTTGTAGATCGTGAAGATCCGTCCCCCACGGTCAACCTTCCGTCGGTGCTTCAGCCCGCGGTCGCGGCGCCGGTCTACACCTACCCGAGGCTGCCGATAGATGGCGGGCCCGGTGGAGGTCAGCTTAACCAGGAGCGCGATGATCAGCATCAGAGGCGCTGTAAGGACGATCCCAAGGGAGGCCACCACAATGTTCAACGACCGACGCGCGAGCTCATCAACACGCACGACCTGCGGTCTGGATGCTTCCTTCGCCCTGCACCGAAGTGTGGAGGGCGTGAGCGAAGCCAGGGATCTGGCTGACGCTATTTGCGGATCGTTGGTACTCCAGCGCTTCTTGGTGGAGTTTGCCGTT
>JAOTVA010000253.1 GCA_029863645.1 Gemmatimonadota bacterium
GGGTCCAGTCGACGAACGGACTCACGGAAGCGTCCACTGTGTATCCCTCCGCGGCGAGTGCGGCGGAGACGGTGGGCCCGAACGCCCAGCGGCCAGCCCGGAAGGTGCGCGGCCTCACGCCCAGCTCTCGCTCGATGAGGCCCGTGACCTCGGCCACTTTTCCCTGGTTCGCCTCGGCGGGCAGCTGCGACATCATCGAGCCCTCCCATCCCGGGGCGGTCGCAGGAGGCGTGTTCCAGGGGTGGCAATGTGCTCCGATCTCCACCTCTTCGCGATCGGCCAGAGCGCCCAGGACGTTGACGGATTGGCGGTCGAGTAGAGGCGGCCGGTTCACGAGGTATGTCGGTCGAGCGCCCCAGTGACCCATCCGCTCGTGAAGCTCGACGAGATGCGAGATGTTCTCCGTTGTGGCTCCCTCAGTCTCGTAGCTCCCCCAATTGTCCTCCTCGGTGTCAATCGACACCGTGAGGACCGGCCGGTCGGGCCGCACGACCCCGGAGCCTGTCAGCCGGCCCGGCCCGCTTTCACTGACTCGCGCCGGGTCGGCGACCAGGCTGCGCTCTGGACTCCCCTGAACAGGTTCGCCCACGCATTGAGCGCGGCGAGGTTGGCGATAACAAGGTACGCCGGCACCGAAAATATCTTTGGGGTCGTTTCCTCGTTTGGCCATAACCAGCCCGCAACCGCGAAGAGCGCGACTAGCACGCCCAGCGCCGCGAACGGGATGGCACGCGCATCTGCTGTGGCAAGGCCAACGACGGCGGCAGTGCCGACGACCAGTGCCACCGGGACGAGCCAGCGGCAGATCTTGTGGCTGAAGACCATCCACGAATAGAGCCCGTACCGGAATGGGTTGAGCAGCCCTCGCCGGTACGCGACCGTCTTGAGTCCTCGAGTCATCGTCCGCGTCTTGCGGCTGTATTCCCTTCTCAGGGAGCGCTGCCGGGGTACGTTGCAGAGCGCCCCGTCCACGGATACGGCCTTGAGTCCCGCTTCGCGAGACAGCGCAACTGCCCCGTAGTCGCGAGTCAGGTGCTCGGGGAACTCGCAGTCATGGATCTCTCGCTTCGTGGCGTACAGGCATCCGGAGGCTTGCACGATGCCGAGCATCCGGGTCTCGAGGGCCCGGACCCACATTTCGTAGCCGACGTAGCCCTTTTCTCCGATGTTCGCCGAATCGCTCTCTGCGGCCGTGCTCACGTCCCGCCCGGACGCAACCCCCACCTCCGGATCTCCGAAGCAGCGGACCAACGCCTTGATCGCGTCGCGATGGATCCGGACCGAGGCGTCGGTGTTGACGACGATGTCACCGGTCAGGCTCTGTCGTGCGGCGTTCTCGGCGGCGGTCTTGCCCCGACGATCTGTCACGCGGAACAACTCGACCCCACGGTCCGCGTACTCCCCGACGATCTCGTCAGTCCGGTCGGTCGATGCATCGGACACGACCAGGATCTGGCGGCGCTCAGCTGGATAGTCCAGGGCCAGGAGGCTGTCGATAGTCCCGCGGATCGTCTCCTCCTCGTTGAAGGCTGGGACCGTGATGCTGATGCTCGGCCACTCGGTCGGCGGAGGTGGAGCCGCCCACGCGGGCTTCAGGGTCGAAAGAGCCTTGAGGAGGGCGGGGTACCCCAGATAAGTGTAGAGAACGAGAGCCGCACAAAGGCCCAAGACTATGAGGTAGGCGGTCGTCATTTGTCGAGTTCTCTGCGGGCTCTCTCGTGAAATGGGAAGAGCCGCGTCTTGTTGTAGGACATACCGACGTCGATTCTGGTGCAGGGACCACGATGAACGCGTCGCGACGACCGAGCGGCTTCACTTCTCACGCGGCCGAGCCGGCTTGGACGTAGGCCGCGATCTTCTCAATGGTGCCGAAGGTCTCGGCCTCCATGTCGTGCAGGGGTACCTCAACGCCGTAGCGACCCTCGAGCTCGGACAGCAACCTGACGAACGAGAGCGAGTCCAGGAGCCCGTCGGCGAAGAGCTCCTGGGACGCGTTGTCGATCTCGAGCGCTAGCTCGTCGCGAAAGAGGTTCAGCAGCTGCTGCTGAAGATGCTCAGTATCAATCTTGGTCATCGTATCTCGACAACCTCCGTGAAGTGCTCCTTGAGCCAGCGGCGGTCGATCTTACCGTTGGCGTTCTTGGGTAACTCGTCCATCTGGTGCCAGTAGCCGGGGAGCATGTATGACGGGATCATCTCACCGAGCCGAGAGCGGATGGCCGCACGGGTCAAGTCGGTGCCGTCGGCCACTGCGTAGGCGCAGCAGATGGCGTTCCCCTCGAATCCGCTGCTCGGCACCGCTACCACAGCCGACTCACGTAGCCCTTGGAGCGCCGTCAGTGCGGCCTCGATTTCACCGAGCTCAACCCGGTACCCACGGCTCTTTATTTGAGTGTCCGCCCGGCCAACGTAGTGGAGCACGCCGTGCTCGTCGCACCTGCCTAGGTCCCCGGTCTTGTAGAGTCGCACCTGCTCGGTCTCGTCAACGAACGGGTTGGGGACGAACGCCGCGGCTGTCTTCTCCTCGTCCTCCCAGTATCCCGTGCCCACTCCGACCCCCCCGATGTAGAGCTCGCCGATGTCGCCGACCTCGACCGGATTCATTCGGTCGTCCAGCACGAATAGCTCTTCGCCGGTGCAAGCCGTGCCGATCGGGAGCGGTTCGGTCGGGTCCGTCGGGCACGTGTCGATGTCGAAGTAGGTGCTTGCACAGGTCGCCTCGGTGGGACCATACATGTTTGTGAAGCGCGCGTGCGGAAGCCGTTCCATCCAGTGGATCAGGGTCGCGGTAGGGAGCACTTCGCCGCACCACAGCACACGACGCAGCGCGGGGAAGTCGCCGTGCCCGATGACGTCGAACTTCGCCATGTAGTTCATGATCGACGGCACCGAGATCCACTGTGTGAGCTCGCTGGTCCTGATCAG